>NZ_JASDDB010000004.1:0-359738 GCF_030407615.1 Pseudoalteromonas sp. APC 3355 | reverse complement strand
AAGTGGTGTGAGCCATTAAGCTAACTTGTACTAATTACCCGTGAGGCTTAACCATACAACGCCAAACGCGTTTTATGCGACAGTTTAGACAGAAGTTAATATGACTAAAGTAGATATTACTGAAAGACTTAAAAAATATTATCAGATATTTTCCAAATTCAGTTAGTGCGTAGAAATACGAATTAACGCCCAAATTTGCTTGGTGACAATAGCGTTTTGGACCCACCTGACTCCATGCCGAACTCAGTAGTGAAACGAAACAGCGCCGATGATAGTGTAGCATTTGCTATGTGAAAGTAGGACATTACCAGGCTTCAAATTGTAGAGAGCCCGACTAGAAATAGTCGGGCTTTTTTACGTCTGCAGAAAAGTGAAATGTGCGCAATTAACACACACTCATACCAACACCATCGAGTAGGGCGGAAAAATAGATCACTTAATTAAGCGAATTGGTATAAAAATAAAATTGTGAACTACCGAATTTACGTTTTCGGTTTGTGTAAGCAGTTGTTTAGGTGAAGTATCAAACAGAATTTATAAATTAGTTTGATTAGTTGATTATAACTCGTTAACTAACCACAGACTTAGCTTGTTTATGAGGGCAATGAATACTAATATGATTTCATGATCTTATAACTAAATCTATTGGCTTAGTTGTTTTAAAATTACTACCAATAATGATTGTGAGCTGTAACTTAAATGCCTTATGAAACATTTGTAAATGACTCTGCATCGCTAGTTGAATTTACCCGAGTTTACTTAGCTATTTTTTATACTTTTGTTGCCGGATTTTATACATTTAGAATTATTTATAAAAATCGAAATACACCATCAGGCGTTATTTATCCCGGTGATAAATTTTGTACTAGTTGGTGGAACCATATGGTTTTTAAATTTTTCAGGGCTGCTATTTGGTTTGTATGTGTAATTAGAGTGTTTGTACCTGAGTTAGATAGCTATCTTGGGCTATTCCCAATACTCAATGGCTGGCCAGGCGTATTATTTGGCGATGTATTATTGACCGCAGGCTTTATTTTAACGATGTTTGTACATTTTCATATGGCAGCCCTTTGGCGTTCAGGCATTGATCCTAAGGGACCACATGAGCTTAAAACATCAGGATTATATGAATACTCTAGGAATCCGATGTATTTAGGCGTTGTAGCTGCACAGGTGGGGTTCTTTTTAGCCTTACCTAGTATATTTAGTTTAACCTGTTTAGTTATTGGTTTTACAGCTATATATAGACAAACATTAGTTGAGGAGGCTCATTTAGCTCATCGTTTTTCTACACAATATAAAGAGTATAAACAACTAGTCCCTCGCTGGTTATAGCTTGGGATTGAGCTTTAAATACATGGATTTTTAAGGCAAAAGTAAAGAAATGTTCTGTGTTGGCTTGCTAAAATCTAGCATGATAGACATAAATCAGATCACTTCTTTTTGTTTTATACCAATTCGCTTAATTAAGTGATCTATTTTTAGGATGGAAAACGTGTTGATAGCTAGGCAAAAAAATTGCTATTTAGTTGTTCTAAATGAAAATTTTTTAACACAGGTAGCGACACGTTCAGCCCCGCAAAATGATTAAGTATTATTGCGGATTGGTATTATATACTTTTCCATAAACTCTTGTTTAGTAATTGCCTTTGAAAAAATGTAGCCTTGAATATAATCACAAGCAAGCTGCTTTAATAGGTCATACTGTTTTTGTGTCTCAACTCCTTCAGCAACCACCATTACGTCTAGATTGTGAGCCATAGTGATAATAGCTTTCACGAGAGCAATACTATTATCGTTTGATTCTATATCGTTGATAAATGAGCGATCTATTTTTAAAATATCTATATCTAAGCGCTGTAAATACGCCAAAGAAGAATAACCAACACCAAAGTCGTCAATTGCAATATCTATATTAATAGTGCTTAAGCGTTTTAATTGTCGTTGTATTGACGAGTCGGGATCCATTAAAGTATTTTCAGTGACTTCAATTAAAATGGTGTTTGCGGGTAGTTGGTACTTTTTACTTGCAACAATCCATTCATCCACCCAGCAACCAGCGCGGTCAATTTCAAGAGGTGATGTATTTACACTGACTTGAATTGTCTTTTCACTTAAAACATTGAATTGGACAGTATCTTGAATTGCTTGAGATTTTACCCATTGGCCGATATCGTTTATTAATCCGTTTTTTTCAGCGACAGGTATAAATTCATTTGGCCCTATTAGGCCTCGTTCAGGGTGATTCCAACGAATTAGAGCTTCAGCTTTTGGTACTGATTTCCCGTCGATTGAAAATATAGGTTGGTAAAATAATTCAAATTGGTTTTTAACAATTGCAGTGCGTATCTCCTCTATTAGACGACGCTTTTCTGTGGCTTTTTCTTCTATAGCATAAGAGAAAAATTCATAGCGATTCCGCCCTTTATTTTTAGATAAATACATTGCTTGGTCAGCGCGTCTAACGAGCTCTTCTACTGTTAAACCATCAGCAGGGAAAAATGTTAAACCTATGCTTGCGGTAACATAGACTATCTCTTTTTTTACTTTAATGCTCTGCATTAAGCTACTTTTTACTGCTTCGGCAATTTTTGATGCTTCATCAGGACTATTTACACCCTCTAAAATTAATGTAAATTCGTCACCACCTAAACGTGCGACTGTATCTTTAGTCGTTATACAACTTTGCAGTCTTGTGGCTACTTGGTGTAAGAGTAAATCACCGTAGTCGTGACCTAGGCTGTCATTTACTTCTTTAAAGCCATCCAAATCTATGAATATAAGGGCGAACTTCATTCCCTTAATACTTACTAAGCTTTGTAGTTTTTCGTAAAAATAACGCCTGTTCGGTAAGTCGGTTAATCCATCTTGGTAGGCATATTGTTGCAACTGAATATTCGCATTTTCAAGTTCATTAGTACGCAGTCTAACTTGGTTTTCTAATGAATTTTCTCTTTGCTCAATGTTGTATAACATCGCATTAAAACAAGAGGTTAATTGTCCTACTTCATCTTGTGATAGCTGTTTAGCGCGTAAGCTATAATCGTGTGATGTAGTTATTTTATTTGCTGTTTGAGCTAGATATAAAATAGGGTTTAAAAAGCGACGCCTTAATAAAAGAGATAAAATTAGGCTGATGGCAAAGGTGAATACCATCAAAATCATTATAAATTTAAAGTAAAAAGTAATTCTGTCTTGAATGTAGCTGTTGTTAGCGCGTATTTTTAATATACCGTAATCATGCATATCGAGCTGAAGGGGTGTACTTACTTCAATACTTTGCTCCATATCTTCATCTTCGGATTGCGCAATAACAAGTTCCTCACCAGTCATACTTGTTACCATTATACTAATAACATCTGAGCGTATAAGTATTGGGTTTATAAGCTCTTGCACTGCATCTATATCATCAAACATAAGTGCTGTAGTTATATTCGGTGAAAGCATTTTTGACAGAGAGCCCAAGCTTTCTATTTGTTCCTCTTTAGCGCTAGTGATTTCATAAGCACTAAATACAATGGTTACTGTCGCGGTTGATACAAGTGCAACACTCATTAAGATAAATAGTAATTTTTTGCTCATCGTATTTAATGCAAATAGTTTTTTCATTGCACTACCTATCTACAACGCGGGCAAGGCGTAGCACTTTTGAGCTCATAGTAATGCCTGCATCTTTAAGCTGTTTTGGAGCAATTTCAAAGCGAATTTTACCACTGGAAAGAAAAAACCTGATATGACCGCCATTTTCAATAAATGTGTCTGTTTCACCAATGAGCATAACGTTTTTCAGCTCTAAAGGTGTTATGTTTTGCCATTCGATAAATGTATCAGAGGTAATAAATAGCATGTTACACGCCGAGGTTGTTACTTCATCAAGAGTGATTAATTTATTGTATAGAGGTAAGTTTTTTATAGTGCGACTTTTTAAAGCGTTGTTAGCCGCATCAATAAAGTATTTATCAGGGCTACAAATAATAAATTCATTAAGAGATTCTAAATGATAATCCCAGTGTCCAAAACGTGCAAAGTTATATAAGAAGCCAGCTTTTAGCATGTATTCTTTTTCAACAGCACAAACGCTGGCACTAAAAAGTGTCAACGTTATTAAGCTACTGTGAATTAAACTTCTTAATTTAATCATCTAATTAACTTAGAAATTTGCTGAAATTGTAAACGTAATACATTCATCAATATAGTTTGGTAATGTATAGGTTTCGCGCGTATTATTGTACTCAATATGTGAACCTGCAAAGAGGTTTTTACCCGAAATTGCAGTAGACCACACAGGTGTTGCTTGCCAATTCCAACTAATATCTAACGTTGTGTAATTATCAGTGTTATATGCATTTGAGTTTATTGCGCGCAATGTCGCAAACACATTATGGTTGGTTAAAAAAGAATAATCGGCTTTTGCAAATAACTGCCTGTTTTTAGAGTCATAGCCGATTGCGGGCTCTACTCGAGGAGGTAAATCGTACTTATAATCGGTGTAACTATAACCAAACTCAGTATTGAGATTATCAACTGGTTGCCATGATACAACTAGGTCGAACCCTTTAGTGGTCGTGTCTGCTACAGATGCAAAGTCTAAATCTATGCGAGTCATTGTTAGTGCTTGAAATACTTCTGGGATTCTCCCTGCTAGAAATAATTCAAGTATAGGAGTGAATTGTTCAGCATGCGTATTCATATCAATAACCGCTACGTTATTGGCATCTGTATAATAAGTAGAAAGATCCAATGACCAATCGTTAGCAGTAAAACGGTAGCCTAATTCATAAGATAGATAGTTTTCTGATTTAACTTTGTCGTTACCATTTAGGTAGGTTGCAATTCGGTAGTCGTCTATTTGTCCAAAGCCAGAGCTTAAACCGGTAAGATCTTTAATTTCTGTACCATTAACTTTAAAGTTGTCGTTAAATTCAATCAATGTTGGTGTACGTACACTTCTCGATATAGCACCCCAAGTAAGGTGGTTATCTACTGGTTTGTATATAAGCCTTGCTGACGGTTGATTTTCCCAGCCGGTTAAATCGTTATGATCAAGCTTAGTACCAATAATAAAATCGAGTGTATCAGGCGTCACATTGTATTGAGCTTGAACAAGTGCACCAAACTGTTTGAGGTTATCAAAGTTTTTATCGCTATCTAAAAATACACTTTCTGCGAAAGAGATAGAGTTATACCGGTAGTTTAATCCCCAATCTAGCTGTAGAGATTGGTATATGAAGTTCATTTGATAATCAATATCTATCGATTCAAAGTCTTCTTTAATATAATCTTGAGAACCATTTTGTTTCAGCCAAGAAATTTGTAGCATTTGATTGGCATCGGGCGACACTCTGTTTTCAAGGCGCGCCATTATGCGTGAGTCTGTTCGCTTTAAATCATCTGAGAATGAAATGTTTTCGTTGGTTTCATCTATAACACCTCGATAGTTTTGACCAAGTGTTGAGTGAGTAACGTCCCCCTGAAGTAGCGCAGACCACTCATCATTAGGGGTAAAGTCAGCCCGAAAACCTAAAGAATTTTGTTTAGTTGTATCGTTAGGTGCGAGTGAAATCCCTTTTTTTGATTCATTCGCATCTTTTACATGACCATACACACGGTAGCTGCCTATGTTACTTATATCACCACCGTAACGAAGATTTGCATCAACATTTATTTGATTACCAGTTGTTACGTTTGCGTATCCACCGCGAGTATCAATACTGTTTTTAGTAATGATATTAATCACGCCATTATTTGCGTTACTACCCCAAAGTAATCCGCCTTGTCCGCGTATTACTTCAATGCGTTCAATGTCATACAAAGGAACGTTGAGTGTTTCCCAATAAACTGCAGCAAATTTTGGGGTATATAAGCTTTGTCCGTCAATCATAACCAATAGTTTGCTAGAAAATCGAGAGGCAATACCTCTTGATGAAATAGCCCATTGATTGTTATCGAGCTGACGTACAATTAAACCTGGCACCATTTTCAGTGCTTCAGGTACTGATGTAGCACCAGAGTTAGTAATTTGTTCTTTACTTAATACATAAATAGATGAAGCGGTATCAAATGCTGATTGCGCTCTTTTCATCGCAGAAGTTGCTTGTACATCCATGCCCATTAAAGCATCAAGATCGAGGTCTTCATCTTCAAACGGCTCGGCCGTTAAGAAAGGGCAAACAAAAAGTAATGGCCAAAACAAACGTTGTGATATTTTCACCCAAAAGTCTCCTGCGCAATCAAAAAATCAAAAACAGTCTTTGTTTTTGTAATACATGTGATATCACACAATATTAACATACATTAACAGTGTAAAAGCATAAATGAGATAAAATCAAGGTAACTAATTTTGTAGTAGTTAAAAGGTCTAATTTCGCCCAATTGAACTGTAAAAATATAGTTAAATGAACTTTATAAGTATATTTATTAAAGAGTCAGTAAAATGTAAGTAGCTGATAGTTATATGTTTATATACGACTTAAAATTTAGTCTATTTCAGAATAACTTCAAAGTATTTACGGTTATAAATATTTAATCTTAACTTTTTCGTGTCATGCTTCTCAAAGCAATATTAATTATATGGGCACAATTTATACCTAGCCCTGTGTTATCTGCGATTGTGGTTTAATTATCTTTGCTTTTGTTAAAGCTATATAGAATACTTAAATTTGCTTGGTTTTGCTTTGAAGGCACCAAAGTATGATAAAAAATGAATTAATTAATGTAGAAGAAGTACTCGCTTTAATGCTTGATGCCGTTTGTGTGGTAGATAAACAAGGCACATTTGTTTTTGTAAGCGCAGCATTTGAGCAAATTTTTGGTTATACGGCCGACGAAGTTGTAGGCAAAAAAATGATTAACTATGTTTACGAAGGTGATCATTACAAAACGCATAACGCCGTAACATCGCTATTGTCTGGCGAAACGGTAAACCCTCGCTTCGAAAACCGCTGGATGAGAAAAGATGGTCAAGTAGTCCATATATTATGGTCTGTGCGTTGGTCAGAGCAACATCAAGTAAGAATTGCAGTAGCGCACGATATAACTGAGCGAAAAGTAATGGAAGAGCAGCTCCATTACATGGCTCGGCACGATGTGTTAACTGGCTTACCAAATCGCTCTTTATTGATGGAGCGATTAGAAAAAGTAATTATTAGTGCAGCTACTAACAACACATTTTTTTCTTTACTGTTTATAGATATAAATGGCTTTAAAGCAGTAAACGACACCCACGGACACGAAACTGGCGATAAGCTTTTATGTGCTATAGCAAAAAGGCTCTCAGCGTCGGTTAGGCATTACGATACAGTAGGGCGTTTAGGCGGAGACGAATTTTTAATTATTTTAGATAATTTAAGTTCTAGCCACGAAACAATCAGAATAAAAAATAAAGTCCTCACTGAGTTTAAAGCTGTCTTTAAGTTAGATGACGTACTACTAAATATTTCCCCCAGTATTGGCATTGCAAACTACCCAGAGCACGGACAAACAGATCACGAACTTATAAAATATGCTGATCAAGCTATGTACAAAAATAAACAACAAGGCTTAGATAACGTAACCTATTTACCTTAAAAATTATGCTGAACTACCACCTTAGACAACTCATCATCACAACGCCCTTAAGTACAATACATTACTTAGCGCCACATTTTTAATAGCGGTTTTCCAGTGCTGCGTTAAAAAATCTATAAATGCTCTTACAGCAGTTTGTAGGTAGTTCCTCGATAAATAAACTGCACAAGCTATGCCTGGGTGATAATGAAGGCAATTACCGTATCGGCAGTAATACATTTTTTACTAATGATGCAGGCGAAAGCAAAGTTTCGGTCACTGATTATGCAACCGCAATGGTTGATGAAGCGCAAAATGCAGCGCACGTAAATCAGTATATTAGTATTGCCTACTAATATGGTTACTAATCAAAAGCGTTTGATTATTTAGATATAACAATACTGGCTCACAAGGCTAAAATAATTTAATCTGAGCGTATTAATTCTTATTAAATTATTTGCCTTATGAGCCTTCTTTTTTCTCTTGCGTTAGCAAGCCTTCCCGCTTTACCTGAGCCTGTTGCAAATAATGCTGTGGCTAAAGTTATTGTTAAAAACCAAACCTATTTTTTAAGCTTTATGGGGCTGGGCCGCGATAAACAGCATTCGTCAGTGCATAACAAAGTGTGGGCGCTTAAAGTTGGCGATTCACAGTGGCAATCTAAAACTGGTGTGCCTTCAAGCTTGCCACTAAAAGGGCGCTTAGCAAGCACCGCAGTCGGTTTAGGCGAGTACGCCTATGTGTTTGGCGGCTATACGGTAGCAGAGGATCATACTGAAGTTTCAAGCCCCGACGTATATAAGTACGACGTAATAAAAGATACCTACACTCATCTTGCGAGCATGCCAGTACCCGTAGACGATAGCGTCGCGCTGAGCTACAAAGCGCGTTACATTTATCTAATAAGCTGTTGGCATAACGACGGCAACGTAAACTTAGTACAAGTATACGACACGCAAAATAATACATGGCAACAAGCCTCGCCATTTTTAGGTGAGCCTGTATTTGGCCAAGCCGCTGCTATTAGCGATAATATCATTGTTATTTGTGATGGCGTTAAAACACAAGCTAATCCTGATTCGCGTCGCTCGTTTGCAGGTGTAGCACAGTGCTTAAAAGGCACAATAGATTCAACTAATCCACAAAAAATAGACTGGCGTACCTTGCCACATCCAACAGGCACTGCTCACTACCGAATGGCAGCCACCAGCTATAATGGCAATATTTATATGTTGGCAGGCTCTAATAACCCATATAACTACAGCGCAATAGGTTACGACGGCAAACCTGCACCTGCAAGTGACCATGTTTGGCGCTTTAGTATCGAAAAAAACGAATGGCAAATTTTATCCTCAGTTGAAGTAAAGAGTATGGATCATCGTGGTTTACTTGAGCACAGTGGGGTTTTATATCGAATTGGTGGTATAGATAACAGTCAGCAAGTAAGCGCTAACGTACTCGGTTACGAGGTTAAAAAGTGAACACTCTTTACATTACCGGAGCGGGAGTCAGCGCAGCCAGTGGTATTCCCACCTTTAGAGGGGAGGATGGTTATTGGACCATTGGCAGTAAAAATTATACGCCTATGGAAATGGCAACGCGCGCAATGTACCAAAACGCCCCAAAAGAGTTTTTAGCATGGTATTACCATCGCTTTGCAACGTATCGCAACCATGGCCCAAACGACGTACACCATTGGCTAAGTGACAAAAACCTAATTACTCAAAACATAGATGGGCTTGATGGCAAAGCGGGTAACAAAAATTACATAGCGATACACGGCAGGCTTGATCAAATGACCTTATTTCATGAGCAAGGTGAGCCTGTCACGCCAGTTGCCACCCCGTGGGATAGCGTAGACGAAAGCCGCCTGCAAGAGTCTCTTTTTGAGCTATTTAATATTCAAAACCAAACGCCTGAGCTAAACCATTCATTTAAGCCCTTTGTTTTATTATTTGACGAATACTACACCGAGCTTTACAGAATAACACAAGCACAACAGCGTATGCTCAACGCCGATAAAATTGTATTTATGGGCACCTCGTTTAGCGTCAATATTACGCAAATGGCCATTGAAATAGCCCGAAATTACGACATTCCTGTTGAAGTGGTTGACCCTGAACCTGTACATATTTTGCACGCTAACGTCACATATAAAAAAATGAATGCATTAGATTACATTCAATCTAATTAATAAGTGCTATATTTTAAAGGGGTTGATAATGTTTTCTTAAATATTACAATCTCTTTATATAATATTAACGAGTCAAAAATGTTATTATTATCCTGATTATAACAATATTAAAGAGATCTGAATGAGCGACTTAACTGCAATAGCAAACTTGTCTATTTTACTTGTAGAGCCTTCAGAGGTTCAGCAAAAAATAATAATAAAATCGCTTTTAGAAAGTGGTGTAAAACAAGTTGAAACTGCATCTACACAAACACAAGCGCTTAGCTTATTAGCAAGTTATCACCCTGATCTAGTTATAAGCTCTATGTATTTATCTGACGGGACAGCTGACTCACTATTGCAAGAAATAAGATCAAACCCTATCACCGAGCATCAACCTTTTATGCTTATATCGAGCGAGCGTAATAAAAAATACCTTGAGCAATTACGCCAATCGGGTGTGCTGGCTATTTTGCCAAAGCCTTTTAGCGCAAAAGCCATTACCCGCGCACTCAAAGCAACCCTTGATATTATAAGCGAAGAAGAAGTAGAACTTGATCATTTTGACGTAACGCTGCTGCGAGTTTTAGTGGTAGACGACAGCCGCTTTGCGCGTAAACACATAATACGCGTACTTGCGGGGATGGGAATACCTGCACCAATAGAAGCTGAAAACGGTAAAGAAGCTATTGAGCACTTGAATAACCAACCGTTTGACTTAATAGTAACCGACTACAACATGCCAGAAATGGACGGGCGAGAACTAACAGAAGCCGTTAGAAGCTCAAATAGCTACTCACATATTCCTATTTTAATGGTGAGCTCAGAGGCAAACGACACCCACCTAGCTAATATAGCTCAAGCGGGAGTTGATGCTATTTGTGATAAACCGTTTGAACCGGCCACAGTGCGAGAATTACTGTATAAAATAATGTCTTAAAAGTAAGTACAAGCGTAGGACGGTTATTATTTGGCCTACGCTCATCTTTAAAATACATTTACTATTACAGTTTTCCTAATCTATAAATGAGTAATGCCGTTTTTTTAATGTTTTTATCAAGGCTGGTTAAATCGGCTGTTTCGTTTTTAGTGTGCGCACCGCTGCCCATCAAGCCTAAACCATCAAGTGCCATATCAACATGGTTTGCCGCAAACGAAATATCAGCCGCACCTGCATTGCGTGGATTGGCGGCAACTACTTTGTTGAAGCCTAAATCGTGGCTTGCGTCGCTGTATAATTCTAATAGCTTTTTATTGCCATCAGTTAATGCCATTGGCGGGTAACCGTCTTCAAAAATAAGCTCTGCTTTACTACCATCTAAGTTTTTAGCCACAATTTGTAGCATAACCCTTTTAGCGCTTTCTACCTGCTTTGGCGAAAGTGCGCGTAAATCACCTGCCACATGCACGGTTTGTGCTATTACATTACTTTTACCAAACGCCGTTGCTGACGAGTTAGCACTGTCGTAGTCGGCATTGGTACCGCCCACAATAAGCCCTGGGTTAAATGTTAAATTAGGTTGCGTGGCAAGTTGCTCTCTAACATCATTTAAAATGCGTGATGCTTCGTAAATAGCGCCATAACCAACGCTTTCGCTAAATATTTGTGACGAATGCGCTGCATTTGCCGTTACATTTAGCGTCCAACCGGTATAACCACGGCGCGCCGCCATAGCAGTTTTTATATTGTTATCGCCATTTTCATAGCCAAGCGCTACGTCAGCCCAAATTGCTGCATCAACAATAGCTTGTTTAGATAAGCTAAGCGGGCGACCGCTGCTTTCTTCATCGCCAGTCAGCAATACTTTTATGCTTACATTTTCGAGTAAATTAAGGGCTTGTAAGCTTTTAAGTGCGGTAATTATTATCGTGTTACCGCCTTTCATATCGGCAACGCCTGGGCCACTGGCTGTATCGGCATCAAGTTGTTTGTAGGTAGTAAAGTTATCGTTTTTGGCAAATACCGTATCTAGATGGCCGATCATCAGTATTTTTATTGCATCGGGGTTTTTACTCTCATGGGTTGCCAGTACATGTCCTGCGCGGTTAAACGCACTGCCATCCAGCCATTCTACTTTAAAACCAATGGCTTTAAGCTGCTCACTTGTCAGCGCACCTACTTTTTTTACACCTTCAATATTAAGCGAACCGCTATTAATATTTACGGCTTGCTCTATTTCTTGCAGTGCTTGGGGAATGTTTTTATCGACCTGTTTTACTATTTCACGCTCGTTTTTATCAAGCGCCGCATGGCTTGTAAGCGACAGGGTACTCGCAAGGGTAAAAATAAGTGCATGGCTAAATTTTAAAAATGACATAACAGCATAATAAGTGAGAAATAAGAATATTTAATATGAAGTAAAAATACAGAGTATTCAATAGAAGTAGATTGTGATTTTTAACTAATTTTATAAGCAATAACGAGTTACAGGTTTAAGGGTTATGGGGTGTACGCGTTATTGGTTTAAACACAGGTATTTAAAATATAACCACTTAACTAATAATCAACCTGTGCAACTAAACAGCAATTTGCCTGATATTACTGATCTCCACCATTTTGGATTTTTGCTACATTTAGAAAAGGTAAGGCGAAGCTAACTAACTGTTTACAGATGTTTATTTTATAGCTAGCATGAAATCACTGTAATATAGGGACATTTATCGGTTTGTAAAACGACAGATGTCGTAAGTTAAATTGCTATCAATCAGCAGGAAAATAATGGTTAGTTGGAATTTTAAGAGTTTAAAAAGCCGTATTCAAGAGCAGGTATCTGATACCGATTATAAGCGTTTAGACCAGTACATGGATGCGTTTGATTGGAAAGGCAAAGCTGTTGGTTTTCACTTAAATGAAGCACATGTTTGTTTTGAAAAGTTCAGTGATTGTAGCCTTGACAACTATATAGCCCAAATGAATAAATTGGTTAATAAGGTTCCATTCCCAGAGTTTCATTCAGCCAAAGCTAAGAGAGAAGTATCGATTGTTTCAGCTGCAATGATGGTTCACAGCCTACCAGAAACGCTTGCACAAATATTGGTAATATGTTTTCAACTGCCAGCTAACAATATTCATAGAATAACTTTTAAGTCCGTCCATGATTCCATGAGGCAATCTAAGATCAAGGAGATGTTATTAAATTTAATAACATCTGATGAATATCGCTATATCAATGCATTTGTAAATACTTCAAAGCATATAAGTTTAGTTAAACCGATGTATTCATTTGCTTTCGATGGTACGACAGTTCATAGCATATCTTTTGATGAGTTTTCATTTCAAGGCACTAATTTTAAGTCTATAAGGGATGAAGTGCTTATTGATTATATACAAAAGTTAAGGACCGCATGTGTAGAAATCGGAGCTGAGATTAATACAAACAACCATCAGGTTTAACACCATTAGTATTAAACCTGACGGCCCAAACTATCTAGCCAACATTAATTAGTCGGCATTAAATAAATCTCGCGTACGCTGTTGCGCTGGTTTGCTTCAATAGCAAACAGTACGGCGTCGGCTACATCTTGTGGGTCGAGTTTGTCGGGTTTAGCTTCATCAAAAAATGGGGTGTTTACCATGCCTGGGGCTATGGTTGTGCAGCGGCCGTTCCACTCGCTCATTTCTTCTGCTAAGTTTTGTCCAAAGCCATAAGCAAACCATTTAGTTGCACCGTAAATAGAGCCACCAATTGGCTTACGGCCAGCGGCAGAGCTGGTTAATATAAAGTGACCTTTGTTTTGGCGTAAATGCGGCAGGGTTAATTTTGCAGTCCACAGTAGGGCTTTAATGTTTATATCAATCATGGTTGACCACTCATCGGGATCACCTTTTTCGGTGCCTGCGGTTGAAACACCCATGCCCGCGTTAGCAAAGGCTACATCTAATCGGCCAAACTTTTCAATGCCTTTGGTAACTACGTTTTCAAGTGCGGTAAAGTCGGTTGCATCTGCGGCTACGCTCATTGCGTTATCTGATCCTAGCTCGGCAACAAGTTGGTTAAGTTGCTCTTCTCTACGGGCGGTTAATATAACTTTATGACCGTTGTTTACTAAGGTTTTTGCCGTTGCTTCACCAATGCCACTAGAAGCGCCGGTTATGAGTACTATTTTCTCTTTTGCCATGGTTTTTTCCTTATTAACAAATGAATAAAGGCGCAGCTCAATGTGCGCCATGCAGTTATTGCGCTATGTCAAAATTGACTGATAAATCGTCAGCTTGTGTTAGGCTAATTTGTTTTAGTTGATAAATATTAAAATCAGCATCTACTTGCTCTGCATCGTCTATGTGTGCGCTACACGTATAAGCAAGTTGATAGTCGCCTGGTGTTATGAATGCGAGTTCAAATTCGTATTCATTATCGTCTGAATCAAATACAACATTGGCGGTAGCTAATGGAGCGTTATCAGGCGTTTGGCCATCTATTTCATGAATATCTGTTGGGGTTTGTGCTTGCGCAGAGTAAAGGTAAACAGCATGGCCAAATGATGAATCATCAGCGGCAAGACCAATGTTGTCAGTCTCGCAATTGTTTATAAGTGTTTGGCTTACAGTGCCTTCAATATCTTGTGATTCAGAAAGGTTTTGTAAACGCACACCGCGAGGTTTTAAAAAGACTTCGTTATTATTTTGTGGATCAACCAATGATTTTTTTAAATCAAACTCTAATACAAACTCGTTGTCGGTTTGATTGAGTGTAAAGCCATCTAGCTGAATTTCGCCCACGCCATCATTACCTTTTCTTTTTACGATAAGCGGTGCAATGCTGCCGTCTTCATAAACTACGTGAGATGTTAAGCTAAGGTTGTTTGTGTCGCCGTTTATTACTTGCGCGCGGATCCACGAATAATCACCTGCAGGTACTTCTTGATCGTCAAGTAATTGAAAAATATCGTCGCCCGTATAGTCTAGTAAGTTGACCATTTGCGCTAAGGTGGCATCGTTTTTAGAGCGAGTTTCAAAGCTAACTTCTTCACCTTCTTGGGCTTTAATTGTTATTGAATCAAATACAACGTTAACCTGTTTTAAACCAGTGACTGGAGCGTCGGAAATTCCTAAGCTAAAAGTGGTTTTATCACTTGTTTGCGGTGGGGTTGTTTCAGCATCGTCATTTGATGAGCCGCAGCCTGCTAAGGCAAAAATAATAGCGCTACTTAATATTGTTGATTTAAAGTTCATGGTTGTTTCCTCTTATTTGATTTGTTAAGTGTATGTATTTAACCCTTAACCTAAATTGAATTAAAAATATGAGAAGTTATAACTTTTAACATGCTGTTTTAAAACGTTTTTAATTTCATCGATTTAATCGTTTTTTACTATATACTCGCGCCACTTCTTTTGAAGTCGGTTTTATTAGATTTAACCATTATTTTGCTGAGTTTCAGCCACATTTATCGGAACAAACATGAAAGATAAACTCTTAGCGTTTTGGCAAAGCCATTCAGAAACAATCATCACTTTAGGTTACAAGGTGATTTTAGCGTTGGTGATTTTAATTGCGAGTGCCTTAATTGCACGATCGGTTAAAAAAGCGATTAAAAACTCTAAATCGCCATTAAAAAGAGTGGATAGTACGCTGCTTCCTCTTTTATCGAGTATTGCTGGTTATTTAGTTTATATAATTGGTGGGCTATTTATTTTAGATATTTTTGGCGTTAATACGGCAAGCTTAATTGCGCTAATGGGTGCTGCTGGTTTAGCGATTGGTTTAGCCCTTAAAAATACGCTGAGCAATATTGCTGCGGGTATTATGCTGCTAATACTCAGACCTTTTAAAATAGGCGATTTTGTTGATGCCAGTGGCACGCTTGGTACTGTGAGTGAAATAAACCTATTTACCACTATTTTTAAAACCACCGACGGTCTTTACATTGCATCACCTAACGGCAAAGTGTGGGGTGGGAATATTAAAAACTTCACCCGTAATGGCAAAAGGCGAATGGACATAGTGGTGGGTATTTCGTATGCCGACTCTATTGATGTTGGCTTAAATGTACTTAAAGAATTAGCCGCATCAGAGAGCCGATTACTCGCAGAGCCTGCACCTAAAGTAATGGTGACATCAATAGGCGAAAGCGCAGTAAACATTCAATTACGTGCGTGGGCTGTTAATGGTGATTATTGGCAAACTGTGTGGGATTTAAATAAACGTGTTAAAGAAGCTATTGAAGGCGCAGGGCTGAGTATTCCGTTTCCGCAGCGTACGCTGCATATATCTGAGTCTATGGCGTCGGCAATAACTGTTAACAAAGATGCTTAAATATGTATTAACATAAACATAAGCACAAATAAAAATAGCGAGCCTTGGCTCGCTATTTTTATATTAGCCGTAGTATTAGCCTTTGTGTAGGCTGATGTATTAACCTTCTAATTGAAAGTCGTACACTGAGCCTAAATTAAGTAGTTGTGTGAGCTCATCAAGTGCTTGGTAGCTTTCAGTCAATAGGGCTGAGTCTGCAAAGTCACTTGCGCCTAATTTGTCGCGGTAGTTACGTTTTGCCCAGTCACACAGTTGTGTGTATTTAGTATCAGTTAAAATAACCTCTGGGTTTACTGCAGCAAGTTCTTGCTCGTTAAGGGCTACACGTAAACGCAAGCAAGCTGGGCCGCCGCCATTTTGCATACTTTGGCGTAAATCAAAAAACTGTACTTGGTTTACTGGGTTATCAGCCATGATCATTTCTTCAATGTAGGCGTTAACCGCGCTGTTGCGTTTACACTCTTGTGGTGCCACTAACAGCATTGAACCATCTTCAAGGCTCACTAGCTGGCTATTAAATAAATAACTACTTACAGCGTCGGTAATGCTTACTTTATCGGTAGGTACTTCAATAATATAAAATTCTTTATTGCCCACATACGCTTCGCGAATATCTTGCAATGCCAAAGCTTGGTTTAAAAATGCTTGCTGGTGGCACAGTAATACGTTGGCGTTACCTACTGCAATTACATCGTTATGAAACACACCTTGATCTATTACGTCTGGATTTTGCTGTAGTAAAATTTGGCTTGAATCTTTTAAGTTATGTAAGCGACAAATTGCTTCTGAGGCTTCTAGTGTTTGCCTTGCAGGAAATTTAGCTGGTTTTGGTAATTGGCTGTTAAACGCGCTGGCACCAAATACAAACATTTCAAGGCCTTGCTCGCCGTGGCTGTCACAAAAACGAGTATGGTTTGCTGCACCTTCGTCGCCAAAAAAGCCTTGGTCTGGTAAATGGGTATGGTGCGCAAAGTATTTGTCGTTGTTAAACATCGCTTTTAATAAGCGTGTAGTGGTTGCAGGCTCTAATGAACGATGAAACTTATTATTCAAATTAGCTGAAGTAAAATGTACTTTGCCGTCGGTTGTATCAGGAGATGGCGATACCGTAGCGGCATTTGCTGTCCACATTGCTGAAGCTGAATAACACGCGCGTAATAAAATAGGATCTGCTTTAAATGCTTTGTGAATTACTTGTGCATCATTACCGGTAAAGCCTAAGCGGCGCAGTACGTTTAAGTCGGGGCGCGCATGAGGGGCAAATACACCTTGAGTTAGGCCTTTGTCGTGCATGGCTTTCATTTTTTCAAGGCCTTGAAGCACAGCCTCTTGAGGATTTGAAAAGCTTGCTGCGTTATTTAACGAGGCAACATTACCATACGATAAACCAGCGTAGTTGTGAGTAGGGCCAACTAAGCCATCAAAATTAACTTCCAAAGCGTGCATACACGTCCCAACTAAAAATTTTCAATAGGATGCAACAATACAACGCAATAGGGCTGCTTGCAAAGTTATAAACGAAGTGTTTTTACTAATTTTTTCGATGTTTTTAAATGTGGAGTTTATTACAAGGGGGTTGTTTTTATATTGAACGATTAATTTGAAGTTTAATTAAAATGTACACATAAATTTCATAGTGTGCAAAAGCTTAGCCTAAAGTAGGTTTTTACATTTAAGCTTTATGCCAAGCCTTTACACAATACGATGTTACTTAACATAGACGCGCTCTTTGTCAGCGGTGGTATGGGTATTTGTTGGATCATTAACTTGCCAAACGCTAATGTCTAAACGCCATAAAAGGTAAAGGGTATGGTATAAGTTGAACATGGTTTTTCCTTGGTATTTTCACTGAACACATCAGTTTATAGAAAGAAGTATGCCAACATTAACTTGAATATTTTATGAATAGAAATCAGGTGTTTAGTATTTAAGTGTAAATACATACTTAAGGGTTAGCACCAAAGAGGTGAAGTATTTTTAAAATATGCACCAGTGTGGTGTGTTTTTAACAAAAAGCCCTGCAACTATTGGGTCACTTAAACGAGCAAGGCTTTTTAAAAAATGTAGTTACTTAAAAAAAAATTAGCGGCCTACTTTTCCTTTTACTAAAGGCTCGAACGACATTACTTTAAACTTACCGTGGCTTTGATTTTTGCCATTATTAAGTACAGGCGAATTATGTAAATCGTCAACGGTAAAGTATATTTTATGATCGGCTCCGTAACTAAAACCATCAGGCCAGCTCAAACGTTCGTCTTTAAATAATACTTCGTAGTCGCCAGTGGGTTTAACTACGCCAATTGCGCCATTGGTTATGTCGGTTACATATACGTTACCGCCGCCATCAACAATAATACCATCTGAAATTGGCTTAGTGCCGTAACGCGTAACTTTGTCTTCAAGTGCTTTACCCGAAAGGCTCTCGTTATTTATATCGCTGGTGGCAATGCGGTAAACCGACGTGCCCGACATTGAGCCAAAGTAAAGCCAGTCTTCGTTAGGGTCAAGCGTAATAGGGTTAACACCTAAACGGGCAGGTTGGCCGCCAAGGCTCATTGTGCGCCCATCAATAACCATATCGATATTTTCGGCTGTGGTGTAATGGCTATTTTGTAATACTCTGCGTGTTACACCTGTTTTAAGGTTTACCGTAATAATAGCGGCTTGGCTGCCTTGTGCTGTGTCGGCAATGTATACAACGCCATGCTTATTATCGATGACTAAATCGTTCAAAAACGAGGTGTCGGTAATGGTCGGTTTAGCCAGGTAAATAATTTTGTGCAGTTGCTCTTTATTTGTATCCCAACCTACTAAGCGCCCAGCGTGATCGGGTCCTGAAGTGTCGAGCATCCATAAAACGCCATCGCTTGATACATTTATGCCAAGTACGTCGTAAAAACCTTTACCGTTATTGTACGCGTATGCCCATTCTTCATTAGGGTAGGGCTTAGTTGTACCATCGCTTAAAAGCTCCATAATTTTTTGCTTTTGGCCAAAAAAGCCATGCACAGATAAAAACTTTCTGCCCGATGGGGTAATAGCAATGTTGCCCGGTGGGTGCTGCGCATCAAAAGTCGCTACTGTTTTTAAATCAGCATTTTGGCCAGCGGTGTTAGCAGTTACGGCGCTGCTACCTAAAAGTGCCGTGCTACACGCCGCTGCTAATAGTAATTTTTTAATATGAGTCATTTTTAAAACCTTTTAAAACACGTTTATTGTTTAAAAATTAAGAGCCTAATCGGCTAAGTCGTTTACTACTAAATCGAGCAGCTGCATCAACTGTTTCGCTTGTGTTGCATCTACACTATCAAATTTACATAAAATATTTTTAGGAATATCGGCTGCTTTTAACTTAAGTGATTGGCTATGCTTGGTTAGCTGAACTAGGCGTTTGCGTTTGTCGTGCTCATCTTTAATAACAGCCAGTAATGATTTGTCGCTCATTTTTTTGAGTATTTGGGTCATAGCACCGCCATCTATCGCGGTTTTATCTATTAGCTCTGCAATTGTTATTTCGTCTTGCTCCCACAGCGCCATCATTACTACGTATTGCGGGTAAGTTAAATTTAGCTCGTTTAAAGGCTCGCGATACGCACGCGCAATGCTGTTAGATGCCATGTATAACCGATGACATAACTGATTTTTTAACTTTAATTGCTCAAACGGCATAACGTTATCCTTTATTTCGATACATGGTATTTTAATTTGCATGCAAAGTATTTGCAATCTCTAATTACTTGTTCTATTATTTTGCACACAAACTAAATTAATTACTAAACTTTGGAGTTCATTATGAATGTATTACAAAACGTAGCTTACACAGCAAAAGCAACTGCAACTGGCGGCCGCGAAGGCGTAGCTAAATCTGATGATGGTCGTTTAGATGTAAAACTATCAACACCTAAAGGTTTAGGCGGAGACGACGGACAAGGCACTAACCCAGAGCAATTATTTGCCGCAGGTTATGCAGCATGTTTTATTGGTGCACTAAAATTTGTAGCAGGTAGCGAAAAAATAGATTTACCAAGCGACACACATATTGACTCACAAGTATCTATTGGCGCGATTGAAGGCGGTTTTGGTATTGCAGTAAAACTTGCTGTGTCACTAGGTGATATGGATAAAGCTGCAGCGCAGGAGCTTGTAGATAAAGCGCACCAAGTATGTCCATATTCAAACGCAACACGTGGCAATATTGAAGTAGAGCTTTCAGTTATTTAATTAATTGCTAAGTTAACTAATACTGTAATAGCTCAGTGGTTTTGCCACTGGGCTTTTTTGTGCGTGGAGTTTAATAAATGAGTCGTTAAATAAATATACAAAAAATCATATATTCACTATTCCATATATTCTGTTTTTGTTTTATTGTATGTGCAATAAAACTGCGAGGACAATATGGAACAATTCAACCCACTTCAATTTTATAAATGCCTAGCGGACGATACGCGTTTAAAAGCAATGCTGCTCATTAGCCATCAAGAAGAGCTATGTGTATGCGAACTGGTTGCTGCACTTGAGCTAAGCCAACCTAAAGTGTCTCGCCATTTAGCGCAGTTAAGACAATGCGGATTGTTGAGCGACCGTAAACAAAATCAATGGGTTTATTACAGTATTAATAAAGCCCTACCAGAGTGGGCTAAAAATGTATTAACGCAAACGCTTACTGCTAACCCTTCATTTTATGAAAACGATTTAACGCGCTTAAATGTTATGGGTAATCGCCCTGAACGTATTACTAGCTGCTGTAACTAACTTATTAAAGGTATTTAATTATGACTATTAAAGTAGGTATTAACGGTTTTGGCCGTATGGGACGTTTAACTCTGCGTGCAGCAGTTGATTGGCCAGAAATAGAGTTTATTAAAGTAAATGATGTAGCGGGCGATGCTAAAACCCACGCACATTTAATTGAGTTTGACTCAGTACACGGGCGCTTAGCACAACAGGTTTCTAGTGATGATAATAGCTTTAGTGTGGGTAAACACACTATTGCAGTTACCAACAACAAAACCATAAACGAAACTGATTGGTCTGATTGCGATGTAGTAATAGAAGCCAGCGGTAAAATGAAAACCACAGAGCTGTTAAATCAATATTTAGCACAAGGCGTTAAGCGTGTTGTGGTAACCGCACCTGTAAAAGAAGACGGTATTTTAAATGTAGTAATGGGTGTAAACGATGAGCTTTATAACCCAAGTGAGCATAAAATTGTTACAGCCGCCTCGTGTACTACTAACTGTTTAGCGCCAATAGTAAAAGTACTGCAAGAAAAAGTGGGTATTAAACACGGCTCAATGACTACTATTCACGACATTACTAATACTCAAACGATTATTGATGCCCCTCATAAAGATTTACGCCGTGCGCGTTCGTGCGGTACAAGTTTAATTCCTACTACAACCGGTAGTGCAACTGCTATTACGCATATTTTTCCTGAGCTAAAAGGTAAATTAAACGGCCACGCCGTGCGCGTACCTCTTACTAACGCATCAATTACTGATTGTGTTTTTGAACTCGAGCGAGGTGTTACACAAGACGAAGTAAACACGTGGTTTAAAGACGCTGCAAATAACGAGCTACAAGGTATTTTAGGCTACGAAGAAAAGCCGCTTGTATCTATAGATTACAAAACAGATCCGCGCAGCTGCACTATTGATGCGCTTTCAACCATGGTCATTAACAACACTCAACTTAAACTATACGCTTGGTACGATAACGAGTGGGGTTATGCAAACCGTACTGCTGAGCTAATGCTTAAAGTTGCACAAAGTGATTTGGTTTAATCTCGTTTAAAAAGGTTTAACGCTATGTTTGCGCAGTTGGCTAATTTACCGAGCTCTATAAAACAATATTTAATAATTACTAGTAACTATTGGGCATTTACTTTAACTGATGGTGCGCTACGCATGTTGGTGGTGCTGTATTTTCATCAGTTAGGTTATGGTGCATTTGCAATAGCCATGTTGTTTTTGTTTTATGAAATATTTGGGGTGATCACCAATTTAGTAGGTGGTTGGCTTGGCGCGCATTTAGGGTTGAACAAAACCATGAATGTAGGGCTTGGGCTACAACTTGTCGCTTTAGCCATGCTTTGCGTGCCAGGGGATTGGCTAACCGTTGCCTATGTTATGGCAGCGCAAGCACTGAGTGGCATAGCAAAAGACTTAAATAAAATGAGTGCAAAGAGCGCCATTAAGTATTTAGTACCGCAAGACGATGCAGGGCAAAGCCAATTATATAAATGGATTGCCATACTTACCGGCTCTAAAAATGCTTTAAAAGGGGTGGGCTTTTTTTTAGGCGGCTTATTACTAACTGTATTTGGTTTTGTGGGGGCATTAATAAGCCTAATTATTTTACTTAGTGTTGCGTGGGTTATTAGTTTAATTTTTTTAAAAGGCGATATTGGTAAAGCTAAAAACAAACCTAAGTTTAAAGAATTATTTTCTAAATCGCGGGCAATTAACTTACTTAGCGCAGCGCGTTTATGCTTGTTTGCAGCGCGCGATGTATGGTTTGTAGTTGCACTACCTGTTTACTTAGCCGCTCAGTTTAACTGGGATCACTGGTGGGTCAGCGGCTTTATGGCTTCGTGGGTAATTGCTTATGGATTGGTGCAATCACAAGCACCGCGAATAACTGGGCAAGGTGATTCAACTTCACATTCGGTCAAAAAAGCATACTGGTGGGTTGCTTTGTTAAGTGGTGTAACTGGCATTTTGGCGTTGTTGATGCAATTGGATATAGCGGTACATTTTACGCTTGTAATTGGCTTACTTATTTTTGGTGGTGTATTTGCTGTAAATTCATCGCTGCATAGTTACTTAATAGTAAGTTTTGCTAAAAATGATGGGGTGTCACTCGACGTTGGCTTTTATTATATGGCCAATGCGATAGGGCGTTTGCTTGGTACAGTGCTTTCTGGTTGGGTTTTTCAAGTATATGGGCTTAGTGCGTGTTTATGGGTAAGTGTGTGTTTATTAGTTTTAGCCGCAATTACAACAGCACGGTTAGCTAAACTTTAAAAAACCCAACGTATTGTATTAAATTCAATTTGTTTAACGATATTCATAGCTTCGTTGGTTAGATCTACTAAACTGTATCAGTAGTTTTAATTTAAAGGGTGTAATGAATGCGAGAAATATCGTTAGCAAAAAAGTTACTCTGGCTTAGTGTCGGTAGTATATTTATAACTGTACTAGTGTTATCAGGCATTTTGTGGTGGCAGTTATCATCAAGTAATAAGCAGTTAGCGACTAAATCTGAAGAGTACATTACTGTAGAAGTAGAAGAAAAGCTTAATGCTCATGCAGCTGGATACGGAGAAAAAATTGCAGGCTTTATTAATGAAGCTTACCGCATTCCTTATTCATTGGCTGCTTTATTAGGTGACGCAGCAAAAAGCGAAACCCTTAGCCGCGATACGGTGGTAAGTATTAACCGCTCGATGTTAGAGCAAAATACTCTGCTTTCTTCTATATATTCGCAATTTGAGCCTAATGCTTTTGATGGGCAAGATTCGAGCTTTAAACAAGGTTACAAACATTCGGTTAATGGTAATGGCACCTTAGAGGTGTATATAACTCGCGACCAAAACGGCGTAATTGAACAGCAAAAAGTAGCCAATGCTGCCGATAAATATATTACCTCTTTAAATGAATTTGGTATTCGTGAAGCGCATTGGTATTTGTGTGCAAAAGACACGCTTAAGCCTTGTATTATGGAACCGTATTTATACGAAATCCCATCGGGCGACTCAGTAATGCTAACTTCGTTAACTGTGCCTATTTTAAAGTCAGGTCAGTTTATAGGTTTAGCCGGCGTTGATTTAACTCTACCTACCTTCCAAGTAATGACTGAACAGCTTTCTAAGCAGCTTTACAATGGCCAAGCTAAAGTAACTATATTAAGTGATTTAGGTTTAGTAGTAGGCAGCAGTCATTATAAATCTAAATTAGGACGCCCAATTAAAGAGGCTGTGAGTGCTAATATATTTAATGATATTGAAAAGTCTAAAGGGCAAAGCGGTATTTTTAAAACAAACAGTGAATATTTAGTAAATTACCCAATTAATATAAAACTAGCTAACACTCAGTGGTCATTAATCATAGAAGTACCTACAGATCTAGCACTTGCAGGGCCTGAAGCGCTAGAAAAAAACATGCAAGAGACAGCAACATCACTCAGATTTATTATTTTAATAACAGGCTTAGTAATTGCTGTGGTTGCTTTTGTTATTATGAAATTAGTAATAGCAGGTGTAATAGCGCCGCTACAACAAATTCAACAACGGGTTGATAACCTCGCAAGTTCTGAAGGTGATTTAACACATACATTGCATGTTGATAGCCACGCAGAGCTTATTGCATTAGCTGGTGGGTTTAATAGATTTTTAGCAAAGCTACGTGATTTAATTTCTGAGCTTAAAACGGTGTCAGATCAAACCAAGCAGCAAGGCGAAATAGCACAACACATAGCTATTGATACTAAGCATAATGTGCAATCTCAATTTCAAGAAATTGAAAGTGTGGTAACGGCTATGAACGAAATGAGCGCAACAGCACTCGAAGTAGCCAGAGCATCAGAGCAATCAGCCCAACAAGCCGATGAAATAAATAGCTTGGTAGTAAGCAGTGAGTCGAGCCTGTCATCTGCGATGACGCAAGTTAAAACGATGTCTGAAGAAATTAAAGAAGCTAACCAAGCCGTTGAAAAAGTTGCTTCGCGTAGTAAAGACATTACGCAAATATTAGATGTAATTCGTACTATTTCAGAACAAACAAATTTACTTGCACTTAACGCTGCAATTGAAGCTGCGCGCGCTGGTGAACATGGGCGCGGCTTTGCCGTTGTTGCCGATGAAGTACGTGCACTCGCTTCTAAAACGCGTTCATCAACAGATGACATAAGCCAGCTAATTGATAGTTTATTATCTGAAGTAGGTAACGCATCCACCGTTATTGAAAAAGGCGTAGTACGTGCACAAAATGCCGTTGATGAAACATCAGTAGCTTTTGATGCTCTGCACAGTGTTGTTGTTAAAGTTGATGAAATAACCAATCAAATTACACATATTGCCACCGCTGCTGAAGAGCAAAGTTTAGTAACTGAAGAAATAAACCGTAATTTAACGCTTATATCTGATGCCGCATCGCAACTTGCTGACTTATCTACACAAGCAGGGGATAGCAGCGAAGCGCTTAATGCACTTGTTGCCCAGCAAGATAATGAACTAAATAAGCTTAAAACGTAACTTACAAATTAAGCTTTAAGCACAAAAAAATGGCCAGTTAATACTGGCCATTTTTATTTAGTAGAATAAATGTAACTTGTTGAGAATGCTCGATAACTGCTATTTATAACTTTTTAATCAACATAAACATTTGGTTGATCATTGGCTCAGCAAATTGCTCTACATTAGGACGATTAAAATAACCGCGTAAACCTGTAAATTGCACTTGAAAAAAGCGCGCATATTCAACAGCGGTCAACGTGTTACTTAACTCACCTTTGTTTATTGCTTGGTTAAATAATTGCGTTAAATAAGCTTCAAATTGAGCTGTTAAATCTAAGCTTAGCTCATACAGGTTTGAATCTTTTTCTGCAAACTCGCTGTTTGCTTTAACTAGCATACAAATAGCGCTTGGACTGCAATCTTTTGTTTTAATTACCACATTTTCAACAAACGCACGTAATCCACCAAGTACTGTATCGGCACTTGATAAAAACCCTTCTATTTGGGTTTTCATTTGTACGGTGTAATCTTTCAGCGATTCGCAATATAGACCTTCTTTAGAGCCAAACGCAGAGTAAATACTACCCGGGCGCATATTAACTGCCTCTTGTAAGTCACGCGTTGAGGTTGCATGAAAACCTTTTTGCCAAAATAGCTGACTAGCAACGCGAACTACATTCTCGCGTTCAAATTTAACCTTATTAGCCATATCATTCTCAATCAATTTGAACATTTGCTCAATTTTAACTTGAACAGTCGCTCAAAATCAAATACTATGTGTCTCGAAGTTACTTAAAACTATTAATTATTAGGAGCTAACCATGGCCGAATTTACTTTATACACTCAAGAAAACGCACCAGAAGAAGCAAAACCGTTACTAGCTGATTCAGTAGCAGCATTTGGTATGCTTCCTAACTTACATGCAGTAATGGCTGAAGCACCAACATTACTTAAAGGTTACCAAGTACTGCATGAGTTGTTTCAAAAAACATCATTCAACGCAGAAGAGCTAACAGTAGTATGGCAATCAATTAACGTAGAGCACGACTGTCATTACTGTGTTCCTGCTCACAGTGGCATTGCAGCGGCAATGAAGGTTGATCAAGGTATTGTTGACGCACTTGTTAACAAAACACCACTTGAAAACCCTAAGCTAGAAACTCTTCGTGAAACTACACTCGCAATGACACGTGAACGTGGCGTGATCAGCGATGAGCAAATCGAAAAATTCTTTGCCGCAGGTTACGCTAAGCAACAGCTACTTGAAATTATTGTAGGCTTGTCTCAAAAAGTAATGAGCAACTACACTAATCACCTTGCTGATACACCAGTAGACGCGCCATTTAAAAAATACGTAAAATAAATACGGTTTTATAAATGACAAAAGGCAGCCTAGGCTGCCTTTTGCGCTTTTAAATCACAGCTATTTAAATTTAACCGTTTTTGTACTGCGTGTATAAATACGTTGTTCGGGTTTTGTCCACTCACCTTTTTTTAAATAAGAGGTCGAAACAATAAATTTATCGTCTTTTAGTTCACTCATCGATTTAACCTTTGTAATACCATCTTGGCTACCAGTTACATCTTCATAGGCTACAAATTGAGTGGGGCTGAGCACTTTCATAGTGCCTTTTGTATAAAATCCTGCGGTTGTGAAATAGTAAAATACCAAAGACTCTTTTTTACTGTCGTAAAAAATCATCGACTCGCCGCCATACTCACCTTCATTAATAGAGTGCTTGGTATGTATCGCTTTACCGTTTAAAGCACGCTCCCAACGGCCAACATCTTGTATTTTTTTAGCACCTTCAGGTACTTTAAAGTCAGCCTGCCAAGTTCCTAAGTAGGGCTTAAATACGGCAAGTTCTTTATCAAGGTTGGTGGGTGTATCGGATGCATAGCTATTAAATGTTGATAAGCATAAGACTAAGAATATCGCTTTAAAATATGTCATAATTTGGCTCTTGTTTTTGTAATACCAATGCCAAGTATAGGCGATAATTAATTGATAAAGAAAATATTAATCACATTCTCATTACTTTATTTAGCCGCCATTTGGCTGGCTTACCTACTGCAATACTTACCTGTTTATATACCAATATATGTACCTGGTTATATAAGTGTATTAAGTGCTATCACTTTTTTAATGTACGCGTGGGATAAGCGACAAGCTAAGCGCTCTTCACATAAAAAAGTAAATCGTACGCCAGAGCGCACACTGCAACTACTTGCATTATTTGGAGGATGGCCGGGGGCATTACTTGCTCAACAATTACTTCGCCATAAATCGCAAAAGCGGCGTTTTATAGTGATGTTGTGGTTATGTATTTTAATAAATGTAGGGGCTGTGGGGAGTTTATTATATTATTTGGTGTAGTTTAAAATTATGCCTTTAATACATGTGAAATGTTTAAAGGCATAATTAAAGTTTAGATATTGGACTAGTTAGCCGCTTCAGTTGCTGCTACTTCATCTAAATTTACTGTTAAAATTGTCTTTTTATCGACTACAACCCACTTGCGGTAAGTTAAGTAACCTGGCTTGCTTACTTCAACGTCGTACTTACCTTCTTTAAGTTCAATGGCATCTTGGTACACAGGCGCAATGTTCATAATGCGTACGCGTGCATCACTAGGGTTAGTGATTACAGTTAATGAAATAGGTGCTACAGCTTCGACAATTTCTTCTTGTACTTGAACTGCTTCTTCTTTTGCAAGTTGCTGCGTTTCATCTACAGACGATGTAGTTGAACAACCACTTAGTATTAGTAATGCCGCTAGTGCGCTTATCTTTTTCATAGGTACTCCATAAACTCATTTAAATAGTGATAATTACGAAAAATCTTGGAGGAGTTTATGCAAAAGATCGCTCAACCCGTCGTCCTTGACCTTCGTTTGTTAAAACAAAACGTTTGTTAGTTTAATATATTTTTAGTTATTTGGTGATGCTCTCGCAATAAATAGTTTTTTAAAGCATTACATTATCAAGAGACTGAGTAATAGCTTCGCTTCTTTCAACTAGTTGCTCTGCTGTACGGTACATCTTTCTTTTCATTAACGTATTTGCCATAGTGATATAACGTCTAGATAATTCTTGTTTTAAAGAAACGAGTAATGAAAAGTCTTTAGGTAATGTTGCAGACTCGGTATTGATTAATTCTTCAAAATCTAATAAATCTCTGTACTCTTCAATCGTCTCTAGTTTTTGTGTGTATCTATCAAATCTAGGACCGTAAAATACGACGGCATCTTCAGTAGGAAAATCAGCTGGTTCACCTAGGTTTACTTTCTTTTTGTAAAGCGTTAAAGCATCTATCGCCGACTCTCTTTTTAGAAGGTCTGCAAAGCCAAGTTCATTTTTTTGATTATTGGTGAAAATAGCTTTACCAACATTAAGTAAAGATTTTTGCGTGATAACATCATCTTCTTCAATCGCTTTATCTAAGGCAAGTTTATAGTTATCAAAATGCACTTCAGACGGGCGATAAACGTAGGTGCTATCGACTACACTTAAATCATTGATTAATTGTGGAATACTATTATTGTCCAGTTCACTATAGCGAGATTGCTCAAGTAACAAATCAATACGAGAAGTAATATCTGAAATTATTGATTGACGCTCTCTTAAAATGCTTTCGAGTTGTACCGATAGCTTTTCTGAATCTGGGTAATACTCCAAGGCTTTACTATAAACATTAATTGTTTCATCAAAGTCTTTAAACTTGTTAGCGCTTGTATTGATTTGATTCGCTCTGTAATCAAAGCTTTGTAGAATATTAGCTTGATTAGATCTTAATAATCCCTGTTTTAATACCTCGTATTGAGGTGGGATTTCTGCAAGCTTGTTTAGAATCTCCGGCCCATCCCAAGACATCCATGTTTCTACTTGTTGGTTAATTGCTTTTGCATTATCTAATTTTGCTTCAAGCTGCTTTATATTATTTGTATTTGATAGATAGTACTGACCAGCCAAAAGGGCTAACACAACAGTACTGGCTGCAAGTGCTATTGCCGGTTTAAAGTTACTTTGAAGCTTATCTAAAACAGGCTTTAACGAATCAGTTCTTTTTGCTGCATCTAAAGAAATTGCTTTATTAAGTGTGCCCCATAACCATAAAGGGCAGTTACTAGGACGTTTTGCCGATGTATCTTTAGGGAGTGTGTCTGCTGCAACACGATTATATGGATGTTTGCTACTTAATAACTCTAGGGCAATACACGCATAAGAAAAAACGTCATCTTTAACGGATGCTGCAGCACCTTTTAATTGTTCAGGACTTGCATAGGTTGGCGTATAACCTCCTACAGTGCCTAGGCTTGATTCACTATTAACTGCATAGGCATCTTCAATGGTTTTGTGTTTAGCAATACCAAAGTCAAGTACCTTGAGACTACCATTTGAATCAAAGATTATATTCGATGGCTTTAAATCGTTATGAATGACGCCACGAGAATGGGCATAAATTAAAGCATCGGCAAGTTGATTAAGAATCACACTCGCTTTTTTGAAAACCATTCCAGAGGGTTTGTTGCGTTTAATTATTTGCTCTAGCGTTTCGCCTTCTACTAATTCCATGGTTACGTAATGTAAACCGTTATCAGAACCTGCAGAATATACTTTTACAATATTTGGATGGGAGAGCTGTTGTGTTTTAGTTGTTTCATCCTTAAGAAGTGAAATAGCTTCTTCAGAATGAGAAAACTCTTCTAATAATACTTTAATCGCTACGAAAACTTCAGGACGACTCGCACTTTCTAAAAATAAATCTCTGGCTCGGTAAATGTAACACATGCCACCTTGGCCAATAAGTTCTTCAACTAAGTAGCGATCCGATACTTTTTTACCAATAAGGTTTAATTTATTTATTGCTTTTGACGTGCGAAGATTTGAGTCAAGCGAAGCTATCTGCGTTTTATCATTAGAACTGTTGACACCGCTCATTATAAATCCTTTTATTGTGTATATTAAAATAATCGCAAAGGTGAGTTTTTTATTTTTATCAATTCTCCCTTTGATAAGCGCTGTATTTTTACAAAAATTAGCCAACTTAGCAATGTTTCTAAAGCAGAACTTTCGTACAAAACTTTAAAAAATTAAGGGCTTTTATATTAATTATTGAAATATCGTTTATTTACAGTTTATTTTTATAAACAGCGTAAGCCTACAGGCATTGTTTTGTAACACTTCTAGGGGCTTAAAATGAATAAAATGTAATGCTAATTATTAAATAGCAATTTTTTAAATGGGAACATACAAAATATCTTTTGTAAGCTTTGAAAAGGCTTTTTTATAGAGGTTTTGTTTAATTTAATTTATTTAAATTTGAGCTTTTGTATGGTTGAGTATATTTTTATATATTAATTTCAATGTTGACAATAGTTTCTCTTCTACTTTATCCTAATGAGAATGTAGATTTATGGGACTAACTTATCAAATGGAACTGATACTAAACATCACTAGTTATCATAGACTCTCTCCAGAAATTGAAGCAACGAAAACAGTAAAAGACTCTCTAATATTTGGCCGTTCAGAAGCATGTGATTGGCACTTTCCTGATCCTGAAAAAATCATTTCTAGTAAGCACGGACGCATAGTTAAAGAGGGCGACTCTTTTTATGTTTACGATACATCTACAAATGGTACTTTTGTAAATTTTGGTGTAGCTCCATTAGGTCAAGGCAACAAACAACGCTTGTCAAATAGTGATACGATCACTGTGGGTGATTTTCAGATAGAGGTAAAATTAGTTACTAATGAAAAAACACCTGACACCGATTATGGTAATTTAAGCGCTGCAGCTAGTATTAGCAAAGAGCCAGAAAGATCTTATCAGCATCCTACTGAGCATTTTTCTGAGCCAGAACAGTACTTTAATGAATCAATAATGGATGAGTCTATGCCTGCAGTTTCTATGACTCAGGCCAGTGACCTTAATTCAGCTAACCAAATACCGGAAAACTGGGATGAGCTTGCTCACTTAATGAACCCAGAAGCTGTAACTCAACAAGCACCCGTTGTAAGTAAACCACAACAAAAACCAGCTGTTGAGCAGCAAACTTCAGTTAATACACCAGTACTAGATACGCCTGTAACTAAACCTCAAGCAGTAAAGCCTGCTCCTAAACCAGTAGTGCAAAAAAATCCAACATCGCCTAGTGAAGATACCGCTTTAACTGATGCTTTTTTGAACGGGTTGGGGGTTAAAGCTGAGTTACAAAATTCATTAAACTCACAAGAACTTTGGTTTGAAATGGGCCAAGGGTTAAATCTATTACTGACCGAGTTGATGGAGTCTCTTCGCCAAAGAGCGCTTGTAAAAAACCAATTGCGTTTAAACCAAACGATGTTTCAAACTCAACAAAATAACCCAATTAAGTTTTCGGCAGATATTGATGACGTTATTCAGAATTTATTCATCAGAAATAGTGCAAGCTTCCTGTCGTCTCAAGAATCAATCAAAGAAAGCTTTGTTGATACGCGAAGACATGAACATGCTTTATTAGCAGGAGCTGACGGCGTATTAAAAGGGATGTTAGAGCAAGTTTCTCCCCAACATATAAATCAACAAATAAATGATAATTCTAACGTATTAAAAATCATCCCTGGTCAAACAGAGGCTAAGTGCTGGAAGCTATACAAAAATTTATATGATGAGTTATCTCATGATGTAAATAGTAAGGGAGCTATGGCGTTGTCAGATGATTTCTTAAAAGCATACAACGATAGAATTAAAGAATCGTTCTAGAAAGGAAAGTAGATAATGAACAAATTTAAGCTCTTTTTAATGAGTTTCAGTTTACTGTTTTTAGCCATGGGTTGTTCAACTGTTAATAAGTTTGTGCCTCCTTCTACGGATCTAAAAATTAATGTGTCTAAAAATGTAAATCCAGACACGTCAGATAGACCTTCACCGGTAGTAATGAAAATTTTTGAGCTTAGCTCGAGAACAATTTTTGATACTCAGGATTTCTTTAGCCTGTATGAAACACCTGAAAAACTATTAGGCCCGGACTTATTAAAAAAAGATGAATTAGAATTACAGCCAAACTCTGTTCAAGAATATAAAATGAGCTTAAACCGCAATACACGATATGTTGGTGTTGTTGTCGCGTACAGAAATATCGATCAAGCACGATGGAGAGCTGTAATCGAAGTTGACCCAACTGGCTATGACGATATAGATGTAAATGTTGAAGCAATTGCTACATACATGAGAGAGCAGTAAAAAAGGATTTGTACAATGAGTGATAACACTCGTGTTGCCTGGACCGAAGGAATGTTCTTAAGGCCGCAACACTTTCAGCAGTCAGATAAGCATTTTTCGCATTTAATTAAGCAAATTTGTAATGGGAATTTAGCAGATCCTTGGGGCATACTTGATATAAGTATCGATACTCAGCTATTAAGCTCAGGCCAATTTGCTATTGAGTCATTGTCAGCTATTACCCCTGATTTGCTACCTATCGATATGCCTCAATCTACCTCTTTGCCTGAGCCTTTAGTGGTGGGCAAAGATGTTTATGATGAAATAATTTATTTAGCGGTTCCTGCACTAAAAGCCAGTGGTATTAATATTTCATCTTTAGATGAGGATATTGTTACGCGTTATAAACTAAACGACTTATCTGTAAGTGATGACTCTTTAGGTGCACAAGCTCAAGAAATTATTCAAGTAGCTAAGGTATTTAGTAAGCTAGTATTGTCATCAGACGACCATGCAGGCTATATATTATTGCCACTTGCACGCATTGTTGAAGTTAGCAGTGAAGGTCAAATTAAGCTCGATCCAAAGTATATACCAGCATCGTTAAAAGTCGGTCAGTGTAAGCCATTACTTGGTTTAGTGAGAGAGATTGGCTCAATGATCAAGCAGCGCTCAGAGAGTATTGCTGTTAGATTGTGCCAAGGTTATGCGGGAAGTACCTCTGTAGCTGATTTTATTATGCTGCAAACATTAAACAAGTATGACGCTGTTTTTGAAAACTTATTATCAGTTAATAATCTTCATCCAAGCGTTCTTTATACACGTCTAATAGAGCTTGCTGGTGAGTTATCTACTTTTAGTACAGTAAACAAAAGAGTGCCTAAATTACCTAAGTACGATCATAAAAACTTAGGCCCGGTATTTAGTGAAGTAGTAAACTTTTTATACCAATCTTTAAGTCATGTAATTGAGCAAACTGCTACAGAAATAAAGTTAGAGCAAAGCAAGTTTGGTATTTCTTTTGGTGCGCTCAAAGACAAATCAGTACTTAGCTCAGGTCAATTTGTATTGGCTATTAAAGCCAGTGTTCCTCACGAGGAGCTTCGTAAGATATTACCTTCTCAAATTAAAATTGGTAGTGTTGAGACAATCCGAGATTTAGTAAATAATCAAATCCCAGGTATTACAATCAGTAACTTACCAACGGCACCGCGTCAAATTCCTTACCATGCAGGTTTTCATTATTTTGAATTAAATAAACATGGCGAGCATTGGGCTAAACTTCATTCAAGTGGTGGTATTGCTATCCACTTGTCAGGAAATTACCCCGAGTTACAACTAAGCCTGTGGGCAATAAGAACTTAACTTTTAAAAGGAAGAGTTTCAATGGACGAAACCATTATAAAACCACGTCCTGGTCGATTAGGGCGTGATGCCTCAAATAATCCTCAAGTAGATAATGATCCAGACAAAACAGTCATGTCTGTTGAGCCTGTTGCAAGTAATATTCCTAGTAATGCAAAGGTTTCTATATTTAGAAACCCATTAATGGAAGCCGCTACAGACTGTTTCTCTTTGGTTATTTCAATTAGAAAATCAGTTGAGATGACTAACTTAGCTGCGTTAAAGCATCGATGTGTAGAGGCTATCAAACGTTTTGAAGTCGAACTACGTAATCAAAATTTATCAAAAGATGTAATCAAAAACTCTCGTTATTGTTTATGTGCAATTTTAGATGAATCAGTTTTAAACTCTAAATGGAGTTCTATGGAATGGGCTGACGAAAGCTTGCTTTCGACATTTCATAAAGAAACTTTTGGCGGTGAGTACTTTTATACTTTACTTGATAATGCATTGACCCAGCCTGAGCAACACAAAGCCTTTTTAGAGCTGCAATACCACTGTTTAAATTTAGGTTTTAAAGGTAAGTACAGACTAGATACTGTGGGTGACAATAAAGTAGAAGAATACCGCTCACAAATGTACCACTTATTAAATCAATTAGATGGGCCAATCAATAATAAGCTTTCTCCTAACTGGAAACAAAGAGTAGCCGCTGGCGTAGAATTAAGAAATCAGGTGCCATTGTGGGTTATTTTTTCTGTTTTAGGCTTACTTTTACTTACCGTTTATTTATTTATAAATATGAAGCTAAATGATGATGTTATGGCTATTAGTGACAAGCTTGCTGTCATTCATCCTGTAGCTGAAGACCAAGCAGTAGATAAAAAAGATCAGCAGTTACTTGTACTAGAGCAGCTATTACAAACCGAGATTCAAATGGGGATTGTAACGATAAAGAAAAATATCGATAGGATCAGAATCTCAATTAATAGTGAGAGCCTTTTTAATCAAGGTGACTCTAAATTGTTACCTTCATTTCAGCCTATTTTAGAAAAACTAGCGTTAAGCCTTGAAGGAACCAAAGGACGTATTTTAATAACCGGCCATACAGATGACACACCAATTAGAACTGATAAGTACCCTTCTAATTGGCACCTTTCTTTAGCGCGCGCAACGCAAGTTGCAAACTCTATGGCTAAAAGTACAAACCTCAGTGGGCGTTTATGGCCCGAAGGTAAGGGCGCAGCAGAGCCTATTGCCAGTAATTCAGATTCAGCTTCTCGGTCACTAAACCGACGAATTGAAATCGATTTATTATTTTAAGAGGCTGAAATGAGTTTTTCACAAAAAATAAAAAAAGTGACCTACGCACTTACATCTCGTACGGCAATGCTAATTATTGGCTTTTTAGCTTTATCATTATTAATTTGGTTTGGCGGCCCATTAATCGCGATAGCTGACTATGTACCACTACAAAGTATTGCAGCAAGACTGTTTACTATTATATTGGTTTTATTGGTTTTTTCTGTGTCTAAAATTTACCGTCTTGTGCAACAAAGCAAACGAGACGAAAAAATGGCTGATGAGTTAATTGATAGTAATAACGATACAAATAGCTCTGAAGTAAATGAAGAAATTACTACGCTTAAAACGCGAATGAACGAAGCTATCGATCTTTTAAAAGACGTAAAGCTGTTCAAAGGTAAAAATATTTACCAGTTGCCATGGTACATAATGATAGGCCCACCAGGGGCTGGTAAAACTACTGTTATTCATAACTCAGGACTTGATTACCCGCTAAAAGACAAGCTAGGTGTTGACTTGGTTCATGGTGTTGGCGGTACTCGTAATTGTGATTGGTGGTTTACCAATAAAGCAGTTTTAATTGATACAGCTGGGCGCTACACAACGCAAAGCAGCCATGCAAAGCATGATTCACGTGCATGGGAAGGCTTTTTAGGATTACTTCGTAAGTACCGTCCTCTTAGGCCTATTAATGGTGTAATGATCAGTATGGGTATTTCTGAGCTTATGAGCCAGACCAAAACTGAGAGAAACCTACATGCTCGCGCTATTAAACAGCGCTTACAAGAGCTGCAAAGCCAATTAGGTATGACCTTTCCTGTTTACGTTATTTTTTCTAAAGTTGATTTAATTGAAGGCTTTAGAGAGTTTTTTGGCGAATTAACAGAAGAAGAGTGTGAGCAGGTTTGGGGCGTAACCTTTGAACTTGATCTAGATAAAGACACGCAAGTAGATGCTTTCAACAAAGAATTTCACTCATTAATTTCTAAATTAACTGAAATGTTAAATCGTAGATTAATTAATGAAAGAAACGAAGAAATTCGCGCTAAGATATTTGAATTCCCTAGGCAGCTTCGTGTTTTACAAGGTGTAGGAGATGCTTTTTTAAAAGAAATATTCACTCCTAATGCATACGAAGAACTACCAATGTTTCGTGGTGTTTACCTCACAAGTGCAACGCAAGAAGGTACGCCATCTAGTTTTTTAAACGAAGCAAACGCAGGTGAATCTGGATACATTAACCAATCTAAAAGCTTTTTTATAAAGAACGTATTAGAAGGTGTAATTTTTCCAGAGCAAAACTTAGCAAGCACTAACAAACATCATGACAAGCAAAATAAATGGCTTCGTGTTGGTAGCATATCGCTTGCATGCATAGCTTTATTTGGTTTTTCAACATCGTGGTACTTTAGTTTTGCTTGGAATAGTAACTTAATTTCAGAGACTGAAGATGCGATTGCAACGTACCAAGAGCTTGATACAGCCTCATTTGACCGTAATAACTTACTAGTACTAAACGACAGATTAAAGGCTCTTAGAAACTTACCTGCAAGCAACCCTGAACTTGTTAATACACAAGAGTCTAAATCAATTGGGTTTGATAAACTAAATGAAATAAAAATGGCTTCTACACAAGCCTACGACCGTTCATTACAAACGTATTTAGAACCGTTTATTGCAAGTACCTTAATTAAAGAAATAGAAGCTCATCCTGAGCACTTAAGTTATTTATACGAAACACTTAAGTGTTACCTCATGTTGTTTCAGCCTGAATACTTTGAAAGTGAAGATATAACGGTTTGGTTTAACGCTTATTTAGAGCGTAACTTACCAGGCGATAAAAATATGCAAACCAGAGTAGAGCTGATGGAGCATGTTGCTACATTACTTGAAAACGGTGTTAGCCAAATTGAAATTGATAATCAAGCAGTGCGTGTTGCGCGAGCTGAGCTAACTAAGCTACCAATTGCTGAGCGAGCATATCAACGATTACAAGCCGACTTCCTAGATAGCAGTATTCCGCCATTTAGGCTTACAGACATTATTAGTTTTGAAAGTGCGCAAAAATTTACTTTCAGAAATGACGGTGAGCTTACGCGAAGTATCCCTGGCTTATATACATTTAATGGTTTTCACGGCATTTTTAATGTTGAGAAAAGTAAAATGCTTGGCAATTTAATGGCAAGTAGCTGGGTGTATGGTGAAGAGGCAACGGGCACTTACGATATTTCTAAAGATGAGATTGAGAAGAAACTAGAGCAGCGATACTTTCAAGATTATATCTATTATTGGCAATCATTTATTGATGATCTGAGCCTGAATCAATATAGCTCTCCGGCTGAGGGGGTTAATATTACTGATGCCTTAGCTGGCTCTGAAGCGCCTATTAAAAATATTATCACTGCAGTACAAAAAAATGTGCAGCTAACTAAATTACCAGTATCTGATAACCAAAAGGCTGCAGGTAAAGTTGCAGCAAATGCTGCTGAAATAGCTATGCAAACCAAAGCTAATCGTATCAAGCGATTTTTACCTGACGAAGCCCCTAAATTTGATATTAAATTACCGGGTCACCAAGTTGAAGAAGCCTTTGAAGATGTAATAAAAATTGATGCTCAACAATTAGATAATATTCAGAAAAACCTAAGAGAGTTAAACGTTTACTTAACCAAACTTGATAGAGGCGATCAGTTAAAGTCGTCAATTAAAGACCAAATTAGCGGTAAAAGTAAGCCTAGCTTTATTCGTCAGCTTGAGTTTCAAAGTCGAGATTTACCTTACCCGTTTAATAGTTGGCTGTTAGATATAAGTAGAGATACTAGTAACATAACTAAAAATAGTGCCAACAGACATTTAAACGAGATGTGGAAAAGTAAGGTGCTACGCGAATATAACGCTGCAATTGTTGGCCGTTATCCGTTTTCTCCATACGCAGATAAAGAAGTGAATATGAAAGATTTCACTCGATTTTTCGGCCCAGGTGGAACAATTGATAGCTTTTTCACCAACTATATTGCACCAAGCGTAGATATGAGCTCAACGCCATGGAAATTTGAAAAAGATATAGGTATTAGCCGAGATACATTAGCGATGTTTGAACTGGCAAATCAAATTCAAACAGTCTTTTTTGATGGCGGAAGTGCAACACCAAGAATTGAGTTTGGCTTAAAACCATTAGAATTAGACCGTACCATCTCTAGCTTTATGCTCGAAATTGACGGTCAGTCAATGACTTACAGGCATGGTCCACTTAGAGTAACAAATTTTGTATGGCCTGGAGCAAGTGGCCAGAGTAAAACACGAGTTGTATTTACTCCTCCAAATGGTGGTCGTTCTATAAATACAACTTACCAAGGTGAATGGTCGCTATATCGCATGTTAGACGAGTTAAGTGCTAAAAGAGCAAAAACACGTGAAGACTTAGAGTTACATTTTTCACTCATGGGAAACAATGCGAAAGTCGAGTTATTGCCTAAATCAATCAGACATCCATTTTGGAATAAAAGTGTAGAGAAGTTTTCATGTCCGACCCGATTATAAATATTGGTTATCTTGGCAAAGTACCTAGTTTAGGTGATTTTGTACAAGATAGCGTTTCGAAAGAATTTTCAGAGCATTGGGAGCAGTGGCTGCAAGCAGCCATTGCAGTGAGTAAAGAACAGCTAGGTGAAGTATGGCAAGATAATTACTTAATTGGACCAGTATGGCACTTTGCATTATCGCCAAACATTGTTGGTGACAAAGGCGTTATGGGGACTTTATTACCGAGTATGGACGCAGTAGGTAGACACTATCCGTTCACAGTTGCTAGTACATTAGAATTTGCACCTATTGATGTTTTAAACTCAGGTGTGTTTTCTTTAGAGTATGAAGACACTGTATTAAAAGTGCTTGATAGTTCGGTTGATTTATTTTCTTGGCGTAAAGAGGTTGCTAAGTCTCTAAGCTCTATAGCAGGAGTTAAAAAGCAGGTTAGTTTTTTAAATTCTGTAGATAAAAATAAAAGTGCAGAAGCATTTGAGTTCTCAGGTGATGAGTTATCAAGTCAAGTCCTCCAAGATGCAATGCATGCTCTTTTGTTAAAAAAACACGGTGATTACAGCGTTTGGTGGACACATGGCTCTTATAATATAAAACCTATGGTACTCATAACGCCTGGCTTGCCTGCGGTAAATCAAGTTGCAGCAATGTTAGATGGAAGGTGGAAACACTGGGAATGGAACTTTACACAGGTAAAAAATAGTGATTAGCAAGTTTAGTACAAGTTATGCAATTACCCACCGAGGCGCTGTGAGGCAGCTTAACGAAGATGCGCATGTAGAGATAAATAACCATAACTTATGGGTAGTCGCAGATGGGATGGGAGGTCACGAAGCAGGTGAAGTTGCCAGTCAGCTTGTTGTAGATGTAATAAGAGCAAAAGTTGAAGAGCTACCACTTGAGAAGCTTGAAGTATCTCACATAGTTGAAGCCATTGAAGATGCGAATAGGCAATTAAACGAATATAGTGCCCAATATTTAGGTAGCAAAACCGCAGGAAGTACAGTTACTGCCTTATTTCTTAAAAATAATAAGTACTATGTTTTGTGGGTTGGTGATAGTCGAGCTTATATGCTTCGAGATGGTCAACTCAAGCAGATATCGAGAGATCACAGTCAAGTAAACGATTTAATTGATGAAGGGATTATTTCAGTAGAAGAAGCCAAGACACATCCATTATCAAATGTAATCACAAGAGCTGTGGGTGTTACTGCGGATGTAAAAGTAGACGTTATTCAAAATGAAGTAAAAACGGGCGATATATTTTTACTTTGTTCAGATGGGCTCACCGGTGAATTGTCTGATGAGGACATATGTTTATCGCTAGAGCCTAGTAGCATTATTGATTCTGGTATGGCGCTTATGCATTCATCATTAGTTAGAGGTGCCAGAGATAATGTGACCTGTATCTTAATTAAGTACGATGAAGGATACGCTGGTCATAAATCAGAAACATTCAACATTCAAGATGAAGCTACTATCCCGCTTTTTTCTAAATAACGATTTTAAGTTAAAAAATTTGGTTTGTATTTTATATTTGAGTTTTTACTTTAATTACATCTATTAATTAATAAGTATATTAAATTTTAATTGTTTATATAAAGGCAATAATTAAGGTTTAAACTCAATTGTAACTAGGCTTGTAATTTATTATAAAGAATGTAATATGAAATCCGCTCCGCTTTATTGGAGTTTTATGGATAATTATTAGGACGACGGAATGTTTTTATTTGAAGAGTATATTTCCCCTATTTCAGACACCGAGGTTGCAGGTATTGATCCTCGCTCAGATGTCTCGCCTACGTCGACTTATTACGCCTTAAAAGATTTAAGAAACCAGCTTCGCGCAGCAGAAAGAAATGCATTAGTGGATGAAGAAGGTATTTCCTCACTAGCAAGAGATTGGCTTCCTTTATTAGAGCAATGTAGCAAAGCAATAAAAACACAAAGCAAAGATATCGAATATTTAGCTTGGTTTATTGAAGCACTTTGTCGAATTCATGGCTTCAAAGGCTTAGCTTTTGGTTTTAAAGTTGCTCATAACTTGCTCGACAATTATTTTGATGAATTATACCCGTCACTGGATGACGATGATGAAGTATCAGACAAAGTATCTGCATTGGTTGGCCTTAATGGCTCAGCAGGCGAAGGTACATTAATAATCCCGATAAAAAGTATCTATCTGACCGATAGCGCCAGTATGGAGTCATATTCTTTTTGGGAATATCAGCAAGGCTATGATATTTCTCGTTTAACAGATGAGAAAAGAGAGAAAAAGCTTAATTTAGGTGCTGTTGACTATGAGCTCATTGAAAGAAGTGCTGCAGAAACAAGTACTGAATTCTTTGTTACTTTAAAACAAGACATTGAAAACGCTATTGAGCAATTTGCTTTATTAAGCGAAGTATTGGATAGAGTAACTGGACAGCCACAGCCAACATCAAATATAAAACAAGCATTAGAAGTTAGTCTTGCTGCTGTTGAGCATGTTGCTGCAGATAAGCTTGAAGCTGCTGATAAGGCAAAAGCTGCATTAAACGAAGTGCAAGAAGTGGTTCAAAGTGAAGACGACGACGGTCAAAGTGTTACAGAGCAAGTTGTAAAAGTTAATCACGAAATTAACTCAAGAGAAAGTGCGATTAATAAACTCAAAGAAATCGCTACTTTTTTTAGAAAGACAGAGCCGCACTCACCTATGTCGTACACCATAGAACAAGTAATTCGATGGAGCGAATTGTCGCTGCCTGAATTATTAAATGAATTAATTACAGATAGTGATGCTAGGACTGGGTACTTTAAGTTGTCTGGCATTAAAATCAGCGAAACTGAAACATAAGTAAAAGGAGTTCTCTATGAGTATCCATGATAAATTAAAACGAGTTCGTAAGCCTCGCGTACACATCACTTATGATGTGGAAACTGAAGGCACTGCAGTAAAAAAAGAATTACCATTTGTTGTTGGTGTTATGGGCGACTTCTCTGGTGATAACACAGAAGCATTAAAACCACTTAAAGATAGACGATTTGTGCAAATAGATCGTGAAAACTTTAATGACGTTTTAAAGCGCATGAGCCCTTCACTAAAATTATTAGTTGATAATACGCTTAATGATGATGGTTCTGAATTTGAAGTAAAACTTAACTTTAAATCGATTGATGACTTTGAACCAGCAGCTGTTGTAAATCAGGTTGAGCCATTACGTAAATTAATGGAAACACGCAACAAGTTACGCGATTTAATGACTAAGATTGACCGCTCAGAAGAATTAGAAAACGTGCTTGAAGAAGTACTAAGCAACACAGCAAGCTTAGATACAATCGCAAAAGAGCTTAAAATAGAGGAGACTGAAAAATGAGTACAGAGCAACTAAGTACTGAATTAGAGTCTACCTCAGAAGCAACGTCTTCACTATTAGAGCAAGCTATTGGCGCAACTAAGCAAACCGATGCAAGCCGTGCAGAAGAGTTACTTAAAACACTGACAGAAGAAGCCTTAAAAGGGACTGTTCAGTGGAACAAAAACATGACAGTGACGTTTAATGAAGCAATTCAATTAATCGATCAAAAGATCTCAAAACAGCTAAGTGTAGTAATGCACAGCGAAGAGTTTCAAAAGTTAGAAGGCTCTTGGCGTGGATTGCACCATTTAGTAATGAATTCTGAGACAAGCTCAACACTTAAAATTCGTATGCTAAATATGAAGAAAAAAGAACTTCATAAAGATTTGAGCAAAGCTGTTGAGTTTGACCAAAGCCAAACATTCAAAAAAATCTATGAGTCTGAGTTTGGTACTCCAGGTGGCGAACCATACGGTACTATCGTTGGTGACTTTGAGTTTACTAACCACCCTGAAGATGTTGAAACATTAAGTCTAATGTCTAATGTTGCAGCCGCTGGTTTCTGTCCATTTATTGCAGCTTCATCGCCATCATTATTTGGTTTTGATAACTGGGAAGAGCTAACCAAACCACGTGATTTAGAAAAAGTATTTGAATCTCTAGAGTACACTAAGTGGCGTTCATTCAGAGACAGCGATGATTCGCGTTTTGTTTCATTAACTATGCCTCGTTTCTTATCTCGCCTACCTTATGGTGCGGCTTCTAAACCAGTTGAAGAATTTAACTATGAAGAGTTTGAAGTTGAACCAAAAGATGGCCGTTCAGTAAGTACTGATAACAGTGATTACTGTTGGAGTAATGCAGCCTACGCTATGGCAACAAATATGACCAAAGCATTTGCTCAATACGGTTTCTGTACTGCAATACGTGGTGCTGAAGGCGGCGGTAAAGTAGAAGGTCTTCCTACGCATATCTTCACAAGTGATGATGGCGATCCAGATCTTAAATGCCCAACTGAAATTGGCATTACAGATCGTCGTGAAGCTGAATTAAGCAAGTTAGGTTTCTTGCCTCTTTGTCATTACAAAAATACAGATTATGCAGTATTTTTTGGTGGACAAAGCTGTCAAAAACCACAAATTTATTCAACTCCAGATGCCACAGCTAATGCGGCAATATCTGCACGTCTACCTTACCTTATGGCAACGTCTCGCTTTGCTCATTACCTAAAAGTAATGGCGCGTGATAAAATTGGTAGCTTTATGGAAGCTGAAGACGTTGAGTCTTGGTTAAACCGCTGGATCCTTTCGTATGTAAATGCGACTGAGGGTGGTGGTCAAGATATCAGAGCACGTTATCCTCTAGCAGATGCAAAAGTATCAGTTAAGGAAATTCCAGGTCAACCAGGTGCATATAATGCAGTTGCATGGTTACGACCTTGGCTACAAATGGAAGAGCTTACTTCTTCTTTACGCCTTGTAGCTAAAATTCCAGAGATCGGTTAATTAACTGATCTTTAGCGTTAAGGATAATGCAGTAGAATGAATCACGAAGAGTTTTCATTTATAAATCAAGACTTCGCTTTTGTACAAAAAGCGCAGTCTAGAATAAGTGATAATGAGGCTTTACTCGATAGGTTTTTAAACGAAAAAAACCTAGATAAAGCCTTGTTGTTATGGCTTGAAGGCTCTTCAGATTCACCTATATCTTGGACTAAAGAATCACTTGGTCCTTATTTACAGCGCGTAATTGTTGAACTCGATCAGCTCATTTCAGAACAATTAAACCTCATAATTCATAATGATAGATTTCAAAAGTTAGAAGCCAGTTGGCGTAATCTTTGGTGGCTAATACTTCAAAGCGAACAATACGACAAAGAAAATAAAGTAAAAATAAAAGTATTGAACTGCGATTGGGCAACACTCTCTAAAGATGTAAACAAAGCTATTGATTTTGACCAAAGCCTATTTTTTCAACTACTTTATCAAAGTGAGTTTGATAGCGCAGGTGGCGAGCCATTTGGTGTAGTAGTAGGTGATTATGAAATTAGTAACATGTGCTCAGCAGGCACAATTTATAATGACATAGACACAATAAAAGAAATATCTAGAACCGCTGCCGCTGCTTTCTCTCCATTTATTTGCTCAGCTTCTCCTAACTTATTTGGTGCAGATAACTTTTCTGATTTAGGCTATTACGCAGACTTATTTAACCAGTTTGAACAACCCGAATACGCTAAATGGCAAAGCTTTCGAGCGATGGAAGAATCTCGTTTTATTGGGCTTACGCTTCCTCATGTATTAGTTAGGCCGCCATATAGCAATGATGGAAAACGCCATCAAGATTTTTACTTTAAAGAACAAATTAAAGACCCTGAAAGCGATATGCTTTGGGGTAATGCAGCATATCAATTTGTATCTACCTTAATAAGAGCATATTGCGATAGTGGCTGGTTTGGGCACATTCGCGGTATTGAGCCAGGTAAAATTTCAAAGGGGCTGGTTACAGGGCTTGCGAGAGACAGTTTTGCAAACGACACTTATCAAAAAGAAGCAAAGCCACCACTAAACTTATTAGTAACAAGCAAATTTGAAAAGCAATTTTCTGAACTTGGCTTTATTCCAGCATCATCAGTGACTAATACAGAACACATTGTTTTTTATAGTAATGCATCGGTTCAAAAAACCAAAAACTATGAATCAAGCGCCGCGAATATTAATGCGCGCTTATCTTCAATGCTGCAATATATTTTGTGTGTATCTCGTTTTGCTCACTATTTAAAGCTATTAGCTCGAGACCGTGTCGGCTCTTATAACACGGCACAAGCTTGTGAGCGAGACCTACAAGCGTGGATAAATAATTATACAACGGCTTCAGATTCCTCCTCCGAGCATATAAGAAGTAAGTACCCATTAAGTAATGCCAGAATAAAAGTCAGTGAAAATAAAGCCAATCCAGGGCATTACTTTTCTGTTTTACAATTACAGCCACATTTTCAATTAGATCAGATGATCTCCAGTATTAAATTAATTACAGAGCTCAGTCCTCATCATAAAATAAAGGAATAGTCATGAAAAAAATACATAGCTTAATTCGCGAGGGGAAACTTACTGATGCATTATCTTGTTGTGCTACAGAGCTTCAAGATGAGCCATTAAACTTTGATATCAGAAGTATTTACGCCGAATTACTTTGCATAAATGGTGAACTTGAAAAAGCCGATAAACAGCTAGATTTCATGGTACAAAAAAATCCAGAATTTGCAGTAGGTGCAGTAAATTTAAGGCACTTAATTCGTGCTCAGCAATCTCGTGTAGATTTTTATCAAGGTAAAGGCATTCCTAAGTTATTTCATGATGCGAATGAGTTAGACACACTATTTTTGAAAATGCATGTTGCTCTGTTAGAAGGCTCAACCGACGAAGCAGCTCAGTTAGCTCAAAAGATGGAGTCTTTAAGAGTTAGCACAGACGAGGCATCAACAAGAGATCTTGATGATTGCTTAAACCCGTACCTAGAGGTTTTAGGTACTAATGGTGAGTTTTATCTAGCAAACTTTAACGAAATTGAATCGTTAAAAATGGAGCCAGTAGAATCTTTATTAGAAAGTATTTGGTTACGTGTTGAAATTACAATTAAAGATGGTCCATCAGGTACAGCTCATTTACCACTTGTTTATATTAACTCTGAATCGGAGCTTGAAAAGCTAGGTCAAGTGTCTGACTGGGTTGAGTTAAAAGATGAATTTATTATTGGTAAGGGCATGAAAATGCTGTTTGTTGATGATGAGGCTATCACCATCCCAAATTTAAAAATAAGCTCACTTGAAACAGCATAATTTAAGCTTAAGCAACCATGATAGAGCATAAACAACAGCTTCAAGCATCCATTATAGATAGGCTCATTGACGATGAGCCCGACTTCCAGGATGCGCCATCACGTACCGAAGGCATCACTATTAGTGAGCTTAGAAAAAACGTGCGCAGAGATATTGAAGCTTTGCTAAATGCTCGAATTCAATGGCATACATGGCCAACTCAATACACCGAGCTGGCTACTTCATGTTTGTCTTATGGTTTACCTGACTTTTCGAGTATGTCTGTAAGCTCTCACGAAGGGCGCGCATTACTGTGCGAAACCGTCAGAAATACAATTTTAAAGTTTGAGCCACGGTTTCTTGAAGTAGAAGTGTTTACAGATGAAGAAGTGCCTTTAAACAGAGTATTAAATTTAAGAATAAATGCGCTTTTATACGCCGACCCTGAGCCAGAGTTTATTAGTTTTGATTCAGAAGTAGAGCCCGTGAACTTGGGTATGAAGATTATTGAGGCATCATTATGAACGATGAGTTATTGAAGTATTACAATCGTGAATTAGCATTTGTGCGTCATTTAGGTAAAGACTTTGCTGAAAAATATCCAAAAGTTGCAGGGCGTTTAAAGTTAAGTGAAGATCATATTGAAGACCCTCATGTCTCAAGATTAATAGAATCTTTTGCATTTTTAACTGCCAATATAAGGCAAAAGCTCGACGATAGTTTCCCGGAGTTAACGGATGCTTTGCTAGGGCAAATGCTACCAGATTACCAAGCGCCAATTCCATCAATGTCAGTTGTTAAGCTCGAAGCTGAGAACTTATCTACGGCAGGGGTGGTTATACCAAAGGCAAGTGAAGTAGAAACTAACGTTGACTCAATGAAGCAATGTAAATTTCAAACGTGTTATGAAACCTACCTTTGGCCTGTTGAAATAACAAATGTGCAATTTGATAATAGCCCATTTGTAGCGCCTAAGCCTCGCTGGCAAGAAAAAGCAAAATCTATTTTCAAAATAGAATTAACAGGTGAGTATAAAGGGGTTTCGCTTGCAGAAACTGGCCTTGAAAAATTACGGATTTTTATCAATGGCCAATGGCATCATACACTTAAAGTTTACGAACTACTGTTCAAACATAGTATTGGTATTGCTATAGACAATGGCGATGAAGGTATTAGATATCTGTCAAAAAGCCAATTAAAAGCAGTGGGCTTTGATTCTAACGAGGCTGTGGTTCCTTATTCGCAGCGCTCATCTGCCGGATATCGTTTGCTCGTCGAAAATTTTACTTTTCCTGAGAAGTTTAGGTTTTTTGAGCTTGAAGGCATTCTTTCATCACTGCCTAAGCAATCTAATAAATGTAGTATTTATATTTACCTAGATACTGAATCTGCTGAGCTTGAAAAGCAAGTAGATAAAGATATGTTCTTATTAGGCTGTACACCAATAATAAACTTATTTGAACAAGAGCTTGAGCCAATACGACCTGAGATCAGTGAATATGAATATCAGTTAACACCGCGTTATATGGACTCGGAAATATCAGAAGTAATTGGTATATCGGAAGTTATTGCATTTGATCACAAAGGCAATAAACAAATTGTTTCGCCTTTTTATGGTCAAACACATCCTAAATATCATGGACATGATGATTTGTTTTGGCATATTCGTCGTGAAACTGCCTCTTGGGCTGGCGGTTATGTAGAGTCAGGAACCGAAACATTTTTATCGTTAGTTGATGCTACTTTTGAAAATAGTGCGATGGAATATGGTGACGGAAACTCTGTACTTACTGTGCGCGCAAATTGTAGTAATCGCAACCTACCAGCAAGCATGCCATTTGGTGATGACGAACTTGGTTTATTAATGCCTGAGCGCGGCGATGTAATTAAAAAAATAAGATGTTTAACGCCATTTACTCATGCAGTGAGACCTATATTAGCTGATGCAACACGGTGGCAGTTAGTTAATCATTTAACGCTTGATACCTTTAGTGGTGAAGATGCATGTAATAAGCTTAAAGAAGTTTTGCGTTTATACGATTTTAGAGCATCACCACAAACTAAAGGCATGATAGATAATATTTATAGAGTGGTAATAGAGCCCTCAACTGCCCGTGTGATTCAAAAAGGTAAAGTAAGCTTTGCAACAGGCAGCGAAATTGAAATTACATTTGCTAACGATGATTTTTCTGGCAGCGGCATGTTCTTCTTTGCATCAATACTTGATCACTTTTTTGCTCAATTTGCAGCAATAAATAGCTACACGCGTTTAAGTTTAAGGCTTAAAGAGCAAGAACAAATTTATTATCAATGGCCTGCAAGAGTGGGTGACTGTCCGTTATTATGATAAAGCAAATAATCTCACAAGCTTCTCAAATTGACTTTTACAAAGCTGTTTTCATAATTGAAAATCAGCTAAAAAAGCGTGGCTTAGATTATCGACATGTCGGTTACGACAGTAATCCAAAGCAAGAGTTGATTAAGTTTACAGCTACCCAAAAGTTTGGTTATCCAGGTAATGCAATTACCAAATTAGAAGAAACTGGTTTTGAAGACGGTATGCATAAAGTAACTATGCAGGTTTCTTTTATGGGGCTGACGGGTTGTTCAGGCGCTTTACCCCAGTTTTATAGTGAACTTGTGATGCAGCGTTTGCGCTATAAAGATACAACCATGCGTGACTTTTACGACATGTTTAATCATCGTTTAGTCTCACTGTATTACCGCGCTTGGAAAAAATATAAGCCTTCGCTTAATCACGTTAATAAAGAAAAAAACAAAGACCCATACACACAAATACTCGGTTTATTAAGTGGTGGCTATAACGAGCACCAACTGCATTTTTCAGGTTTATATAGCCGTAAAATTAGAAATGCATTTGATTTAAAAAATGTACTTTCGTCTTACCTAGGTTGTGATGTATCAATCAAACAAATGGTTGGCCAATGGCACGAGTTAAAAGAGCAAGAACAAACCCGTTTAGCAAGCCAGGCATTATATGAAGGCCAGCACGCCCGTTTAGGTGTTGATACCATGATTGGAAATAAAGTATGGGACGTATCTTCTAATATCGAAATCCACATAAAATCAGATGATCCAGATAAAGCAAAACAACTTTTGCCCAAAGGTCCGCTTTTCGAAATAGCGAATCAAATAACAAAAGACTATGTAGGAAATGCTATTAACTTTCGCTTAGTCATTGAGTCAAATTTTCAAAATTTAGGTGCCGCTAAACTTTCAAAAAATGAGTGTCAGTTAGGCGCTAATAGCTTCTTATCTGTACAAGATAACAAATTAAAATCTAACCCTACTAAGTTATCGTTTAAGGGATAATTAAAATTAAAAGGAAAAAAGTATGTCTTCGATGACACTGAATAAACTAGTTGAAAAACTGAGTCCTGATTGCAGAAAAAGCCTAGAAGGTGCTGTTGCTATATGTAATAGTCGCAGTCATTTCACGGTTGAACTTGAGCATTGGTTACTTGCAATGATTGAGCAGCAATTAGATGATGTTAGACTAATTTTTGGCTCGTTCGATATAGATATTGATAAAGTTCAACAGGATTTAAATCAATCATTAGAGTCGTTTAAAACGGGTAGTGAGTCATCTCCTAGTTTGTCAGTGCATGTTACGAGTCTTCTTAAGCAATCTTGGTTAAGTACCAGTATTGAGTTTACAGATAATCAAATTCGTAGTGCATACGTTATTTATACCCTTACTAAAGACGATACATTATCTAGCTTAGTAACACGTTGTAGTAAGTTATTTAATAAAATAGAGCCTGGTCAATTGCTTCATGCATGGCCTGAAATAGTTGCGCAATCTCAAGAGCGCAACCATTCAGTACAAAATGCGTCAACTCAAGCAAATGTTGGTTCTAAAACTCCAAGTTTAGATCAATTTACTGTTGATTTAACTGCCCAAGCACTCGCTGGAAAAATAGACCCTATTCTTGGTCGTGATTTCGAAATTCGTCAAATGGTTGATATTTTAACCAGACGCCGCCAAAACAACCCAATTTTAACTGGTGAAGCGGGCGTAGGTAAAACAGCTGTTGTTGAAGGGCTAGCATTAAGAATTGCTCAAAAAGACGTACCTGCTGTATTACAAAATGTAAAAATTCACAGCTTAGATTTAGCACTATTACAAGCTGGTGCAGGTATGAAAGGAGAATTTGAAAATCGCCTTAAATCGCTTATCAATGAAGTAAAAAATGCGGTAAATCCGGTTATTTTGTTTATTGATGAAGCTCATACCATGATTGGTAGCGGTGGTGCAGCGGGTCAAAATGATGCGGCAAATCTATTAAAGCCTGCTTTAGCGCGTGGTGAATTACGCACAATAGCTGCAACTACTTGGGCTGAATACAAAAAGTTTTTTGAGAAAGACGCCGCATTAACACGCCGATTCCAAGTTGTAAAAGTTGAAGAGCCAACCCCTGAAAAAGCGGTGGCAATGTTACGAGGCTTAGTGCCTGTAATGGAAAAACACCACAAAGTGTTTATATCTGAGCAAGCACTTGAAGGCGCAGTGCACTTATCACACCGATATATTACTGCAAGGCAGCTCCCAGACAAAGCCGTTGCATTACTAGATACAGCTTGTGCACGTGTTGCAATGAGCCAAGCATCTACTCCAAATACTATAGAGCAGCTTGTAAATCGCTTAAGCGAAATAGAAACACAAGTAAAAATGCTTAACAGAGAGCAAAAAACGGGTTTAGATCATTCACAGCAACTAGACACATTAAAAGCAGAGCTAATTACAATTGAAGAGCGATTAGCGCCGTTAAATGAGCAATTTAGTGCTGAAAAAGAAATTGTAGCTGAGCTTAATCAAGCTTTAGAGCTTATTAACTCTCAAGATGAAGAGTCATCACAAGAAATACTCGATAAGCTAAGACTTAGTAAAGAGAAGCTAGCCTCTTTTGAACATAATATGGTTCATTGGCAGGTTAACGAAGAGCTTATAGCGCAAGTTATTTCAGATTGGACAGGGATACCTGTTGGCAAAATGCATGAAGATGAAATACATGGCATTTTAAATTTAGCACAGCAAATGAAGCAACGAGTTGTAGGGCAAGACCACTCTCTTGATTTAATAGCTAAAGTTGTTCAAACATCTCGTGCTCAGCTAGCAGATGAAAGCCGTCCTAACGGTATATTTATGTTAGCAGGGCCAAGCGGTGTGGGTAAAACAGAAACTGCACTTTCGCTAGCCCAAGAAGTGTATGGTAGTGAAGAAAACGTCACAGTAATTAACATGTCAGAGTTTAAAGAAGAACATAAAGTTTCTTTATTACTTGGCTCTCCTCCAGGGTATGTAGGTTACGGTGAAGGAGGAATATTAACTGAGGCAGTAAGAAGAAAGCCATACAGTGTTGTACTTTTGGATGAGATGGAAAAAGCACACCCAGGCGTACAAGATATTTTTTACCAAGTGTTTGATAAGGGTACAATTAAAGACGGTGAAGGCCGCGATATCGACTTTAAAAACACAATCATTATTATGACCTCAAACGTGGGCACAGATACCACAATGAGCTTATTTGAAGACGAAGAAAGTAAACCAAGCATCAAAGGTTTATTAAAGGCATTACAAGATGATTTACTTGCTTCATTTAAACCGGCATTTTTAGGTCGTATTAATGTAATACCTTACATTCCATTAAGTGACGATATTCTTACTGAAATTGCCGCTATTCAAATAAATAAAATAATTAAACGTGTTAAAAAACACTACAATGCAGAGTTAATTTATAATGACGATGTAATTGAATATATTATTGCTAATTGCCAAAATGCAGGCTCAGGTGCACGTAATATTCACACTATACTTCAAAATAGAGTGCTGCCATTGTTGTCTGAGGTTTTACTTTCTAGCATGATTGACGACAAAGAAATTAATAGTATATCGCTATTAGTAAAAGATAATGAATTTGAACTAGAGCTGAATTAAAGGTTAATTAAAGTTAATTTGAAATAACTTGTTATTAAGGTTGTTTCTTTAGTTTGAGGGCATTATAATTTTGGTGCCTGATATCACTACATGGAATTTTTGAGACATTGTCTTCATCTAAGGAAAGGAATCAGAAGGCCTTTTCATTGCTGTATTAAAGATAATGGTTTCAAAGGAATTTTGGTATATACCAAAGTAAAGAATCCAGTATTAATGGATAACATTGTTTAATAAAAAGGAGCATTATCAAATGCAAGCAAATACATATTTAAAATACGGTTCAATCAAAGGCGAAACTACTGCTGAGTCTTTCAAAGATTTAATTACAGTTTTATCTCTTGATTGGAATGTAAGTCGCGAAATTAGCTCAGCTACTGGTACAGCGATGGACCGTGAGTCAAGCTCTACTCGCCTTGGTGACGTAACAATCACTAAACTTCAAGATAAAGCATCTCCGGATCTTTTCAAAGAAGCGACAATCGGTAAAGGTTTACCAGCTGTTTTCCATATCACTAAGCAAGGTGATAAGGTTGAAGAAATCATGAAAATCGAACTTACAGATGCAATGATTTCTAGCTACTCAGTTTCAGTACAAAATGATCGTCCAATCGAAACAATCACTATCAGCTACACAGAAATGATGATGACTGTTACTCCAACAGACGACAAAAATAACATTACTGCTCCTCTTGTATACGGTTACAGCGGTGTTAAAGGTCAACAAATGTAATATTTGTTACCTTATAATGGCTCTGGGCATTGCTCAGAGCTTTTTTTGATCTTTAGGACGGGAAAAGCAAGGAATGCAAAAAGCAACACAAGATAAAAACGTAATTCAAATTAGCACCCCTGTTGGTAAAGATGCCCTCTATTTAACTCGTTTTGTTGCCCAAGAGGCAATGTCTGATTTGTTTGTTATGTCGGCCAATATGTACACTATTGGAAAGCAGATCGCGCACGAAGACTTAGTGGGTAAACCTGTATCTATTAAAGTAAAAAATGCAGATGGCGGTGGTGAGCGTTACTACCACGGCATTGTTAGTCATTTGGTTTCAAATGGCAGCCGTACGGCTGATGTTGACGAGCAAAAAAATTATATAGATTATCAAGCGACGATAGTTCCATTCGCAGCTTCAATGCGCAATCGTAAAAATAGCCGCATTTTTCAAAAGAAAACAATTAAAGAAATATTTGCTGATTTATTTGGCCAACACAATGTTGCCTTTAGCGATAAAACCAGTAAAACCTACCCTAAATACGAATATTGTGTTCAGTATCAAGAGTCTGATTTTGATTTTATTCAGCGCTTATTCCAACAAGAAGGTATATTTTACTTTTTTGAACACTCAAACAGTAACCATACGCTTGTATTAGCTGATGATATTACGGCTTACGAAGTATGTAATGAAGGCAAAGTTGTATTTTCAACCGGCCATTTAAGCGAATCACACGTATCGCGCTGGCAAGGTGGCTTAAGCATTGCCCCTGGTAGTTTTAAACGTGTTGGTTACGACTTTAAACAGCCATCACGATACCCAGATGGCGAGCAAGCAAACGCTGAACTTCCTACTCAATCGGTCTCTGAAATTTTTGAATACACGGGCGAGCAAGAGTGCCACCCGCGCGCTGCTAATCTAGCGTCTGTGCAGCTAGAGTCACTGCAAAGAGACATGAAGCTTTCTAGTGGGCGCAGTGATTGCCGCTCATTTACTGTAGGTAAGTTATTTAGTTTTAAAAAGCACGAAGACCCACGTCTTGAAGGTAAAACATTTGTTATTACCTCTATGATGACTTCAATTACAGTACCCAACCAATCAGGTTCGCAGCAGTCATCGGTAGAAGAAGTTTATTCAAATCACTTTGAATGTGTCCCAAAAGAAATCCCTTACAGAGCACAAATAAATAAGAAAAAGCCTGTAATAAACGGGGTCCAAACGGCAATCGTAACTGGCGATAGCGCTGATGAAATTATGATTGACCAATATGGTCGCGTAAAAGTGCAATTTGATTGGGACAGAGAAGGCAAAAAAGATTCTAAAAGTTCGTGTTGGATCCGCGTTGCCCAAAACTGGGCTGGTAAAAAGTGGGGGGCTTTTTTCTTCCCTCGCGTTGGCCAAGAAGTACTTGTGGATTTTATAAATGGCGACCCAGATCAACCTATAATAAGTGGGGCCGTGTATAACGCAGACTTAATGCCTCCGTATGCATTACCAGCAGAAAAAACGCAAAGCGGCATAAAAACGCGTTCTACAAAAGAAGGCGGAGCAGATAATTTTAACGAGCTTAGGTTTGAAGATAAAAAAGGCAGTGAGCTGGTTTATCTTCAAGCAGAAAAAGACAAGCAGCTCTATGTTAAAAACGATCAAAATGATAAGACAGATCACGACCACAACATTGAAATTGGCAACGACAGAAAAACAGATATTGCTAACAACGACACCCTTAATGTTGCTAAAAATCGTATTGCCGAAATGGGTGAAAACGATACTTTAAAAGTAGGTAAAACATTAAATATAGAAGCGGGTGATGAAATAGTTATTAAAACAGGCTCTGCACAAATTAAAATGAGCAGTAATGGTAATATAACTATTGAAGGCACTAATATAAATATTAAAGGTAGTAATGTTAAAGTTGACGGCAGTGCTATTACTTTATCAGCTGGAATGATTAAATTAAATTAGTGCAAATATGGAAATAATAAATAGCTTTCATTCAGGACTTAGAAACGGCATTAATAATAACGGATATGTTGTATATTGCCGTTATGGGCTTGCGCATTTAATATGTTTGCCAATTAATAGACCAGACGATCCATTGCTAAATCCAGCATTAAGTCACCTAAAAGCAATGAATGGTTATTACGCTGGCCAGTTTTTAAATAATTTACACCCAGTATTAAATAGTGAAGATGTTGTGTCGGGATTATACCAGTATGCTATGCAAAGCCCTGTTGCACTTTCAGATTATTCTCAAAGTGAATTAATAGAGTGTTTATCTCTATTAGTGGCGCACAGCAAGTTATTAATTATCCCTTTATTTGATTAGTTTTATTTAAAAATATAAACAGACAAGGAGTCTTTATGGGCAAGCCCGCAGCTACAATTGGTCACATGCATGTGTGTCCTAAAACAACCGGCACAGTGCCGCATGTAGGCGGCCCTGTAGTTATTGGTTCAACTAATGTCTTAATTGGTGGAATGCCTGCTGCGCGTAAAGGCGACATGATGGTGTGTATTGGCCCACCAGATAGTATTAAATCGGGTTCTGGCTCGGTTAAAATTAACGGTAAGCCTGCAGCTAGAATGGGCGATGACAGCTCCCACGGCGGTAAAATTGTTGTTGGCAACCCTACAGTATTAATAGGTGGCTAACCTTGCTATCTACATACCTAAGTAATCATAAAGCGCAACTGCTAGCAATTAGTGAAGCACAATATTGCCCTTTTACATGCGTAGGTTTTATTAAAACGCTTAAAACAAAGCTATTAGAAGCATGTTGGTTGACGGCTAAGAAAAATAACGTCCCACAAAAATTTAGCCAGCCAGATTTAGTGCAATTAATCACTTTTTTACAAAGTGACCCCAATATTGATTCCGCTGCACAAGCATGCGTTGAGGTAATGGCTAATTTGCCTCAAAACATTAACTTAGCGTTTATTAACGCTTTAATGAACGAGCCTACCTTACATAGCCTAACTAAATTAATTATTTATAAAGTTCTGTTACAGCAACACAGCTTGAATTTAATCGCTTATATTGACTTAAAAACTTTGTGCTTTGCATTAACCACTGACAAAGAGTCACTTGAGCATTTACAGCCAGCGTTGGAGCAAAATTTATTAATAAGTAGCCAAGCCAAAAATACCGATGTAATAAATACATTTGAACACTTATGCAATGCTGGGCTTATTAATTCTCCATTAATGTCGCTTTTTTTATTATCACTCAGTTGGGAACAGGTGAATGTAGTTGGCAACCATGCAAGCAATACTTTAACGGTTGACCAAACCATGCAGGTATTACTGCAAAGTAGCTTTGCAAAATTAATTCCATTAGCTAATACTTTTTTAAATAAAGTTGCAGAACCACGTACCATTATTGCTTTAATAAGGCGCTTGCTTGGCGATAAGCTTGATTTATTAGTGAGCTTTGAAACACAATTGCAAGCATGGCAAGGTGATGAGTTATCGTGTAGTGAATTTAAGCGTCAGTTACACACTAACTGGCCAAAGTTTGAGGGCGAGCTTTCATCTTCGCGCTTAATAGCTGGTAAAGCGCTAAATACTAAGTTAAATGCTATAGAAATGTCTGCTATGGATAGTTATAGCCAAGCTGTATTTAACTTATATAACTACTACCAACACGCTACTGCTAAAAAGTTAGCTGCGGAGGCCGTGCTGTGAGTGCTTTTAATATTAATATGGAGTGTTTTTTAGCGCCACTTTCACAAGACATAGATGAGCTTTTATACGGCGAAGAGTCTGCATCAAATGAGTTTAAAGAATGGCAATCGTGGAATGCATGCATTTACGATTGCATATTAAAAGCAAAAGAATTATTTGCAAAAGTTGAAGACTTACAAGCGCCTTTAGTTTGGTTGCTTCCTGCGCTTGAATACCAAGGCGAGCTTAAGCAACTTTTGGCAAATAGTTTAAAACAGTTATTTCCACAACATGTAAGTCATATTTTGTTTTATGGTGCTACAGGCGCTAATGCAATGATTGAACTTGTGCAAAAAAATCAGTGGAAAAAGGTTAACGTACTTGCAGTAGACGCTACACACAAAGCAAATATAAACGGTGAATATGCCTATCAAGGTGTTGGTGGTGCACTTGCAACTGTTACAGCGGTTAAAACTGGTTGGATGCAACAAAGCCACGAACTGGCTCCATCTGTAGATTTTATAAAGCATAACCAATTAAGTGGGATTTTTTCTAATATTGCGCTTAATAGTAAAAAACAAATAGATTTTATATGTGCGCCAGGTAATGGCGTAAACCACGAAAGCGATGTGTGGTTAACAAATTTACAATTGCTCAGTAATTTAATTAGTGAGCATACACATTATGAATTACCTAATTACAAATTAGGTAAAATTGGTGCGCTTGAAGGACTCGTCAATTTATATCAATTGACCTCAAGCCCGGCTATTGTAAATCACTTTAAACACGCGTTAGTGATTTCTCAAGAACAATCAAAATACCAGGCCGCAGCATCATACTTATGGATAAGTGAGGAAGTACACAACTAATGCAAAGTAATACAGTTGTTTTACAAGGATCAAGTTACCCCATTTGCCTCGTTGCTGGTAAAGGCCAAACGCCCTCTGGCTATGCACCTGCAGTAGCAAACACGGCACAAAGTGCTAAACAGCAAATAGCTGAAATTGGTGGTGCGCTAACTGGCGATGCTGCCAAACGCCTCGACGTAATTAACTTATTAAATAGCGCAGGCGTTAGCTGCCCACGCAGCGCCTCTGCCCGCGAAACCGCAAGTGCACTTACCCAAGCTTTAATAGCTGGCGCTGTAACGTGTTATCACCAAAAAGCAAAGTCATCTATTCAAGTTAGTGATAACACCAATAGTGGAGCAGCTGGCAAAAAGTCGAGCAAAAAATCAAGCTCAACAGCATCAGGTAAAAGCGCCGCGCAAGCACCTGCAAAAAATACGGGTGGGGCAAGTAATAACACCGCAAGCGAAGAGCCCATTACAAATCAAGAGTGCCGCTCAGATCCGGTTTCAATGCTGTCGGGCGAAGAAATTCTCCCGCTTATCGACTTTACTCTAGCAGGCAGCCGCCAATTAGTATGGCGACGTTTGTACCGCTCATCTCATGCTGATGTGTGCACAACAATGGGGAATGGTTGGCGCCACGACTTTATGGCAAGCCTTACAGAGCATTACTTGCCGCCGCCAAAAGTGGGCCCTAAGCAAAAAGGCACCTACTGGTTAGAGTACCAAGACGAGCATGGCGCTAAACATAAATTTGAAAAGGTAAAGCCTGGCCAATCAAGCTATCAGTTAAGTAGTAACCTTGCGCTACATTACCAAACAAATGGTAAGCAAGTACTTGTAACGCCAGACGACCAACACCTTACGTTTAAACCAGGCGAAAGCGCATGGTTGCTTGAAAAAATAATTAACGAAAAAGGCCAAAGCATCGCGTTTTATTACGATGCAAAAGAGCGCCTACACCGTATAGAAGTAAACAAAGTACGTGGCTGCATTATTAGCTACAACGCGCAAGGTTTATTAAGCAAAATAGCAGCGTACTGCACCGATAAAAACAACAAACAGCAATTGCTATCGCCATTACTAGCAAGCTATGAGTACGACGAAAACAAAAACCTTGTTCAGTCAACTAATCAGCAAAACGAAACTGAGCGCTACGCCTATAACGCCGCTAATTTATTAACAAAGCGTACCCGAGCCAGTGGCTTTAGCCATCATTTTGAGTGGGATAGCTATTCACCGAGTGCTAAATGTACAAAACAATGGGGCGATAACAATACTTATACTTACCAGTTTGAATATAACTTAGAGGCTGGTGAAACAACCTGTATAGACTCTCGCGGCCACAAAGAGCACTTTGTACATAACGCACAAGGTAAGCTGGTAAAACATACCGACCCTAACGGCAATGTTTGGCAATATACATACAATGCGCAAGGGCAAAAGCTCAGTGAAATTAAGCCCGATAGCAGTACAACGGGCTATAGCTACACACCTTTCGGCCAATTAGAAACAATAACGCAGCCAGATGGTAGCCAAACGCATTTTGCCTACAACCAACTAGGGCAACGTGTATTAACTACCTTACCTGATGGCCAAACCGTTACGCGTAAATACAGTGTGGCTGGCTTATTACAAAGCGAAACCTTTGGCGATGGCCGCACTACATTATACAGCTACGATAAGCTTGGCCAGTTAACTCAGCATATAAATAAAAACGGCCAAATCACCAAGTTTATTTGGAACGAGCAAGGCGAGCTTTTAGCAAAGCATCATAACGATGAGCTAATACGTTACAGCTACGACAGTCTAGGCCGCGTAAATGCCACACTGAATAACGCAGGCTTACTCACTCAATATAAATACAATGAGCACGGCCAGCTTACGCAAACAATTGCCTTTGATGAAAAAGAGCCTGAAAATAAACAGCATCAAAATTTTAGCTACGACGAAGCTGGGCGATTAGTTAGCTCGCAAAACAGCAAAGGCGATACCACAGAGCAACACTTTGAAGGGCTAAGCCAACCGCATTGTGTTATTCAGCCCGATGGCAGTGCGCTGCATTTAACATACGACAAAGAGCGAAACTTAACAGCCATCGAGCGAAGCGACGGCCACGTATACCGCATAAGTTACGACGCTAACGAAAACCCAACACAAATAACCGGGTTTGATGGCACGCTACAGCAGTATAAATATGATGCCTGTAATCGCTTAGCCTCAGTAACGCAAAGTAATAAACGCCATGTAAAAATAGAGCGCGACAGCTTAGGCCGCGTAACTGCGCAGCATGCAAGCCTTGCAAGCGACTCACATATCGTTAATAACGCCAATTACTACAGCTACACAAAGCAAGGTAAAATAGCGCGTGCACATAATGCGCAATCAACACTTAAACAAACGTTTGATAAAGGCGGCAGGCTACTGTGCGCTGAGCAAGTGAATAACCAGCAACAAGCGCATACTTTAAAATACAGTTACGACGAATACGGCAGACGGCAATCACTTACGCTGCCAGACTCAACCACGCTTAAATACAGCTACAACCAGTTTGGCCAGCTAAGCGGCATTAACTTACTGCAAAACAATAGCAAAGAGGTTGAACTTGCGAAGCCGCTTGTAACATTAAGCTACGACAGCCAAGGTAATATTAAAACCCAGCAGTTTGGTAACAGCATAACCCTTACTCAACAGTTTGATGTATTTAATCGTTTAACGCAGCAACAGCTTACACACCCAGCGCAAACATTATTTGATACCTGTACGTACAACTACGACAGCGTCAACCAGCTTATTGCCCGTAAAAACGAAGGCGTAAGCAGCCAAAATATCAATTTTGAATACAACAGCCTCGGCCAGTTAATACAACAAACATTGGCAAGCTCACGTGCTGATACAACCACACACTACCAGTGGGATAGCTTTGGTAACCCACAAAGTAAGACTGTTCAATCAAACACAAACGATGCAGACCTTAGATATACAAGCACGTGTGATAAAGAAACTAGCGATACAGCTAACGGCGAGCAGGGTATAGAACATAATGCAGCCAGTAACGAGCATACAGCCAACTCTTCTATTGATTTAACACACGCCACGCACAGCGAATACAATGAGCTAGCGCTAAATAGTAGTGTAAATAGTAGTAAAAATAGTAGTAAAAATAGTAGTAAAAATAGTAGCAACGCTGACTCAGTAGCAAACAATGAAAGTACTAACAACACCACAATAAACAGTGCCACCGACGCCGACCGTCTAACACACTTTGGCGACAGCGACTTTTACTACGATGAGTTTGGTAACCAAATACGCGAAACCGGCAAAGGCATTAAAACCCGCCGTGAATATAACGCGTTTAATCAGTTAAGCTGTTTTAATAATAATGGCACGCTCACCCAATACGACTACGACCCATTAGGTCGTCGTATTGCCAAGCACACCGAGCACGGTAAAATTGACTACATTTGGGATAACGACCAGTTAATTGGTGAATGCCAGCACGGCGAATATACGTGGTATATTAACCTGCCAAATCAATTTCACCCAGTCGCACTGATTAAACAAGGTGAGGTGTACTACTACCACCTAGACCAGCTTCACACCCCACGTTTTGTAACCAATAACAAAGCAGAAGTCGTATGGGAGAACCAAGCCGATGTGTATGGTTATGAAGAGTTAAAAGCAGAATCAAATAAAGAAGACTCTTTCACTCAACCAATCCGTTTCCAAGGGCAATACCTTGATGAAGAGAGCGGCTTACATTACAACCGCTACCGCTACTACAGCCCAAAACAACAGCGTTTTATAAACCAAGATCCGATTGGTTTAGTAGGTGGCATAAACCACTATCAATATGCGCCGAACCCGGTGAATTGGGTAGATCCAATGGGGTTGCTGTGTAAAGAAGGGCAAGCAAAAGTAAAAGCTGCACTTGATGCTAATTCAGCTATTTCGCCAGAACTAAAAGAAAAGCTTATTGCGATTTCTAAATTTGAAGATACACCGTTTACTGCTGATGAAATGGTTGAAAAAATTGAAGCGAACTTAGTCAATTCAATAATTGAGGACGTTAGAGTAATTCCGACTAGAGAAGCATCCATTACAGATATACTTCATGATGTAGATGAGTGGTCATTGTCTCCAGTAAGTGAGGAACAAAAAGGTTGTATTAAATCGAATTTAAAAATTATTCAGCAAAGAGATAAAGTTCAGAATGAAGAGGCTAGGAAAAGCGGCTTTAGTAAGAAGCAGCAAAGAGAATTAATTAAGCAGTGGGAAGTTAATAATGGCTTATCATGGCCAAATGGGGCAACACCACATCATGTTATTCCATTGAAAAATGGTGGCACCAATGAGTGGTGGAATTTGATTCCAGTAAAGCACCCTCATACAGGGACTATTCATGGTACTGGCTCAGCACTTAGATCTGAATTGCCTTACAGTATTAAACCGGGAACAATAACGGAGTTGAAATGAACGACTTTCAAGCATCTTGTAAAAAATTGAATCATTTTCTTAAACAAACAGAAAAAGTAAAATTCGAGTCAGGAGAAGAGTATGGTTTTATATTGAAAAAAAGACATACTGAAATAGAGATTGATAATTTTGAAAAAAAGCATCAGATATGTTTACCTGAAGAGTATAAGTACTTCCTAATTAATGTAGGGACATCAAAACTTTATATTGATGAATATGGGTTAGGGGTAGAACTATACAATTTAGAAGATTTAAAAGTTTTTTCTGAAAGTGTTTTTGTGAATATGAAAAGTTTATTTCCTAGTTTATTAATTATTGGTTCAATACTTGGTAGGGGGGATCTTATTGGCTTTGATTTGGAAGGTAATCGAGGTAGTAGTAACTTTTCAGTGTTTTCACATGAAGACAATCCTGAATATTGGTTAGAAACTAACTCTGATTGGTCTAAGTTCAGTCTTTGGTTGCGAAAACTCGTTGAATCTGAAGGAGAAGATGACTTAATTTAATACTAAAAATCGTAAAGAAATAACAAAGACACCCACTTTAAATAGTGGTGTTGATATAATGGTAACAATTTGTAATAAAAAAAGAAGCCAATGGGGTCAAATCTTGACTTCATACATCTATTTTCATTATGTTGAATTTAGAAAAAACAAAGAAAATAACAAAAACACCCACTTTAAATAGTGGGTGCCTATCTACCACTAACACATTGTAATTAAAAATATAACTTTATAGAAAAGGACTCTTCGATGCGAGCAATGAAATTAATCCAATCAGTAGGAATTGGCGGCGCAAATAAGCCAGACGATATAAAGGCAGTACAAACCGCTTTAAATTCACTTCTTTCCCTCATAACGCCTACTAGAAAACTTACCGTAGACGGTCGTTTAGGCTCACGCCCTGAAAACTCTAAAACCGTAGCTGCTATAAAGCTCTTTCAAAGCAAAGTGGTAAATATGGTACGCCCTGATGGAAAAATAGATCCAAATGGACGCACCCATAGAAAAATTAACGAAAAGCTTATAACCCTTGTAGTTAAAAATAACTTTAAGCTACCAGTTGCCTCTACAGACGTTAAAAAGTTATCAGAATCGGATTATCAAGATATTGCAAAGGAACTAGGATGTAAAGTTGCAGCCATTAAAGCTGTAGCCGATGTTGAATCATCTGGTGATGCATTTTTTTCCAATGGTAAGCCAAAGATCTTATATGAAGCACATATATTTTCTCGCTATACAAATCATATATATGATCAGAGTCATCCATCTATATCTAGCAGACACTGGAATCGTAGTTTATACATAGGTGGTACAAGAGAATACACAAGACTAGAAGAGGCTATGACTCTAAATTCAACAGAGGCATTAAAATCAGCTTCTTGGGGGCGTTTTCAAATTATGGGCTTTAACTATCGTGCATCAGGGTTTTCTAATGTTGAAGAGTTTGTCCGAACAATGTTTAGCTCTGAAAGAAAGCAACTTGATGCGTTTGTTAATTTTGTGAAACATAAAGGCCTAGAGAGACATCTGCTCACGCTAAATTGGGCTGCATTTGCCAAAGGCTATAATGGGTCAAAATATGCGGAGAACCAATACGATATTAAACTGCAAAAGGCATTTGAAAAATATGATAAAAAATAACTGTTTTCAGGCTTTATTTATTCTTCCGCTATTTTTTGTTGCATCATGTAATGCAACTCAAAGTGAAGCTGAGATTATATTTAAGTGTCAAGCTGATGCACCTAAGCCAGTCGAAATTGTTGTTAGTGAAGTGAATGGAACATTTAAATTGGAGGCGTTTAATGTTGATGGAAGAAACCTCATCAATTCCATTTCACTCAGTGATATAAGTAAGTCCAGTTATCACCGCTCTTTAGTTACAGAGCATAGTATGACTTTTACGCAAGCTAATGGTGACGTCGTAGTAAGTGATTACTACAGTGAAGAGTTTGATACGGTTACAGAGGAAAAATCAGTCACCATACAAAAAAATGGCAAAAAAGAATATTGGACTTGTGATGATTCAAGTTTTAGCAAGCTATCTGCTATTGATGATTTTTAAAGTGCATCGTAACTATTCAGCCCCACCTTTAGAATAAATAACATGATACCCACTTTAAATAGTGGGTGTTAATTGGCAGAATAAACTAGATGGCAGAATAAACTAGACACTCATCTTAATTTTGAAGTTTGGCTGATACAAAATATTACCACTGTATCTCGCGTTGTGTTCGGCGTGCTTTTTTGTGCGGTGAAGAGCATTTTACAGGTCAATCTTATGAACATCGACGAGGCTGGGTTGAAGATAAGCTGCTTGAGTTAGCCGAGATATTTTGTATTGATGTGTGCCCTTATGCTGTTATTAGTAACCATACTCACTTGGTTCTGTATGTAGATGACAAAAAAGCTGAATGATAAAGTGACCATTTTTCGTTGGCATAAACTGTGTAGAGGTACTGTACTTACACAGAAATATATACAGGGCGAAAGCTACTCGCATAAAACTAAATCAATTATAGTGAAATTTTAGTAATAAATCACAACTGCATCATGCAGCGATTTTTATGCGTTTAATTTAAATTTAACAGCAGTAAAATTCTATTTTATGGGTTAAATAAAGTAAATTTATTAGGAAAGATAGGTTCTTAATCTAAAAATTTTTATGGCACAGTTTAGCTTTTACTTGCAACTGAAGTATATGAGGAGTTGAGTAAGTAGTGTCTAAAAACGATGAGGTATTTCTATTATTTCCACCATGGAAGCTTTTACGAAGGTTTCTATTAGTAACAGTGCTCTTACTTTTGGGTACTGTATACTCCGGAATGACTGTGTTAACGCAATACTTTGATACAGAACCTGAGTGGCTGTTAGGAATTTTATTTTCTACAGGGGTAGCATTTTGCCTTATAAATTTTAAAGTAAGCCAAGGCTCTTTTTTTTGCGCAAATATATTAAAATTCTATGCTTTATTTTTAGCTGTGATTTGCTTACCGACTTTTATAATTTTAGAAGGTAATGGGTATTATATTGCAACAGTTAGCAATATAGCCTTTATGTTGCTCTCTTTTTATTTAATTAAAGGTGAAAAATACCAAGGTCTTATTAAATATCAGTATGATTTTTTTAAAGATATAAAAGACGTTCGTGCTGCTGTCGAAAAAGAAATGGCAAAAAGTAACCGAAGGAACAAAAAGTAATAATTTTTTTTACCTTTATTCAATTTAGAACTCTAGGGAGCTATAAACGCCTAAGCTAAGGCACTATAGAAATAATATGGAACAACAAAACCAACAAACACTAACTAACCTTGTTTACGATATATATGAAGACCCAACTTTAATAGAAGAGCATCAAGTGCTTATAAACCCTTTGTTGAGCGATTTAGTTGCCACTGCGCCAGCTGGGTTTGAGGGTATGGCGACGATGATTAATACCCATATTTCTAATGGGTTTAAATTCAAAAATCCTAAAATACAAAAATTTGAACTTGAGTCAGGGCTTTTAAAACTTAAAACGTATTTTCAAAAAATAAACCTTTAATACCTACCTCTCTTTATTATTGAACACCCACATTATAATGCAGCACAAGTGCTGCATTAATTCTTTCTCATCAAGGATGATCTATGAGCCTTATCACCACGAGTATTTTAATGCTGTTTTTACAGCCTTTATTTGTATATTTAGCTCTTTTTAAAGAGTCAGATCGGAGTACTCCAAGCCGTTCATTAGATAACGAAGATGCTATGTATCTATTTATAGCACCAGGGTTAGCCGTATTTTATTCTGATAACTTTTGGCAGGCGTTACTTTATTTAGGAAGTGTATGCCTGTTAGGTTTAATGCTTGCCATTATTGTAAAAAGCAAAGCTAAAAAACGATTAACAAGAGATGACGCTATCGGGTTTACTATTGCCAGCTTTTTATTTTTTTGGATTATAAAATTAATTATTGGTGGGTTAGGATATTTTTTTAGCGAAAATGCCGCGAATGCTTCAGCGCCTGTCATAGGTGAACAAACTTATTCATCAACTACAGGTGAGCTTTTAAACTGGGGGTATTTATATTATCAGTTTTGGCCAACGCTATACTTTTTACTCTTTATGTTAGCCACATTAGTTATAAAAATAATAGAGAGCCGGTTTAATAAACATTCATTTTCAGGCTTGCTCTTAATATTGGGCGCAGTTTTGGCAGGTGTATCACCGTTATTTGGGCATGCTTTTATTTTAGGCGTTATCGCTAACTTTTTTATATTTTTTGTTGTGTGCACGGCATGTATAGAAATTGATAAAAGGAGCGATCCTTCAGCGGGTGCTATTAGTTTTATATATGGTTTTTTGCTTGTGGGCGGTATCGCGTTTAGTAGTATTGGTAAATTAATATATACGCTATTTTATAATTAAATTAGGATTGTTTTTTGATTAAAAAACATGCAATATAATTGTACCTAATTAGTATGTTCCCCTGCTTTTTTTAATATAAATATGGTTGGTGTAATTAATTGGCCATAAACATTAAGTAGCTTATAGCTAGGTCTTGGGAGAGTGTTTGCTTTGTTTTTATCGCGTTTAAAAATTTTTGTGTTGGTAATAGCCTCTATTGCCGTTGTTTTTTTTACTACATCACAGGCTTGTGCGGATATGTTTGGTTTTTTTAATAAACAAGAATTTTATTTATCGGCTCCAGTAAAGGGGCAGTTATTAGATAATGGGCAGCCAGTTGCAAACACTAAAGTAATGCGCTCACTCACCTATGGCGATGAATACGTTGACGAAACCACAACAGACGAACACGGTTATTTTACTTTTACAGAAAAAACAATAAAGACAGGTAAGCCCTCTAATATGTTTGATAACGACTCGTTGGTTCAGCATATTTATTTAGAAAACGGCACGCCGGAAGGAATTGTTTTATGGTACACGCTTGTTTCAATTCATGAAAAAAGTGACACACTTAAAGAGCTTCTTGCACACTTGAAGTGTGATATTTCTAAAGAGCCGCAAACATACGATATTCCAATTAAAGAAGATACTAGCCACGCTTTTGCGATTTACACATCATGTAAACTTTAACTATTAATTTAAAGGGAACTTATATGAATACTTTGACGCCAACCCAAGCGGTACAGTTAGCTAACCTTGCTTATAAAGCAAAAAGCATTAAAACCACTAACTTACTTCATCGTTCACTTCATGCATCTTTGCGCGACAATTTTAACTTTTCAGTTAACCCTGGCGCAGTACAAGGGGTAACGGGCGGTTTTTTCTCCCATTTGTTTAATTTAAGTACGGGTTTTGCTTTAGTAGGACATGGGCTTGGCGATTATCAGGGGGATTCAGTTATAACAATTCGTGGTACTAACTCGCTAAGAGATGGCTTAACTGATGGCCATTTTGGTTTAAGTGGAGGCTCAAATGGCAGTATGGTGCATGCTGGATTTAATAAGACCTTTTACAGTATGAAGCCCGCGTTACAGGAGTTTGTTGAAGCTAATATTAAAGATAAAGTAACCGATTGTATTCATTTAGTTGGCCACAGCTTAGGTGGTGCATTAGCGACGCTTTCTGCCGATTGGATTAGAGCTGAATATTCAATACCTGTAAAGCTTTATACGTTTGGATCACCGCGCGTTGGGCTTGAAAACTTCTCTCGGGCTGCGACATCAAGAATTGATAAAATTTATCGCTGTACTCATGGTGCAGACCCTGTTGCTAAGGTACCTTTGTGGCCGTTCTCGCATGCACCTTATAGCGGTCAAGAAATACGCTTAGATAATGGGCAAGGTTTAAAAGGTGCTGCGCATACCCTCAATGGTACGCCTGGCTATATAAACACAGCCAATAGTAATAATTGGAACAACTTAACCATTCAAGCTAATCATTTTTTGAGTACCCCTGTACGCTTAAAATTTGAAGACCGAAACCAAGCATCATTTACCTCACATTGGGCAGATAAACTAGGTGCTGCATTAATTACTCTTTTAAAAGATGCAGGTTATTACAGTGCAGTAGCAGCTCAAGCAGCTATTGGCACTGGGCTCACTTTTTACGATATGTTGGCGCGTACGCTTGATAAAATAGCGAAAGCGTCAGCCTCGTTTGCAACACAAACTTTAGGTTTACTAGGGCATATGCTGGTGTTTGCTGGCAAAGTAATTAGTAAAGCGGTGGAACTTACATATAGCTTTATAAAATCGGTATTCGACTCAACCCTAGGTGCTTTATACCGAGCGGCAAAAGAAGGATTAAGCGGCTTAGATTAACTTTAATCTAACCTTCAATCTCGCTCTAATAAAATAGCACCACTTTGGTTTTCGCCTAAGTGGTCGTTTTTGTTATAAATGGGGCATTTACTCATAGATAAGCACCCACAGCCAATACATCCATCAACGCGATCGCGCAAACGCTGCATATACGCTATGCGCTCATCAAGCTTTGCTTGCCACTGCTTTGAAAGGGCTGCCCAGTCTTCTTGTGTGGGTGTGCGCTGCTCAGGTAATGTGGCCAGAGTGAGTTTAATTTCATCAAGTGTTATTCCCATGGCTTGTGCGGCTTTTATTACCGCTATACGGCGCAGTACATCTTTTTTGTAGCGGCGTTGATTGCCGCCATTTCGCCAACTACGTATTAGCCCTTTTGTTTCGTAAAAGTGCAAGGTTGATACTTTTACGCCGCTGCGCTTGGCGACATAACCTACGGTTAGGTTGGCTTCAGTTAATTTTTTTTGCTGTATTGGCATTATTTTAAATTTCCGTTTGACCTCAATATAACTTGAGGTTTTAAGCTTCTTGCAACATTAAAAAAGGAGCTAACTAAATGCAACTAAAATTTGAGCGTAGCACTGTTATTATTTACTCAAGCGCACGTAAAAATGGTAATACGCAGGCGCACGTTAATGGATTTGCAGAGCAAAATAATGTGCGTGTAATATGCTTAGATGATTATAAAATTGCGCCGTACTGCTATAACAAAAGCTATAAAAATGATGATTTTTACGCTGTGTTTGAAGCACTTTTAAAATATGATCATTGGGTGTTCGCGTCTCCTGTTTATTGGTACAGCACCACGGTACAAATGAAATTATTTATCGATAGAATAACCGATTATATGGACGATGAAGCATTAAAACCTAAGCTTCGTAGTTTACGCAGTAAGCATTTTTCAGTACTTTCAAATGCGTCATCAAGTGAAGCCCCCGCCTGTTTTGTAGAGCAGTTTAAAAATACGTTTAGTTATTTAGGTATGTAGTTTATTAACCACAGCCATAAAAGTACCCAAAAGGTTGCTTAAATTGCAGCCTTTTTTGGTTGTCTCTGGTAGTTTAGTAATAATCTTAAAAAACACAGGATTGTTTTATGAAATATTTACTATTGTTAGTGCTGCTTTTTAGCCCTTTAATATATTCAACAGAGCAACCAATTAAGGGATATGGTAATTATTACAATGTACCCGAGCATGATGAAATTAATGACGCTACGGTATTTAAAATAGCATTTGATGTTGCTGATGGCGCTGAAAAAGGCGCGCAAAATAATTCAATAAATTCGCTAGCGCGTTTTATTAACATGCATGTGGCGCATGGCGTAAAGCCTGAAAACATACAACTTGCATTAGTTGTGCACGGTAGCGCAAGTGTTGACGTGTTAGCTAATAGCGAATATAAAAAACGCTTTAACGCTGACAATAAAAATCAAGCGTTAATTGAGCAGCTACTAGAAAACAACACTAAAGTGTATGTTTGCGGGCAATCTGCTACTCACTTTAAAGTAACGCCAGCGCTTTTAATTGAGGGTGTAAAAATGTCGCTTTCAGCTATGACTGCTCACGCACAACTTCAACAGCAAGGCTATACGCTCAACCCATTTTAATGACTCAAATAATAAAAAATATTCTCTGCTTTGGGGATTCAAATACATGGGGCTTAAACCCTGTAACGGGTAAACGTTTTGATGAAAATACCCGTTGGACATCACTTTTAAATAAAAACTTAGGGTGTGGCTTTAACGTAATAGAGGCAGGGCAACCTAATCGCACGGTAGTGCATAATCCCCCGTTTGACGGTGTGCTCAATGGTGTTAGCTATTTAAAACCTTATTTGGATAAGCATGATCTCGACTTTATTATTATAGCTCTTGGTACAAACGATCTTAAAAAACGTTTTAATTTAACACCTAGTTTAATAGCAGATGGCTTGAATGATTTAATTAACTCAATACACTTTTATTATCAGCAAGGTAGTACTTTAAAATCCCCTAAGACTATTATTGCTAGCCCACCTAGAATAAGAATTACCGAGCAGTATTCACGTATTTATGAAGAGGCTGATACAAAAGTAACAGAGCTCTCTAGTGCATTTAAAAGCGTTGCAGCTAATAATAAGTGTGCTTTTATTGATTTTAATTCGTTTATTAACATAACAGATGGTGATGGGATTCATTTTGATGATATCCAACATTTGGCAATAGGCTTTAAAATAGCGCAATTGGTTCAAAACTCACTCAATAATTGTTAAATCTATCTGTGTGAATTTAATGCGACTTATGCAATCATCTAATAAAGTAGTGATATAAATTAACAACTTCGAGATGCTATGAAAAAGTACCAACAAAAATCTATTATAGCCGTTCTAACCGGAGTGTTAGTTTTTATAACTGGCTGTATTATTTTACTCAATTTTGCAGCGCAGCAATTAACAGCACAAACAAAGTCAGATGCTGAGTATATTCTCACTCATGTAGAAGGTGCAATTGCAGAGAGGCGTCGAATACTTACCCCATTAAATAAGCTTGCGTTTAAACAGTGTGATAACACAACTCTTCTTGAGATGCGCCGCGCTTTATTTGACGCAAAATATGTAATTGATATAGGTTTTTTTAAAGATAATCAGCTAGTTTGTACTACGGGTGCAGGCTTATTAAGTAAACCAATTAACGACAAACAGCCTGACTTTATTCGAGATGATGAACAGGTGAGGGTTCGTTTTGAGCCAGAGCTTTATCTATTATTATTTAGTGAGCGCCCTATGGAGGTGATTATAGTCAGACAAGGGGACTATAATTTAATTATGCAGAGTACTCCCTTTACCAACATTGGCATTACTGTGCCAGATTGGGAAGTTGTTTATAAAACACCAAATACTTTGCATCATTTAGCAGGTAAAGAGGATCTCTACCTTCAAGTAAAAAACAATGTTTTCTTTCCTTACGAAACTAATTTAGTTTGCAGTTCTACAAGTAGTCAATATTGTGTGGTAGTGCACTTACCTTGGAGTCTGTTTTTTTCTAATAACCACTTATTACTAATAATTTCGTTAATTTTAAACTGTTTAGCGGGAATATCGAGTGCGTTAATAGTTGATGCAAGAATTGCTGCACGTCGCTCTATTAATCAGCGTATTCGTAAAGGACTCAAAAAGGGATCATTTTATTGGACTTACCAGCCTATTATTTGTTTGCAAAGTGGCAAGCTGATTGGTTGCGAGGTACTTGCACGTTTTGAAGATAAGTACGGTGTTTTATTTCCAGATGAGTTTATTCCGGTTATTAGAAAAAACAATTTAACCTGGACTTTTACTGAGGCCATGATTGCCACCACAATCAAAGAGCTAACCTCTATAGAGGTATTGCCTGAAGGCTTTAAAGTGTCGCTTAATATATTTCCGTGTGATGTAGAGCTGGGTAACGTGTCGTTGCTGCCACAAATTACAGAGCTTACCAATTCACGCTTTATTATTTGTTTAGAGATAACTGAAGACGAATACCTTGATACAAGCATCGCGCATGCTCATTTTAGAACCTTGGTTGAATCGGGATTTAACTTATCATTAGATGACTTTGGTACGGGTTATTCAAATTTAAGAAACTTACAAAATTTGAGCTTTCATCAACTTAAAATTGATCGTACGTTTGTTCAAGATATAACAACTGAGGGCTTAAAAGCCTCTATGATCCCAAATATTATGGAACTTGTGCATAAGTTTAATTATACCTGTGTAGCAGAAGGAATTGAAACCACTGAGCAAGAAGCCATTTTAAAAACAGCGGGTGTGCATTACGGACAAGGCTGGAAGTACGGTAAGCCCATGACTGCGTCTAAATTTAAAAATTATATAACTAGTCAGCATTTTTAGATCTCAGCTGCCATACTAAACGTATCGGTATGAAATTTATAAATATTAGGTTTATTATGATCAAATTAACATTAAGTGCTTTTGCACTTTTACTACTTAGCGCATGTACAACACAGTACCCAAACCAGCAATTAACAGGTAAGCAGTTTCCAAGCATTAGTGGCGAAAGCTTAGAGCAAAGTATAGTAACTATACCTAGTGATTTTAAAGCAGATAAAACATTACTGCTCATTGGGTACAAGCAAGACAGCCAGTTTGATATAGACCGTTGGTTAATTGGTTTAGATATGGCGGGCGTAACGCTCCCTACATACGAACTACCAACCATTGCCGGCATGGCACCACGTATGTTTAGCACATTTATAGACAGCGGTATGCGCAAAGGCATCCCTAAAGAATTATGGGGTGGGGTAATCACTATTTATAAAGATGGCGAGACAGTTCAAAAGTTTACAGGTAATCAAAGCCCAAATAACTCTCGTGTGGTACTTATAAATAGCAGCGGCGAAATTTTATATTTTTATGATCGAGGTTTTTCGGTTGATGCGCTGAATAAATTAAAAAAGACGATAGAATAATTAACCTAAAGCTTAGTTTACGATAATGTATATTTAAGGTTTTAAGAATTACTCAACTACTAATCCGATCTGTTATTTATCTTACAAAAGCAATTGTAAAAACAAATACAATATAGGTTATATATTGATTTAATAGGTTTTTATCTGTTTTAGGGTGAGAAACGATAACTTTATTTTAATACCAAAATCTCATTGTAAGTTGTATTTGATTTAGGTAATGTAGTGTAAATGTTTCAAGGACGAAATTTATGCCCCATAAAAACTCAGTATTCGTAAAAACTACATTTCAATCATCTTTTCATTCACACAACTACACTACTATTTTAAGAACACTACAGGCCTTGTTTGGTGATATTAAAATGGACGATGTTATTCCTAAAGCTGAGCAGCGTGCAAATTATGATTTATTTTTAATAGATGGTGCTAAAAGCAAATGGCAAGATCTCATTCCCGCAGACCTTATTTGTTTAGCTAAACACTATAGTGTTGTTATCTTTAATGTTGATAAAGAAGATGTGTGCGAGCAAAACTTATTGCTTAACCATTTTAATGGTGTTTTTTATAAATCTGATGCGCCAGAAGATATTTTTAAAGGGTTAGTTCGTGTTGATACTGGCGAGCTTTGGTTTACGCGTAAAGTAATTTCAAAAGCTTTTAACGACATTTTAGCCGTGGCATCGTCATTTAATAACCTACATGACGACATTGAATTAAAGCAGGACGATTACGATCATTTAACAAAGCGAGAAAAGTCCGTTATTCATTTAATTGCACAAGGTGCGAGTAACAATACAATTGCTGATAAGCTCAATATTAGCGACCACACTGTAAAAACACATTTGTACAGTGCGTTTAAAAAAACTAACTCACGTAACAGGGTAGAGCTTGCGAATTGGGCTCAGCGTTATGTTTCTGTTTTATTACCAATGGCTAAATAAATAGCATATATAATCTCAATTTCTCCCATAAAAAAGGCTACTGTTAGTAGCCTTTTTTATTTGTTATGACGGCCTGTGTAATTAGCTCACTTTTTTAGCCCATAAGCCTTTATCAATGCCTTTTGTTATAAGGTCTGTGAGTGCTTTTTCTATTGCCTGAGTTACACAAATACTCATAGGTTCGTTGTCACTAAAGCCGGCTTCAGCTTCTGCTAGACGTTTGTAGCTTACGTATCTAAAAAAGCCTGCACGCATCTCTTGGCTTAATACTTTTTTGCTGGTGGCCACACTAAGCAATACTTGGCCTGTACGAACATCCACAGCGCGTAGATAAATTGAAATAGCATCTTCACGGTAAAGCTCAGATGCGCCTATACCAAAGTATTCCATACCTAACCCACCCGTTTTTACATTGGTGTCATAGCTTATAATACCGCCCTCTAAAATGATTTTAGCTGTGGTAAGTGGAGGTAACTCAGCCTGGTTAGGATTATCAGTTTGGCCTGCACGAATAATTTTTCGCTCAGTTAAAATGTTTTGTAAACCTTCACGCTCAACAGGTGTAAACCAATCAGATTCATGCAGTGCTTGTACGAGTATTGAATTAGCACCTTGTGTAACGGCAGTCGAAAACGAACTAACGTTAGTTTGTGGTTTATATTGACCTGTTTGGTCTCTAAATGAGTAGACCGATACCGGAATGCTGCCAACAGGTTTTGGTAAGTTTTTTAAGTCTGCAAATAATTCAGTGGGCTCTAGGCTAATTGCTTTTTGCTGTGATGGTGGAATAAGCTTACCTAAACTTGTACAGCCGCTCAAACCCAGTAATGTTATTGTTATTAGTAGTTTATACATTATCCAAACCTCGGTACTTCAATGATCACAACAGAGTCATCTAATATGTTTGTTATTTTTACTGTAATAGAATCGGTTGTGCTGGTTATAACTTCAATTTGATAATCACCACTCATAAAAATTGAGTCCTGATTAAAAATACTATCTTCAATATCCTCACCAAAAGCCATATCTGTAATTTCTCTTACCATGCGGTTTAAGTAAGTGCGCTCTAAAGAGTCTTGAAATTGTTCAGCATAACCTTTTTCGATTACCGGAGCCTTGTGCTTATTTTGAGCCTGTGCTTTGCTCAGCAGCATATTTGCATTGAGTGGATTACCACCAAAGCTTGGATTTATTGGGGTGTAAATTATTTCAGTCGCGGAAGCTGAAAAGCTTAATATTGTTATTATTATAAGGGCTATTTTTTTCATTTTACCATCCATCTTTAGCCATATCTGGTGTTGATGCAGCCATGTTTGAGCGAGCCATTGCATCTATTACTGTATAAACAGCTTGCTCAACACGTTCATCGAGGGGTTCTAATCTGCGACCTAAATAAGTCGCGTAAACAAGTTGGTTATTCATTATTAAAGAAAGTTGTGTACCCGCTTTTGGTATTACGGTTTCTTTTATTTCAATATTAAAACCAGCTGTTGAAGGGAGATCTCGCCAGTAGTTTGAAAATTCATAATAAAATTGATGACCAAAGCGGCTAATACTTCTATCAAGTAATAAGCCATCTATTTCTAGTTCATCCGCAGCATGAGTTGCCCCAGAAAAACATAGGAAAAGTGTGAGTAGGTAACGATTAAAGTTAATATTTTTTTTCATAATTTAAAAAGGGGAGAGGGTCGCTCTCCCCACCTCAACAATTACATTTGAGTAATTGTTGCTGCGTTTCCATCACCAATTTGGGTAACAGATACAGTGCTGTCAAAGCCAATTACTGAGCCTTCAACAATATTGTCGTTACCAATTTGAGTAACACTAAACGATACGTTTTCACCACCAACTAAAAATGCTGATTGTTCAACGCCAGTAACCCAGTTACCTTCACCTGTTTGTGAAATATCAATGCTGTGGTTATTGCCTTCAACCATCATATCAATAAGGTTTAACGTGCCACTTTGTGCAATATCAATTTGGTTGTTATTACTATCTAAAATGCCAGCAAGGGTAACAATTGCTTCATTTTGAGAGCCGTCTTGAGCAATATCGATGTCATTATCGTTAGATGTAAGCGTTACATCTGGGTATGAAGATTGAACAAGTACGGCATTTTCATCGCCAGCTTGTACTAAATCAACATCATTGCCAGAGCCGTTAAAGTTAGCTAAGTGAATCGAGTTTAAATCACCTATTTGGGCTGATGTAAATTCATTGTCTGAACCAATTACACCCATGTAGGCTTCGTTTAAATCACCGTTTTGCATTGAAGTTAGTTCGTTGTTGTCACCAATTAAATCGGCTGTCATTAAGTTTTCAGCGCCAACTTGTGTTGCTGAAACCTCATTATTAGAACCTTCAAATAAGTTTGATTCAATTGTATTAAATGAACCTTCTTGATCTAAATCTATTTGGTTGTCGTCGCCAATTACAGTTGCAAACGTTACCGCATTAGTTAAGCCATCTTGTTCAATTTCAATTTCATTTGCATCACCAGAAATTGCACTAAATGCTACAGCATTACGATCACCTACTTGTTCAACTTCAAGCTCGTTGTCATTGCCTTGTAAACTACTTACTTTAAAGGTACTCCAATAGCCGTCTTGAACTAAATCAAGAGTATTTTCGTCGCCTGTAAGCATCGTAATTTCTGCTTCATGCCATTCACCGGTTTGCAGTGAGGTAATTTCGTTTGCGTTACCTTGCATATCCATGTTGTAGAACCAGTGACCACCAGTGCCTTGTTCAACATCAATGATATTATCATCACCAGTTACAGTATTAATCGCTTCATTATTTACAAAAAAGCCTTGGCCAAATTGTGAAACAAATAACATATTGTTATTACCAGTCACTTCAGAGATAAAACCATTAGCAACGCCATCTTGGCTGTATACTTGCAGGTTGTTGTCACCTGTGGTGGTTACTTCGGCATAATTACCAAATTGACTCTGCACAACTTCAGTTTCGTTATTATTACCGGTTGTTGTTACAAGCATGGTGTTGCTATCACCATCTTGTGTAAGTAGTGCAGTATTTTCATTAAAAGTTTGGATAAGAGTCATTGAGTTTTCAACACTTGCTACAGAAACGTTGGTAGCAAGTTCTGAGCTTGATGCTGATTTGTTGTTAGTATCTGCATAAGAAGCAAAGCTAGTACCCATTGCAATTGCAACTGCGCAGCTTAAAAGTGATTTGTTCAACTTCATTATTTTCTCCTTGAAATATTAAAACCAAACACCTTAAATTTTATAGGTTTTATAAGGTATTTGCTGTGTCAGCATGCCGTGCCGATATAATGTTTTGTGATCCGCTTGAAAAGCTCTTAAAGTAAAATTTTTCGATGTAGTTAATAATTATCACTAAACGCTTTGTCATTATTTTAACTTACGTTTAATAACTGTTAATTATTAAGTACCCAATTACTGTATTCCTCAAATGTATTTTCTGAAATCATCATTTTTTACCAATTTTTTAATTTTTATTTTTCAGTGGGTTATGGTTGGGTTGTTGAGGTTTTTTATTAATTCAATCTAAAAGCAGTAAAAATATCCGACCCTTTATTAGGTAAATGGTTTTGCGTGAATTTCATTAAAAGGTCTGTCTTTAGTGTTTTTTTTATACTATAACTGGTCAAAATTGTTGGTTTTAACAACGTTTTTATTTTTTAACTTGTTAAATGATTAGTTTGGTTGTTTCCTTAGGGTATGCCATGTGATCCCTTGTACTCGAAATAGTGAAAGAACGTGCTTAGAGCATCTAAGCTAACCCAACAAAACTATGGATAGAACAATGAAAACAAAATTATCTATTATTACTCTTGCCTTACTTCCGTGCTTAGCAGCTGCAAAAGTTCCTGATGTGGGTGTAAAGCAATCTGTAACTGCTAGCAGTGATTCTATAATTGTTAAATATAAAAGTAATGCAACGAAAGAAATGCGTAAGCAGGCTCGTTCATTAGTTAAAGCTAAAATTACTGATCTAAATAAAGATGAACTTGATGACAGTTATACGTCTTTACTTTCAGGTCGCTTAGCTAAGTTTAAAGTGTCGGGAATGAGCACTAAAGACGCAATTGCGCTTTTAAAGTCTCATCAAGCTATTGAATATGTAGAGCCTGATTACCAAGTAAGCATTGCACGTACGCCAGATGATCCTCGTTTTGATGAGCTTTGGGGCTTAAATAATGATGGCCAAACGGGTGGTACAGCAGACGCTGATATTGATGCAGTAGAAGCATGGGATATTTCGACAGGTAGCCGCGATGTAGTGGTAGGTGTAATCGATACGGGTATTGATTACAGCCACAGTGATTTAGCTAGCAATATGTGGGTAAATAGCAGCGAAATACCAGGAGATGGTATTGATAATGATGGTAACGGTTTTATAGATGACGTGCATGGTATAAATGCCATTACTGACAGTGGCGACCCTATGGATGACGAAGGTCATGGCACCCACGTTTCAGGTACTATTGGCGCAAGTGGTGGCAATGGTATTGGTGTTGTAGGTGTTAACCATGAAGTATCACTTGTTGGTTGTAAGTTTTTAGATGCTGCGGGTAATGGCTCAACATCAGACGCTATTAAGTGTATTGATTACATGGTTAGCCTTAAAAACTCAGGCGTTAACTTACGCGTATTAAATAATAGCTGGGGTGGTGGCGGTTACAGCCAAGCACTAGCAGATGCAATTGCATCAAGCGAAGCGGCGGATTTACTCTTTGTAGCCGCAGCTGGTAACGATACTATTGATAACGATGTTAACCCGCATTACCCATCTAACTACGAAAACGCAAGTGTATTATCGGTTGCAAGTACGGATCAAACCGATGGTATTTCATGGTTTTCACATTATGGTTTAACAAGCGTTGATATGGGCGCGCCGGGTAGTGCTATTTTATCTACTACACCAGGTGAGAGCTATGCATCTTACTCTGGCACATCTATGGCAACCCCTCATGTAGCAGGTGCAGCAGCGTTAGTATTGTCAATTAATCCTGAGCTTAGCACTCAAGAGCTGAAAGATTTACTAATGAACTCTGGCGATGCAAATGCTGCGCTACAAGGTGTAACGGTTGCAGGTACTCGTCTTAATGTTAACCAAGCGCTTATTGATGCAGACCCTACACCTGGCTTTAAAATATCAGCCGATCCACTTACGCAACAAATTGAAGCAGGCCAAGCTACAAACTACACATTTACAATTGGTTCAATTGCCGAATGGGATGAAGAAGTAACGCTTGAGTTATCAACAACATTAGGCGGCGCTTATTTATCATCGCTTACAGCGCGCCCAGGCGATGAAGTAATGCTAAATGTTGAAACCGATACTAACACTCAGTGGGGCGAATACGAGCTTACTGTAACAGCTACAGCTGGTGATATTGTTAAAGATCAGTCAGTTAAATTAATGGTTCAACCTGTTGGCTTAAACGACTTTACTTACAGCAGTAACACAAGTGTTGATATTCCTGACAACTCGCCAGTAGGTGCAGTGTCAGTAATTAATGTTCCTGATGACTTAACAGTATTTGGCACTACTGCTGATGTAGATATTTCGCATACTTACTCTGGCGACTTAGTGGTTAAGTTAGTATCTGCTCAAGGCACACAAGTAACGCTACAAAGCAATGTGGGTGGTTCAAACGACGACATAGTTAGAAGCTTTACTTCTGAATCATTTAACGGCGAAGTTGCTACAGGCGATTGGACACTACAAGTAGAAGATACTGCTGCAGCCGATACCGGCACAATTAATGGCTGGTCATTAACGCTAAGCGCTATTGGCGAAGTTAGCCCACAACCACCACGTGCTAGTTTTGACGTTGAGACACAAGGCTTAACAGTTAACTTTGTTGATTCAAGCACTGATTCAAATAACGATATTACACAGTGGAGCTGGAGCTTTGGCGATGGTGCAACATCATCTGATCAAAACCCTATGCATGTGTATGCAGCATCAGGTAATTACGATGTAGAACTAACGGTAACAGACAGTGAAGGCAATACAAGTACATTAACTCAAACGGTTGTTGTAAGTGATGTAGAGCTAGAAATTACCTTAAAACGTGCTAATAAGTCTCGCCTTGATACTATGCGTGTAGAGCTTAGTTGGGAAAGTGTTGGCGCTGAATCACTAAGTGTTTACCGTAATGGTGAGCTTTTAGATACTACTGCTGATAGAGGTCGTTACCGCGACTACGTACGTGGTGCTACATTACCATCGTACGATTACCAATTATGTGTAACTGAAAATGTATGTTCTAACATCATTACGGTTTCATTTAACTAACTACTCCTAAAGTGACTTTAAGCCCAGCATTGCTGGGCTTTTTTATGTTTTTAAAAAATATAAACTATGCTTTTTTATACGGATGGGTTTTAAGCCAATGCTCGGCTATTTGCTCACGTGTGGCAAACCAAACCTGATCATGCGAGCGAGCATATTCTAAAAACCGTGCTAATGCTTTTATTCTTCCTGGTCTGCCAATTAAGCGACAATGCAAACCTATCGACATCATTTTAGGGGTGTTTTCACCTTCTGGATCGCCTTCCTCGTATAGCGTATCAAAGGCATCTTTTAAATAATTATAAAACTGATCGCCTGCGTTAAAACCCTGCACGGCAGCAAAGCGCATGTCGTTTACATCAAGCGTGTAGGGCACTATTAACTGTGGTTTACCTTCTTTAATACTGTAAAAAGGTAGGTCGTCGCTGTAATCGTCGGCATCATATAAAAAATTACCATTTTCAACTACAAGGGCTGCTGTGTTAGGGCTTGTGCGCCCTGTGTACCAACCTTTGGGCTTTTTACCGGTAAGCGCTTGAATGATTTCAATGGCTTGTTGCATATGCTCGCGTTCGGTTTGTTTATCTATATGTTGATAATTAATCCAGCGCAGGCCATGGCTTGCAATTTCGTGACCCGCTTCAACAAATGCTTTAGCTATATCGGGGTGGCGCTCAAGGGCCATCGCCACTGCAAAAATGGTGACCGGTATATCGTATTTTTTAAATAAACGCAGTAGCCTCCACACGCCAGCGCGTGAGCCATATTCGTAAATAGACTCCATGCTTATATGGCGGTCTTCAACATGCGGGGCACTGACTATTTCAGATAAAAATGTTTCGGCTGCCGCGTCACCATGTAATACACAATTTTCGCCGCCTTCTTCGTAATTTAATACTACTTGCACGGCAATACGGGCTTTATTGGGCCAATTTGCATGGGGTGCATCAGGGCCATAACCAATTAAATCGCGCGGGTAGTTTTTAAAATGCTCACTCATTTTATTGCTCCTTTTTAAGTGCTGAGAGCCAAGCGCCTAGCGTTTCGCGCTCTGTGTCTGTCATTTTTGTCATATTGGCCAGTGGCATATCTTTGGTTATAACCGCGCGGGTATGAATAAGCGTGCTGGCTTTTTTTACATCACTAATAGAGTCGAGTTTAAAGCCTAGCGGCGCTGTTTGAAAAAGCGCAGAGGTGGGTGTTTCGCTGTGGCACTGTGTACAGTGCTTACTAATTATATCCCACGCTTGTGCGTCTGTAATACTTGCTTGTAAAGGCGCGCTTTCGCCTGCATTTGTTGGTGTACTGGGCCAAGGGGCTATGGCGAGCATAAGGGCAAAAAAGGCGGCAATACCGCTTACAAGTACTGAGGGCTTATTAACGCCTTGATGCTTTAAGTTAAAGTAATGGCGTATCCACATACCAATACCAAACAACGCAATCAAAATAAGCCAGCCAAAGTTGTGGCTATACGTGTAAGGAAAGTGATTGCTAAGCATAATAAATACCACAGGTAACGTGGCGTAGTTATTATGAATAGAACACAGCTTTGCCTTTAAACCTGGCGCTGAATCAGGGATTCTACCCGCTTCTACTTCACTTACCATATAGCGTTGGCCTGGCATAATAATGTGATACACATTACCCACCATACACGTGCCAATAAGTGCACCTACATGAATATACACAGCGCGGTCGCTAAATAATTGATCAACCCCAAAAGTCCACAGAGCTAATAAACCAATAACTACAGCAATAAACACTTTGCCGTTTTCAACCAGTGGGGTTTTACACAATAAACGATAAACACCATAGCCTAAGCCAATAAAACCAAGGGATGCGCCAATAGCTGCAAATTTACTTAGCTCACTTTTGCTGTTATCAATTAAATACACATCGGCGCCAACATAATAAAGTAAGCTAAATAGTAATATACCGGTGATCCACGTTGTGTAGGCTTCCCACTTAAACCAATGCAGAGTATGAGGCATTTGTTCAGGGCCATTTTGATACTTAGCCACTTCGTAAAAGCCACCACCATGCACGGCCCATAAATCGCCTTTTATGCCTTTATCTATTTTCCACTGCGGTGGTGTTTGTAGGTTGTTATCAAGCCATGCAAAATAAAATGAAGCGCCAATCCATGCTATACCAGCAATAACATGAAAATAACGCAGTACTAAATGAGCAAGCTCAAATAAATAGTTTTCCATAACGGTTAAGCCTCTTCTAATACCGGTGAGCGGGTGTCTGAAAATTGATTGTTATCATCGCGCTTATACACACTTTTACCCATAATGTAGGTTTGCTCAACGCAGCGGTCGTCGCCTAACATCATCATTGCAAACAGTTTTTCATGCAGGGTTTTGGCATGTTGTATTCTAAATTTTAAAAATGAAGTTGCTGAACAATCCATTACAATAAAATCGGCTTCACAACCGGCTTCAAAATTACCAATTGTCCCTTCTAAATCAAGTGCTCTGGCACCGCCGAGAGTTGCTAAATACAGCCCTTTAAATGCTGAAAACTTTTGACCTTGTAATTGCTGAATTTTATAAGCTTCGTTACCTGTTTGTAGCATAGAAAAGCTTGTTCCTGCGCCTACATCGGTTCCCATGCCTACGTTTATACCGTGCTCTTCACAGGCTTTTAAATTTAAAAGTCCTGATCCTAAAAATAGGTTTGAGGTAGGGCAGTGCGATATTGCCGCATTGTTATCTGCAAGGCAGCAAAGCTCGCGCTCAGATAAATGAATACTATGGGCAAATACTGAGCGTTTACGTACCATTTTTGCTTGCTCGTACACGCCAAGGTAATCTTCAGCTTCTGGAAATAGCCCTTTAACCCATTCGCACTCGTCTTTGTTTTCCGATAGGTGTGTATGCAGGTAGGTGTCTGGGTATTCTTCAAGCAACTGAGTGCATTTTTGTAATTGCTCAGGGGTTGATGTGGGGGCAAAACGCGGTGTAACTGCGTAGCTTAACCTATCAACATTGTGCCATTTTTTTATTAGGGCTTTGGATTCGTCATAGCTTGTTTGCGCGCAATCAGATAAGTCGTCTGGGCAGTTACGGTCCATCATTACTTTACCGGCAATCATGCGTAAATTGCGTTTTTGTGATTCTTTAAAAAACGCATCAACCGATTGCGGGTGCACAGTGCCAAACACAAGAGCGGTGGTTGTGCCATTGCGCAGCAGCTCGTCTAAAAAGCGATTAGAGATCTCTTTTGAATAATGCTTACATGTAAACTTTTTTTCGGTTGGGAAGGCGTATTCGGTGAGCCAACTTAGCAGTTGCTCGCCGTACGCACCCACCATTTCGGTTTGTGGCAAATGTATGTGTGTGTCAATCATACCAGGCATAACGAGCTTACCATCGTGGCGGATAACACGCGCTGATTTATCAATTGTTGGTAATATGTCGTGCTCATAGCCAAGTTTAACTACTTTGCCGTGCTTGATAACTAATGCGCCTTTTTCAAAAAAACGATGGGCGTTTTCGCCAGCAATGGCAGGGTCGTCAACAAAGTCGAGTATATCGGCACAAACTACTGTTAAGTTATTATTGTTTTGTGTGCTCATAGTTAGCTACCTCTGTATGTAGAGTAGCCAAACGGGCTAAGCAACAATGGGATATGGTGATGTTTAGTATCTTGTAATCTAAACGTTATTTGCGCCTCTGGGTAAAACGCAGGGGTAGGTTGATTTTGGTAGTAGCTATCTAAATCAAATACTAGCTTATAGGTTGCAAATTCTACATCTGTATTTAGCCAGTCGGTAATTCGCCCATCGGTATCGGTTGTGCCTTGGGTTAGTTGTACCCATTCGTTATTTGTAAGTTTAAATAGCTTAACAGCAACGTTTGCTGCTGGTTTTCCGGTGCTTGTATCAAGTATATGGGTAGTTATAGGGCTTTTGCTCATAGCAGTGACTCCAATCTTATTTTTGTTATTTTGGCTTGTTCGCTCGCAGCTATATTTAGCTCTGTACTGCGGGTGTTGTGTATGCGCTGCTCTATGAGTTCGAGCATTTGTTCGGCCGTTTTACCGGTGGCGCACACAATAAAAATAAAGCCAAACTTGCTAAGGTACTCTTTATTAAGGGCAATCATTTTGGTAAGTACGGCCTCGTTTGCTTTGCTCATACCTGATTGCTCATGCCCCGCTTTTTGTGCGGTAGCAGCGTATTTTTTGCTAAGGGTTGATAAGTCGCCTATTTGCGGGTGGCCTTCGAAGGCAGCTAAATAGTCGCTCTCGCCAAGGCTATCCCATATGCTTTGTGCGCATTCAAACAGCTGTTGAGCACTTTTAAATGGCATTGCTTTTATCATGCCCGCTACCCAGTTAGGGGCCGCGCAGCAATGCTCAAGTGCTTGTTTTGCTTGTGCATCATTTAGCGTATTTATTTGTAAACTGCTCATGCGTCTACTTCCTCCTGCGTGGTGCTAATTAAGGCATTTTTTAGTGTGCGCCATTGCAAGCCTTGGCGTTTTGGCGCTTGGGTTTGCATAGCCTGATAAAGGGCAATTAGCTGTCCACTAATCGAAATAGCCACTTCCATTGGTAATTTGCCCGTAATATTTTTAAGCCCAACAGGGCAGGTCATTTGTTGTATTTGAGCGGCTGTAAAATCGCGATGTGCTAGGCGTTGTTTAAAACGTTTTGCTTTAGTGTCAGAGCCAATAACGCCCAGCCAATTGGCATCAGCGCGTTTAATAATGGCTTGGGTGAGTGCAAAGTCGAGCTGGTGGTTATGGGTCAATATTAAGTAGTTGTTAGACTTAGGTGCACGCTTTACTTGTTCTGTGGGCTCTTCATCAACCACTTTTACTACGTTATTTGGAATAGTCTGTGGGAATACATCTGCGCGGCTATCTATCCAACGTATGCGCATAGGCAGCTGTGCCAATATACCAATAAGCGCTTGTGCTACATGGCCTGCGCCATAAATGTCGAGGGTAAAGCGCTCGCATTGCATGCATTCAAGCATAACGGTGGCAGCTCCGCCGCAGCACTGGCCTAAATTTGCACCTAGGTTAAATTGCTCAATTACTTGGGCGGCTTCGCCTTTGGCAAGTAGTTCGCGGGCTTTTTCTATTACTACGTATTCAAGGTGGCCACCGCCAAGAGTGTCGTAAATATGCTCGCCGCTTATTACCATTTTTGAGCCTGTGCCGCGTGGGGTTGAGCCATTTGTGCCAAGTACCGTGGCAATTACATAATTAGTGCCGCTTTGTTCGTGCTCGTTTATAGCCTGCGCCCAGTTTTGAGTATGAAAACCCTGAAACGACTCATTTAAATTAGTCATGTTGATGCTCCTTAAACCAACTAGCGGTTTGCTCAATTGCACTCAATACTCGCTCTGGGGTTGCGGGTGTATCCAGTGGGGCTGTGTATTTGTAATCAGCCACACTACTTATGGCATTACGAATAGCGCTCCATACACTAAAGGCCAGCATAAATGGCGGCTCGCCTACGGCTTTTGATCTAAACACGGTGGTTTCTGGATTTGCTGAGTTATAAAGATTGACGTTAAATTCGGCAGGTGTATCGCCAATGGCTGGTATTTTGTAGTTGGCTGGGCCAAAGCTTGCAAGCTGGCCTTTATCATTCCATTGTAAGTCTTCGGTTGTTAGCCAGCCCATACCTTGTACAAAGGCGCCTTCAATTTGCCCTATATCAAGTGCTGGGTTAATTGAGCTGCCTACATCATGCAGTATATCAACGCGAGTTACCGTGTTTTCGCCCGTAAGCGTATCTACTTCTACTTCACTCAGTGCAACGCCGTGTGCGTAGTAAAAAAATGGGCGGCCTTCGCCTTTGGCTCTGTCGTAATGAATTTTTGGTGTGGCGTAATAACCGGTAGATGAAAGCGATATACGATTCATGTAAGCAAGATTTGCAAGTTCGCTAAAGCTAATTTCCCCTTTACTAAAAGTAATGAGGTTATCTTTAAATACAACAGTGTTGCTGTCTACTTCAAAGTGCTCGGTAATAAAGTTTATTAAGCGCTCTTTTATTGTGTTTACTGCATTTAGCGCCGCCATACCGTTTAAGTCGGTACCGCTTGAGGCCGCTGTTGGTGAAGTGTTTGGCACTTTGTCGGTACGCGTAGCACTAATACTTACCGCGTTAAAATCGACCCCAAAGCCATGGGCCACAATTTGCGCAATTTTGGTGTTTAGCCCTTGGCCCATTTCGGTGCCGCCATGGTTTAAATGTATCGAACCATCGCTATATACATGTACTAATGCACCAGCTTGGTTTAAATGTTGTACCGTAAACGAAATACCGTATTTAACCGGCGTCATTGCAAGGCCTTTTTTGATAATAGGTGACGATACGTTAAATGCTTTAATAGCCTCTTTACGTGCCCAGTAGTCACCCGACTGCTCAAGCTGAGCAATCATATCTATTAAAATATGTTGCTCTACGGTTTGATGATACGGCGTGGTATCGCGGCCTTTTTTGTATAAATTAAGTTTTCGGATCTCAAGCGGATCTTTACCTAATTTAGCGGCTATATCGTCCATTATTAGCTCGCCCATAATCATTCCTTGCGGGCCACCAAATCCTCTAAATGCGGTATGGCTTACGGTATTTACTTTACAGCGATTACCCTTAATTGTGGCGGCTGGGTAGTAGTAGGCGTTATCGGCATGAAACATGGCGCGGTCTACAATTGCATCTGATAAATCAGGCGAGTAGCCACAAAATCCGTTTACGGTAATGTCGGCACCTTCTATTAAGCCATTTTCGTCAAAACCAACATGATAGTGATTATAAAACGGGTGGCGCTTACCGGTTAATTTAAAATCGTCGCTGCGGGCTAGGCGCATTTTTACTGCGCAGCCAAGGTGGTAAACCGCAAGAGCTGCAAGGCATGCCCATGGTGCGCCTTGGGTTTCTTTGCCGCCAAAAGCACCGCCCATACGGCGGGTTTCTACGTTTACAAAACTAAATGGCTTTTTTAAAATTTTAGCAACTAAGTGCTGCACCTCAGTAGGGTGTTGCGTAGAGCATTGAACATGAATGCCCCCGTCGTTATCAGGTTGCGCCAGCGCAATTTGGCCTTCTAAATAAAAGTGTTCTTGCCCGCCTATGTTTATTTCGCCTTTAAGCTGGTGGGCTGCGTTATTAATGGCGTTTTCGCTGTTACCACGGTTAAGTGAATGAGGCGGCCTTACCCAATGCTCTTTGCTAATTGCTTCTTTAATATCAAGTATGGGTGTGGTTTGCTCGCACTCTATAACCACTAAACGTGCCGCGCGGCGCGCTATTTCATAGGTGTCGGCAACTACTACCAGCACAGGTTGTCCGTGATATTGAATTTCATGGTTAGTGAGTAATACGTCACCAGGAAATACCGGGCCAATATCTAATTTACCGGGTACATCTTCTGCCGATAAAATACGTTTAACGCCTTCAACTGCCAGTGCGAGACTGGTATCTATTGATTTAATAAAGCCGCTTGTAACAGGGGCGAGCACTGGGTAGGCATGCAGGCAGCCGTATGGCTCAGGGTTATCGTCGGCAAAATTTGCACTGCCACAAACTTGTTTAATAGCGCTTTCGTGATATTTAGATTGTCCAACGCTACCACCTTGCGCTTTTAGTTTATCCATTTCAAAGTGACGCATGTGAGATCCTCGTAATGGCAATGTTGTTATTGTTGCGTGCTTGTGGCTCACAAAACTCAATACCAATGCGTTGTAATAAGTTTTTGCTTACCGTGGTGCGATAATGCGCACTGCTTCTTACATCGCTCATAGGCGTAAAGTCATCGTTAATAGCCGTTGCTGCGTCTATAAAACTACTTACTTGTAATGATTGAGATATCAGCTTTTGCTCAATATGCTGCGCGCGCTTAGGAATAGCTGCCATACCGCCCATAGCGCAGCGGGCTTGAGTAATCATGTTTTGTGAATGCTCTATAGCAAGCACCAAACACACGGTAGATATATCGTCTTCAAAGCGTTTTGATATTTTATGACACGCCAGTTTTAGTGACTCTGGGCGCTTTGGGATGGTGAACTTACTAATTACTTCATCGCTTTTAAGAACTGTTTTTTTGTAATCAATAAAGTAGTCGGCAACTTTAATAGTGCGCGTACCAGCGCTGCTTAATAAATCCATTGATGCATTAAGAGCGATTAAAAGGGGAGCTGGATCGCCAATAGGAGAGGCATTCCCTATGCTGCCACCAAGTGTGCCGCTGTTACGTACTTGGCTTGATCCTAAGCGTTCAAATAGCTCTTTTGACTCTGGGTAATGGTTATAAAATACCTCAACAAATTGGCTATAAGGGAGTGCTGCACCAATGTGTAACTCATCGTTATTATCTGCCAAGGTGCAAAACTCCTTTACTTGGCTAAGGGAGATAATTACATCCGGTAAGAGCATGTTTTGGCTAAGCTCAATGGCAAAGTCGGTGCCACCAGCAACTAAATGTGCATAAGGATAAAGCGCTTTTAGCTCAACAAGTTGTTGGGCAGTTTGTGGTAAGTAAAATTTGCGAGGACCATTTTTTAAAAATGGAATATCGTCATCATATTGCGTATTAAGTGATGCTTTAAATTGAGCGGCCATTGCTGAGTAAGGTTCAGCTTTACGCTCATAGCTATAGGCTTTTTCGGCTGCAAGTAATATAGGGCTATAACCTGTACAACGGCATAAGTTACCACCAAGTGCATGAATAACCGCTTTTTTACCAGGGTACGTTGGTTCATTAATATAAAGAGCCAACAAGCTCATTATTATACCAGGCGTACAAAAACCACACTGCGAACCATGGCACTCCACCAGTGCACGTTGTACGGGGTGTAAATCGGTTAAGTTTGGGTATAAGCCAGTAGTCACAGCCTCTACCGTTACTATATGTTTTGCATGCGCATTACCTAATAACAATAAACAGCTGTTCATTGTTTTGTATTGCCAACTAGTTTGCCCGTTTGCATTTATACGCTCTTCACCCACTAAAATTGTGCACGCGCCACAGTCGCCAGTTGCACACCCTTCTTTGGTGCCCACTTTCCCTTTTTTGGTGCGTAGCCAGTCCAAAATGGTGAGACTTGGCGAACATTCTTGTACTTCAATTGGCGTGTTATTTAATAAAAATTGAATCACACAGACCCCCTTAATTTTTATAAAGCCCTGATACATAAAGGCTTGGCGTATGTTTTTTCTTGTTGTTTGCGCACGGGTAAGAAAAATACTTTTTCATCTTGGTAAGTATATTGCAGTTACCATGCCATTGTTGACCGTTTGGTCAGTTGATGTTTTGAGTAGGCTAAATTGCTCATTAAGTACAAATAGGCCCTAATAATGAATAATAAATACCGCCTTACTATGCAGGGAATGACAAAGCAGTATCCCGGATGTATAGCCAATAATGACGTAACCTTAAAAATTAAGCATGGTGAAGTGCATGCCTTATTAGGTGAAAACGGTGCAGGTAAAAGCACATTAATGAAAATGCTTTATGGTGTGGTTAAACCTGACCAAGGGGACATGTTTTTTAATGGCCGTATAATGAATATAAAAGAGCCTGCTGATGCGCGTGATTTAGGCATTGGAATGGTGTTTCAGCATTTTTCGTTATTTGAAACACTTACGGTCGCCCAAAATATTGAACTAGCGTTAGGTGATTTAGCAGGGCATAGCAGCACGCTTGCGGGTCGAATTACGAAAACATCAACACGTTATGGTATGCCATTAGACCCCCATAGACTGGTATCAACACTTTCAACTGGCGAGCGCCAACGAGTAGAAATTGTTAGATGCTTATTATTAGATATTCAGTTACTTATTTTAGACGAACCCACTTCAGTACTGACTCCACAAGAGGTCGATGCATTATTTAAAACCCTAAAGTCACTTAAAAAAGAAGGCTGCTCTGTGCTGTTTATTAGCCATAAACTGCACGAAGTGATTGAGCTATGTGACAGTGCGACCATTTTGAGAGGCGGGAAAGTAAGCGGGCATTGTATTCCTAAAAACGAAACTAGTGAGTCAATTGCTAGGCTGATGGTAGGCGACAATACGCCAATTAGTAACCAAACTCGCAGAGCTTTGGGTACTGCGGATTTTTTAACCGTTAATAATCTAACCACCGCCGCACAAGCGTTATTTGAAACACCCCTTAAAAACATTAACTTTGCAGTACAGCAAGGCGAAATAGTGGGGATTGCGGGTGTTGCTGGCAACGGACAAGAAGAGTTATTAAAAGTGCTTTCGGGGGAGCAGATTCAAGCTAGTAGTAGCGCCATTAAATTTAAAAATACCGTAGTTGATGCACTGTGCCCGCTAAAAAGGCGCCGCCTTGGGCTTGCATGTGTGCCAGAGGATAGGCTTGGGCGAGGAGCCGTGCCCACTATGGATTTAGCACAAAATGCACTGCTTACTAGTTTTGATAGTGGACTAGTTAAAAATGGCTTTTTAGTAAAACAAAAAATTACTGAGCTTGCTAATAAAATCATTACAAAATACAAGGTTAAAACACCAAGTTTTCGCACTCATGCAGCTAGCCTTTCAGGTGGTAATTTACAAAAATTTATTATTGGTCGCGAGGTAGAGCAAAGCCCAAAACTACTCGTTATGTCGCACCCTACTTGGGGTGTAGATATAGGCGCACAAGTGGCGATACATGAAGCAATTTTAAAGCTTCGCGACGAAGGGTGTGCGGTACTCGTTATTTCAGAAGATTTAGACGAACTTTATAAAATTTGCGACCGTATTGGCGCAATTTGTGATGGCAAATTGTCTCCTATTTTAAATACCGATACCGTACCGCTTGTGCAGTTAGGGCAGTGGATGGCTGGCGACTTTAGCGATGTTTTTAATAACCAGTCTAAAGTACACACACCACAAGGGGAACTCGCATGATTAAGTTAGAACCACGTGTTGAACGTTCACCAGCGTGGAGTTATCTCTCACCTGTTTTAGCTATTTTACTAACATTAATAACCGGTTACGTGGTGTTTGCCTTATTAGGGCATGACCCTCTAAATGCCCTGTATACATTGCTTATAGCACCTGTTGCCGATTGGTATGGTGTAACAGAGCTACTTGTAATGACCATTCCTATTTTGCTATGCGCCTATGGCTTAGCGCTTTGTTATAGAACATCGGTTTGGAATATAGGCGCAGAAGGGCAACTGCTTATTGGTGGTGTATGTGCAAGTGCTGTAGCCGTTAACTTTGTTGACTCAACAAGTGCTTTTGCAATGCCACTTACATTACTCGCTGGTATTGCTGGTGGCATGTTGTGGGCGGGGCTTGCTGCTTTTATGAAGCTGCGTTTAAACACCAATGAAATTTTAGTCACTATAATGCTCAACTACATAGCAGTAAATGTATTGCTGTGGGCTGTTCATGGGCCACTCAAAGATCCTCACGGTTATAATTTTCCTGAAAGTGCATTGTTTGGCGATAGCACGTTATTGCCTGTTTTATTCGACGGTACTCGATTGCACTTAGGCCTGGCGTTTGCGTTATTAGCGCTATGCGCCACATGGGTTTTTATTAGTAAAACCTTTATAGGCTTTCAAATACAAGTACTTGGGCTTGATGCATCCGCGGCCAAAATGGCGGGTTACAAGCGAGCATTATTAATTGCCGGAGTGCTAGTTATTAGCGGGGGCTTGGCGGGGCTCGCTGGAGCGGGCGAAGTAGCTGGGCCTATTGGACAGTTGGTTCCGCAAATATCACCCGGTTATGGCTATGCCGCCATTATTGTTGCTTTTTTAGGGCGACTCCACCCAGTAGGAATTACGTTTGCGGGCTTATTAATGGGGCTTATTTATATGGGAGGTGAACTTGCGCAAATTAACATGGGATTACCTAACGCTATAACCGGTATTTTTCAGGGGTTAATGCTGTTTTATCTACTCTCGTGCGATGTGCTTATTACTTATCGCCTTAGATTTTCGCTGCCATTTAAACAACAAAAAGCGCAGCCAATACATATTGCACAGGAGTCTTAAATCATGGAATTAGATGTAATTACTAATATTTTATACGCCACTATTCGTACAGGCACCCCCTTATTGCTGGTGGCGCTGGGTGAAATGGTATGCGAAAAAAGCGGCACCTTAAATTTAGGGCAAGAAGGCATGATGCTCTTAGGCGCGGTGGCAGGGTTTATAACTATGTACCAATGCGACAACCTATTTATTGGTTTTACGGTAGCAGCTTTGGTCGGGGTTATGGCCTCACTTATTTTTGCTTTTGTAGCACTTAATTTAAATGCTAGCCAAGTAGCGGCAGGTTTAGCGCTGACTATTTTTGGTACAGGCCTTTCGGCATTTTTAGGTGCCGACTATGAGGGAAAAACCATTAACGCGTTACCTACTTTAGCAATTGCAGGGTTTGAGCATATTCCGGTTTTAGGCAAAGCGCTATTTTCGCAAGACGCCATTGTGTATTTAAGTTGGGGTTTAGTGCTTGGTGCGTATTTGTTTTTTAAATACCACAGAGCAGGGCTTGCAGTACGAGCTATTGGCGAAAACCCAAGTGTGGGTAATAACTTAGGATTACCTGTAATGCGTACACGTTATTTAGCCGTAATGTTTGGCGGCGCACTGGCTGGCATTGCGGGCGCATATTTGTCGTTGGCTTATACACCACTTTGGACTCAAAACATGACGGCAGGGCGAGGTTGGATAGCCCTTGCTTTAGTGGTGTTTGCAAGCTGGCGTATTGAGCGCGTAATGCTTGGCGCTTATTTATTTGGCTTTGCCAGCATTATGCACTTAGTGGCACAGGCTTTTGGGTGGGCTGTGGAGTCTAACTTACTGGCCATGTTGCCTTATGGTGCAACGCTTATAGTACTGATTATGCTCAGCAAAAATAAACAAAAATTAAAAATGTACGAACCCATGTGGCTAGGTAAGCCTTGGCACAAGGGTCATTAAATTAATTACAAAATCAATAAGGTAAATCACCTGCTTCAACAGGATATTAAAAAAATAACACGGAGAATAACAATGAAAAAACTTATAACAGCACTCGGGGTTGCATTGAGCTTAGGCATAAGCGCATCTGCTATTGCAAAAGATAGCGTAAAAGTTGGCTTTGTATATGTAAGCCCCATAGGTGAGGCCGGTTGGACTTATACACATGACTCTAGCCGCCACTACCTTGAAGAAAAGTTTGGCGACAAAATAGAAACTACTTTTGTCGAAAGCGTACCAGAAGGAGCGGATGCAGAGCGTGTTATTACGCAGCTGGCTAAAAGCGGGCACGATTTAATATTTACCACGTCGTTTGGCTACATGAACCCAACACTTAAAGTGGCTAAACGATTTCCTAATGTAAAGTTTGAGCATGCCACAGGCTATAAACGCGCAAAAAACGTAAGCACTTACTTTGATCGCATTTACGAAGGACGCTACCTAACAGGTGTTATTGCAGGGCACATGAGTAAAACCGACAGTATTGGTTATATTGCTGCGTTTCCTATTCCGGAGGTAATACGCGGTATAAATGCATTTACGCTTGGTTTGCGCTCAGTAAAGCCTAATGCAAAAGTAAAAGTAGTGTGGGTTAATAGCTGGTTTGATCCAGGTAAAGAGCGCGAAGCTGCCGATAGCCTAATAGATCAAGGCGTTGATATTATTACCCAACATACTGATTCGCCTGCACCACTGCAAGCAGCGCAAGCCGCTGGTATTTACGCTATTGGCTACCACTCAGATATGAGCGGATACGGTAGAAAAGCACATTTAACGGCAGCGGTTCATCACTGGGATGAATTTTATGCAGAGCGCGTACAGCAAGTACTTGACGATAAATGGCAATCACAAGATATATGGAAAGGGATAGGCTCAGGGATGACTCGCTTAGCGCCGCTAAGTAAAGACATTCCAAGTGATGTAGTAAGTGAAGTAAATGCTATTTCAGAGAAAATTGGTAAAGGTGAATTTCATCCATTTACTGGCCCTATAAAAAATCAGCAAGGTGAGCTGATTATTGATGCGGGTAAAACAATAGACGACAAAACGTTGTTGGGTATGGATTTTTATGTTGAGGGCGTTGAAGGGCAGCTTAAATAAGCCGTTAATGCAATAACAATGAGTTAATCACTTAGACAAATACAGTGGCTAACTCGCAAAACGTAGAGGTTTATATGTCAATAAATACAAGCTCGTCTGACGATATTATATATGCAGTTGATGACAAACCAGGCTTAACTGAATCATTTTTTGCCGCACTACAGCACGTACTCGCAAGCTTTGTAGGTATTATTACACCCACGCTTATTATTGGTGGTGTGCTTGGTTTAGCTGCTGAAATACCTTATTTAATTAGTATGGCATTATTTGTATCTGGTGTGGGCACGGTTATACAAGCGCGGCGTGTTGGCCCTGTGGGTTCAGGATTAATATGTGTGCAAGGTACAAGCTTTGCCTTTTTAGGGACTATTTTAGCAACAGGCTTTACCGTTAAAGCCACCGGAGGCAATAACGACGAGGTCCTTGCCACTATATTTGCAGTGTGCTTTTTGGCCGCTTTTGTTGAAGTATTTATTAGTTTTTTTATTAGTAAATTAGGCAAAATAATTAAGCCAGTAGTTACTGGTGTGGTCATCACTACTATTGGTATTTACCTAATTAAAGTAGGTATGACTGATATAGGTGGCGGGCAATGGCTACTTACTAATATGCCTGAAAAATTTGCTTCAACGAGCAACTTAATTGTTGGTTTTTCGGTTGTTGCTTTAGTGGTGCTGCTTAATGCAAGTAAAAACCAATGGGTGAGGCTAACGGCTGTGGTAGTTGCAATGATACTTGGCTGGTTACTTGCGTTTGTATTAGGTATCGCTAATTTTAAATTAGGTGAATTTGACCTAATTGCTATCCCACTGCCTTTTAAATACGGCTTTAATGTTGATTTTGGTGCACTCATAGCCTTTGGTTTTTTATACCTTATTACTGCAATTGAATCGACAGGCGATATTACTGCCAATTGTGCGGTTTCTAAGTTACCTGTTAGAGGACCTAGTTACTTAGCGCGTATTCGCGGCGGTATTTTAGGTGATGGCGTCAACTCGATGATTGCCGCCTTATTTAATACTTTTCCTAATACTACTTTTAGTCAAAACAACGGCGTTATTCAGCTAACTGGAGTTGCCAGCAGATATATTGGCCTGTGGATAGGCAGTATTTTAATCATTCTTGGTTTGTTTCCTGTGATTGGCGCTGTATTACAAAATATACCTAAACCTGTTTTGGGCGGTGCAACGCTTGTAATGTTTGGCACCGTAGCAGCCGCTGGGGTCAAAATACTCGCCAGCGAAAAAATAAATCGCAGAAGTTTACTTATTATTGCGGTGAGTTTGGGGCTCGGGCTAGGTGTTAGTTTTGTACCGGAGTTGTTTGCAAACGCACCTAAGTTAGTTACTGCCATATTTGGTAGTGCAGTGACGGTGTCGGGTATCACCGCAATAATAATGACGTTGGTACTACCAGAAAATTACTCAGCAAGTACGGATCATCTTAACTAAACTAATAAAAATCATAAAAGGGATTAACAATGAAAATCAAAACAATAAAAAAATTAGCATTAGTAACTGCAATTGCAATGTGCTCTACAGGTGTATCGGCTAAAGAGCTTTGGTCTGATTTTAGTATTACCGCAATGACAGGAGCCGACTACCTAGAGCCGTTTTCAGGGGAGGAAGATGATAGAAGTGTTGTTACTATAGAGCATGCATCGGGACATACATGGGGCAGTACGTTCTTCTTTATGGATAGGCTAAGTAATCCCGATGAAGTGTACGGTGAGCTAAACATAAACCCTACTCTTTACAAGCCACAAAATAGCTTTGTTAAAGAGGTGTTTTTAGGCCTACAAACAGAGTATGGCTCGGGAGATACGGATCAAAATAACTATTTATTAGGGGGCGGTGTATCACTTGATGTACCTGGCTTTCAATATTTTAATGTGGCTTATTATCGTCGCTTTCAAGATGATATAGGTATTCAACGTGAAGATAATAACCAAATAACAGTCACGTGGGGCTATAACAAAGGTAACTTTAGATACGATGGCTTTTTAGATATTGTAGATAGCACCGACACAATGTTTGGTAAAAGTGAAGGTGGCTTTAACTTTACCTCGCAGATTAAATACAATATTGCCCCTATGCTCGGCTTAGATACCACTCGTCTTGATGTGGGTATTGAGTATGTTTATTGGAAAAATAAATTTGGTGTAGATGGGCAAACCGAACATAATCCAAACTTACTAGTTAAATGGCATTTTTAACAGCAAATTGAATGGTATTTAATTAATAATTAAAGGCTACTTTTTAGTAGCTTTTTTATTTGATAATCTTAAATAATTGAATAGCTTAAATTAATTGTGTTAAATTACTTTTTAATAACACTATATGGATTTTTTGCATGGACTCTGAAATTGATTTTTCTACCTACACTTTAGATGAGCTTTACTCATCAGCGAGAGCTATAGATCGCGAAGCCTACCCAGATCGAGCAAAAGAAATAGACGACTTAATTGAAACGCGAGAAGCACAGAACCCATCTGAAAATATTGTATCAAAAGTAGCAGGAGAAAAAGCAACGCGCTCAGATAGGCTAGTGGCTGCTATTGTTGTTGGCGTTTTAGGTGTTGCTTGTTTTATACCTGTATTCATACTCGTAGGATTTGATAATTTAAGCCAACCAACACTTACTTTATCTGCAGGTTTGCTAGGTTATGGCATATTAAGCACGTTAGTGCTTCATGGTTACCTTATGTACCAACGCGGACAAACGATTGGTAAATCTTTAATGTCTATCCGTATTGAAAATTTAGATGGTACACAAGCAAGCTTTACTACAATTTACTTTAAACGCATGCTTTGTATGCAACTATTATCACTTGTCCCTTCGGTAGGTCAGTTTATAGCTGGTTTTGTTAATCCATTATTTATATTTGGAAAAGATAAACGATGTTTACATGATCATTTAGCGGGAACAAAAGTGAGTTATGTAGATTAATCAGGATATTAATTATGGCAGCTTTGCCTAGGCAAAAAAAACTACCCGGATTTAAAATAGTCTATAGTTTGGCTTTATCAGCATTATTTATTGTCATTTTGCTATTTTACATGGAAGTAATTAACGAAAAACCTTTATTGCATCAGTTTTTATATTTGTTTGGATTATCTTCTTTAGCAGTGGTTATTGAATGGCTATCTACAAATAATAAGCAATCACAAGCTATTGATATTGCCAATGGTGAATTTAAATTACTTGGTATAAATATAAAGGTGTCTGAGCTAGAAGAAGTACTTTACTGTCAAACGAAGCGGTTTGAGCATACCTTAAGGTTTAAATTTAGAGACGCGACTTACCGAGACATAGAAATATCAGCCCCTGACTTGATTGATGATTTGCGTTTTTATCACTTTATGGTTGGTAACGGTTTACCAGTAAAAATGACAGACGATACAGGGCGTTTTTTTGAGCGAACTTAACGTTACAGCAAGGAGCGAGTGATGATTAAAACAGCTTTTATGTTAGCAAGTGCGGTCTTTAGTGGATATTCACATGCAGACTCATTTGAAGGATGCTATTCAAGAACAGACAAAATAACTAGCGCGACCCCTATGCTCAACGACGATGGTAGCGAAAGTGATGAGCGTTTTAAATTAAAAACGAGCTATATAAATATATTTAAAAAAGACGATAAATATTTTACAGAAGGTCTTATCTGGGGCTTTAACTTTCATATTTGCACGATAACAGCACCGTTAGAAGGGGCGGCAGAACCATTACCTTTAGTACTAAAGGGTAAAAAATTGGTGTTTGAAGAGCAAGAGCCCGAATACGATATTAACTGTAAGTTTGAGCTAGAATTTGATGAGAATGGTTTGAATATTATGGATGAAAACTATCATTGCTCTAACTACATGTTTTACTGTGGAGTACACGCAAGTGTTAATAATATTCAATTAGTTAAAACGTCTAAAGGGTGCAATTAACAAAGCCATTTTTAATATTTTTTGGATTAGCTAGTTTGTATTTTAACTTGTTGGTATAGCTAAGAAGGACTTACCATGCGCAGTTTTTTATTATTTATAGGCTACTCATCTTATATTGGTAGTATGGGTGATAGTCTGCTTGGTTTATATGCCTTATGGGTTCTAATAAGTAATGAATTAGCGCTACTAAGCTTATCGCTTAATGACTTTTTAGCGCAGTATGTTGAGTTTATATTTTGGGTGAAGCGGGTCGCATTTTATGTAATGCCACAAGGCTTTGCCAATTGGTTATTTGGCCTACCAGCTATTATTTACTTTCCTGTACGTATATTAATGAGCTTAGTAATTGGTTGGTGGGCGCTTAAAAAGGCAGCACAGTTAAAAAGCTGAAGGGTAATTAATAATTAAAGGCTACTTTTTAGTAGCTTTTTTATTTGATAATCTTAAACAATTGAATAGCTTGAATTAGTTGTGTTAGATTGCTTTTTAATAACACTATATGACGGATTTTTTTCATGGACTCTGAAATAGATTTTTCTACCTACACTTTAGATGAGCTTTACTCATCAGCGAGAGCCTAATATTTTATTGCGGATATAATAGTGTATCAAACGCTGTTTGATTAGCAAAAGTTACAAAATGGCGTATTTCACTAAATTGGTAATATAATTAAAAAACCTTACCGATTTTTTTGACTAGTAACAAAGGATGATTATGAAAAACAACACACAGCTAATTTTAGCACTAGCGGCCTCTTTAATTTGTTACTCAACATATATTGTATTGATAGATAAACCTTTTAGTTTGCAAGCGCTTAACCTGTTTTTATTCCCCGTTATTTTATATTTTGTGTTTATTCGTTCGCGCAATGTTGAGCAAAGCCCGTTAAAGGCTGTACGCGTAGAGGGGCAAATATTATACGTTTATAAGCAAGTGTTTAATATTAACGATATTAACAAAGTTGTCATCGACAAAACTAAGAGGCACGGTGTATTTGCACTACCGTATAATCAAGTTGATGGTAAAACAACTGAGTTTATTTTCAATAAAGATGCGTTTGAATCTTTAAAATCCTACCTTTTACAAAACATTCCAAATGTAAAAATTATTGAATAAAGTAAAGAAGTGACAATGAATTTAAAGAGCATATATTATTCATTGGGTTTCTTACTGCGGCGAAAATCAATGAGGTGATAAATGAGAATATTTAGGAAAACAAACGAGTTTGATAAACTGTCGAGGTGTTACGCATGTATTAAATGTGGTACTTGGGTGAGCATAAAAGCCCAAAACTGTATGCAGTGCCAGCATAGTTTTACCAATAATGATAAAAGCTCAATGCAAACACTCTATAATCAAAATAAAGAACAAAACTGGCAACATGCAATATTGCCTATTATTTTTGTAATATTGGTAATAGCTTTATTGTTCATTTAATTTTTGCTTAAAATTTAAAAGTGCTCGACTGCAACTCTGTAACAAAATCCCTCTGTACTTTAACGTGTAAAAACTACCCATAATTAAAATAATTACTCTTGTTAATCCTTCACTAAATATCACATAGCTAACGTTTTTTAATAAATGAAATAAGCTTATAAATTTCAGTCACTTAAATTGTGGGTTTATTTATATTTACTCAGTTTTTTGGCACGTAAGTTGATACAACTCCTAATAAACTTTAAAAAGGAATTACCATGACTGCTGAATACTTTATGGTACTAGGGTTACTCGGTGTTGCATTTTTTGCTGTTGCAGGGGCATTGCTTGGGTATGAAAAAAACATTAGTGGCTTTGGCGTCGTAGTGGTTGCAACCGTTACAGCATTAGGGGGCGGTACCCTCAGAGATATACTTTTAAACAAACCGGTATTTTGGATTGCTACCCCAGAGTATTTATATTCAACCTATGGGGCCGTTATAGCAACAATTGCATTTATTCGATACTTACCGCGCGTTAATAACTACTACTTTTTATTGGTAGACGCTGTGGGTATGGCGTTATTTAATATTATGGGGATAGAAAAAGCACTCATTAATGGCTCTGGCATGGTGGTCGCAATTACCATGGGTATCACTACAGGTATATTTGGTGGTTTAATACGCGACGTAATTTGCCGTGAGGTGCCAACTGTTATGCGCAGCGAACCTTACGCCTCTGCGTGTTTAGCGGGTGGTGCAGTTTATGCCGCTTTATTTAGCCTTAATGTAGATTACATTTGGTGTATTTTAGGCTCATTTTTCACGACTATCTTTTTAAGATTAGGCTCTTTGCATTGGGGTTGGCATTTAACTATTTTCAGAAAAAAAGACTTCAGAGATCAAAGCGACTAATTTTAGTTACGAGTAGCTCGCGTTTGCATGTGGTACTCGTAATTATCCTCATCCGTTATAGTAAAACCCAGCCGCTTATAAAGTCCTAATGCTGGGTTGTTTTTAAGCACTGTGAGTTTAATGGGTTTTGACTGCGCATTTGTAATTACTTGTTCAATAACCGCTTTCCCATACCCTTTATTTTGGTGCAATGGATGTATTTGTAATTGCATTATTTCAACGTGTTGAGCGTGCGTTTGGTATTTTAAAGTACCAATTGGTACCTCATTTATAACTATAAGATGGGAGCAGTCATATTGATCATCAAGCCTTAAAACATGCTGTTGATCTGTTATACCAATCCGCAATAATACTTAATCATTTTGCGGGGCTAAACGTGTCGCTACCTGCGTTAAAAAATGCTCATTTAGAACAACTAAATAGCGAATTTTTTGCCTAGCTATCAACACGTTTTTCCAGCCTCAAAATAGATCACTTAATTAAGCGAATTGGTATTAAAAATAACCCGGCATTTTCTAAGTGTTCAATCATAGTTAGTTTTCTGAGGCTTAATAAGTAGTCTCTGTCTGAATATGCTGCTTTTATGAATTTAAAAACCATAGTGCTCCCTTGCAACAGCCTTAATGTTTATATTTGTAGAACTAATCAAAATAAGTGCGCAGTATTAAATGTGCAAGCCAAGCTAACAAAGGCAATACTACCAATACCCAAGTGCTTTCCACCAAAGCCCGCCAATAATTCCCCATACACTTAAATTAATAACGCTCATTATAAGGCCCATTACCCACCAGTCTTTTAACGATACATAGCCTGAGCCAAACACTATGGGTGATGTGCCTGTTGCGTAATGCGTTAACGACATCATCAGTGATGAAGCACCAGCTAACAGTAAACCTAAAAATAAAGGCGGAGCGCCAAGCGCTAAACCTGCGGCGTAAAATGCGGCAAACATAGCAGTAATATGTGCTGTGGTACTGGCAAAAAAGTAATGAGCGTAAAAATATACAGCTACCAATATAATGGCCGATACAATCCAGTCAAAGCCCAGTTGCGCAATATTGCTCTCAACAAGTGTTGAAAACCACGTTACCAAACCTAGTTTATTTAAAAAAGTGGCCATCATTACTAATGCTGAAAACCAAACAACGGTATCCCACGCAGACTTTTCTTTAAGTACATCGTCCCAACTTAATACACCAGTGACTAATAAAACCGACAAGCCTAAAAAAGCCACTGCGGTAGTATTAACCGCGTAGTCAGCCCCTAAAATCATTGCAGGTACGCCGGCCCATAAAACAAGCAACATAGCAAAAACACCCACCATTATTTTTTCGCCATAACTCATTGGGCCCATTTCAGTTAATTTAGATTCTGCGTAGGTTTTAGCGTCGGGCGTACTTTTAACTTCAGGTGGGTAAATGGCATAAACAACCAAAGGCACAAGGGTAATACATAGCAAACCAGGAACAAGCGCTGCCAGCGCCCATGTACTCCAAGTAATACTGATACTTGCACCGGTAGCATCAGCAATCAGCTTTACAATTAGCGGGTTTGGCGCAGTCGCTGTAATAAACATAGCTGATGTAATAGGGTTTATATGGTAGCTCACTAAAGCAAGGTAGTGCCCAATTTTACGAGAGGTGCCTTCCTCAGGGGACGAGCCAAAGCTTGTTGCTATCGACTTCATAATTGGGTGAATAATAGCGCCGCCTCGCGCGGTATTACTTGGCGTTACAGGTGCTATAACAAGTTCAGAAAGTGCGAGTGCATAGCCAATACCAACTGTTTTTTTACCAAAAAGAGAAATAAAATTATAGCCAATACGATTTCCCAGACCAGTTTTAGCTAAACCCCGAGAAATAATAATAGCAATACCAATCAACCAAATTAATGAATTAGAAAAGCCACTTAATGCATCTTTAATAGCGCCAGATGGGCTGTCATTAGTTACGCCGGTTAACGCAACAGAAGTAATAGCTAAAATAGCAATGGCGCCGATAGGCATTGCTTTACCAATAATGGCAACTACAGTACCAATAAATAAAGCGAGCAAATGCCATGCGTTTTCGGTAACACCTTGCGGAGGCGGTACAGCAAACCAAAGTAGTAAAACAATGGCTATAGAAATCAGTCCAGAGGTAACTCGAATATCAGTACCCTTCATTAAAAATGTCCCTAAGTTTTAGAAATGCATGCATTCTGTGTATTGAAAAGGCGACGTTATTCTACTTCATTTAATAATAAAAAAGATGACGCACATCATATGAATATTAGACTTATTTAATTTTATTAATAAAGAGGAAATAAACTATAAACTAAAGTGATTGATTACATTACCCGATGAGAGCTTACAGTGTGCTTAATTAACTCTGATTTTTAAGAGTTAGCTTGAATTGTTTTATGGGTTCGTAAGGTCTTTTTAAACCTCAACGAATACTTGGAAATACAATGAACTTAAAACTAACCAATAACGTGATTACTTTTTTATTAACGAGTAGCTTTTTACTACTTGGCTTGTCGTTTGCGTTAGGAGCAAACCCTAATACGTTAACGGCTACGTTTAGTTTTTATGGCGTTGATTCGCTAATGTCTGTATCTGCGTTAGGTTTAATTAGTGGCTCCTTTATGATTGCCTTAGCGTTTGCCACCGTGCTCGCTCGCCTTAAACTAATGAAACCTACACCAGTACTTTTACTTGCAGCAATTATAAGTTTAGTTGCATTACTTACCTTGTTTGCCAGTAACCGTTGGATGGCGCAACTTGGTGGCTTTCCAATCATTGGTAGCGGGCAGGGCATAATTAAATACTTTGCTGTAGTGCCTTTGTATGTATTTTTGTTTTATAAAGACAAACTTACCGACAAACAACACGTACTTTTAAACTTTATACCGGTTGCTATGGTTTTATTGTGGATTGGCGGCATGAAGTTTTATGAATTTGAAGCAAAAGGCATTGTAAGTTTAGTAGAAACCTCACCATTTATGTCGTGGTTATACACGGTATTTAGCGTACAAGGCGCGTCTAACATGATTGGCGGGTTTGATGTATTATTTGCTGTGTTATTGGGCTTAGGGCTATTTTTAAATAATAAAAAGCTAATTATTGTAAGTGGCTTAGCGTGTTTAAGCGTATTTATGATGACCCAAACATTCTTAATTACCGCAACCGGTGCATTTAGTTCATCCACTTTATTGGATCGTTTAGGGCAATTTGTAATTAAAGATTTGTGGTATATAGCCAACCTTGTTGTTATTGCTTTTTTAATGGTTTTTAAACCGACTAAATAAAGAGGACGTTATGATCAGTTGCAACCAATACGACTACATCGAAATTGCTTGTATGCACCATTTAAGCATTGAGCTTATATTAAAAAATGGTGATGGTGTATGCGGGATAGCAACTGACACAAAGCGCAATGCTAATAGAGACGAATGCATAGTTGTTAGCGTAAATAGCGAGTTGCAACTCATTGTGCTCACTACAATTAGTATACTTAAAGCGCGTGAGGAAAATCCATACTTTGACCATGTGAACTTTGATGTAAAGTAAACACTTTACTCATTCGTTTTTATCATAAATATCTCAGCGAGTCTGTATCAATCAATATGTTTATGGCTCGCTTATCTAACCAATGCTTTAGCTAATTACGTGCTAAATACATAAAGCCAAAATTTTCCTATTACTTTCTTTTATTCTTTACTCGAGTTTTTCCACCGAACAAGTCTAAACGCCAACTATTAAGTGTATAAAAATGCTAAACCAGTATAAGTAAGCCTCAATAAGCCTTAGCTAGCCCTTAGTATCCGTCCGTTTGTTAATTATTGTTGTAAAGGTAACTACATAAATAAAGCTCTATTTTTATTTTGTCCAATAACATTATTAAACACCGTTTTGGTGAAAAATTACAAAGGGGTTTTTGTAACATATTTAATTACTTGTTTACATTGAAGTTGTTTAGTGGAATTATTGAACACTGTAATATACGCCGTTTTGGGGTGCTATAAATCCCCAAAGTGGTGTCTAATAAGCAGATTAGTTTTAAATCTGACCAAGGAGTAGGTTTCATGAAAAAGCTCATATTACTAAGCAAAACCTCAATATTGTTTTGCTTAGTATCAAGTAGTGCCTTTGCTACGCCTAAGGTAAATATAAATACGGAGTATTACTCAATACATGGTTCAACGGCTAATGAGCTAAGAAATGAAATGAATACTAAAAGCTCTATTAAGCAATCGGGAAACACCTACGATGCTTATACTTCTTGGTTTGTTAATTGGCGCTTTAACTGGAATGAAAGTAATGGTCTGTGCTCTATGACGAGTGTTAAAAGTACTGTCAAAGTTAATTTCACTCTTCCCAAGTGGGAGAATAGTAATAGTGCAAAGGTAAACCTAAAAAAGCGTTGGGCACATTATTACAATGCACTAATTGCTCACGAAAATGGCCATAAAGACTTTGGTATTAATGCAGCTAAAGAGATTGAAAATCGTCTGTCAGTTTTAGCAGCAAAAAGTTGCTCTAGTTTAAAAAGTAAAGCCAATAGTCTTGGTAAAAAGATTATTGATAAATACGTAGTGCTTGAAAAAAAGTATGATAAAAATACTAATCATGGAATGAAAAATGGGGCTGTATTTCCATAAAACATAACAGCACGCCCAGGGGGGGACAGCAAGCACCAAAGCTCACTTTTCACCGCAAATTTTAATAGTGGTGATCCCTTACTTTTCAATGCTGTTAAGTAAGTTGATTCGTCGTAAGGCGTGTGTGTTTTCCAGCACCTAAATAGTATTCGTATCCACTTAAATGCCAATGAAGTGATGATGGTATTATGAGGCTTTCCTATGGTTTCTTGCTGCCAACTATCGTGGTCAATTAACGGTGCTTTAGCCCAAAATAAATAACGCACAGATAATCCTGCTCATTCTAGAAAGAGTAAAAAAGGTACCCACACTAAATTTTTCAGTAATACCTTCCAAAACGCCAATTAAAACAACACCAAACACTTCTTTATATGTTGCGTAAAAGCACAGTAATAGATTGAACCAAAATAGGAACTCAGCTATGGTTTGTTTATCAATAAAAATAAATAAAAAAACGAGTTAATCTACAGGCTCGTTATGTAACTACGTGAGGAGAGATGATGAACAAGGAAACTATAGGGAAATACGTCGCAGTTTTGGGTTTATTGCTTTTCTGGGCACCACTTTGGGGAATTGTTGATTCGTATTTAATTATGTCCTCTTCATTTCAAGAGATAACGCTGTTTGGAAATAATGAACCTAAAATATCACAAGAAGAAATGTCATCAACAGCTTTGTCTACAGTAACAGGGTTCATCTTATTTTTAGTTGCACTTTGCTTTTTAACATTTTCCGTTGTGGGCTTAAACTATCGAACTGAGTGGCTTTTTTGGGTACTAATAATATATTCAACATTGTTACTCTTCATGTTCCCTGTTGGCACAGTGCTAGGAGTAACTGTGCTGGCAGCGCTAGTTTTGAACAGGAAAAAATTTGGACTTGACGGTGACGTTACATAACAAAACCATTAACCGGATTTGTGCAAGAGCGCCACAAATCGGTTATGGCAGGCGTTAGCTTTCTAAGAAGGTTTCGAGTTGAGAACAATATTTAGCTTTATTTTAGCCTCTTTAATTGTTGCATTTTTAGCGCCAATGGCAATTGAAATGAAATTTACTATTATGCCTTTTGGTATATTTATTTGGACGTTAATAGTTGTTCTAATTTTGGTTCCAGTAACAGCATTTCCCATTTATAAATTTATCACTAAAAGCTGTGGTTATTCGCTAAATACAGTGCTCAAATCTTCAGTTATATCTACTTGCTTAGTTTCTTTCTTTTTTGTTTTCCCTTCAGGTTTAGATAGCTCAATTATTAATGATAAGGTATTGGTCGAAAATGGTTCAATTACGTTAATAGGTTATGGATATAGCTTTTTACAATTGTTTTTATTTTCTATAGTAGGTCTTGTTGCTGGTATTGTATTTTACGTTTCAAAAATAGAGTTAAACAAAAGCTAAAGAGTTAGGATGAAATTCATTCTAATCTTTACATAAATAATAAATAATATCAGCTGGTTAGGTTTTATTTGTCACGCAAAAAGCTGAACTACAATGAAAGAAAGAGTAAAAAGCCAACCACGCTAAACTTTCCCGTAATACCTTCCAAAACGCCAATTAAAACAATAGCTAACTATTTTATATTCCACGTAAAAATACAGTAATCAATTGAACCAAAATAGGAACTCAGTTATGGTTTATTTATCAATAAAAATAAATAAAATACGAGTTAATCTACAGGCTCGTTATGCATTAAGGAGAGTCAGTGCGCATATTTTTTATATTGTTAATTGTCTCTTTAACGTCATGTAGTAAAAACATTGATTCAGCTTTGACCGATAAAGAGCTTGAGACCAAATTCTCTGAGCACAAACTGCAATACAATCAGCTACGCGAAATGATCACTGATGACTCAAAGTTTCTCCAAAAATTTAAGGTTGGAAATGATCGCTTAGGTGAATATCAGTTATATGATAAGGGATGGGCAAAGCAATATGGCTATTATGTATCATTCGTGCGTATTTTATCAGAGTATAAGCTTACGCAAACACGATACCTTGAATATTTAAATCTGTTATCGGTCGTTGGAGCTTCAGAAATAGAACTATATAAAGGTAATATTTTTGTTACATTATCGTCTTCTGGTTTTGTTTTCGGCGGTTGTCTAAGTCAGATTATTTACAGCCCGAATAATTTAAAACTTGAAAGACCATCGTGGGCGCAAGTTTATTACCAAGCAAAAATCACTGACAATTGGGGCGGTGAAACCAAGTGCAATTAATGCATAACAAGTTGTTAAACAAGGACAAAAAATAGTTGGTTTTGCTCCTTCGTCGCTAATTTTAACCAACTATTTTTTGCCTGTTTTACGGGTTCCAAATGCATTTCCTAATGCTTTAAAAACGCTTAGAGTTAATTACAGGAATTCATTTTTTAATTGAATTTGGTTGTTGGAGTTATACTACAGCCTCGTTAGCTATATGTATCAGACTCTGGGGTAAACTTAACAAATGGATTTACAAGAAAGTTATAGTGAAGACCCAAAACTGTTAGAGTCATGGCTAGCAACAATTGGAATGCTAACTATATTTTGGTCTCCAATTGAGCGTAGAGTAGATCAATGTGTGCATTTACTACATTCAAACCTGCCGAAATCTAGCAACAAAAATAAACCGGGAAGTCTACAAAGAAAGCTTGAGTTTATTACATGTCATCTTCCAGATAATGTAGCTAATAAAGACCAGATACTCTCACTAGTTAAGAACACAAAAAACACGGTACAAATTCGCGATGTTTGTGTGCATGGTGTTCTTGAGTCATATGACCAAAATGAGATGAAAATCAGTAAAATAGATGGCAAAAAATCAGAGTATGCGACAGAAATATTTACAATAGATAGTAAGCGCTTAAACATATCGGCACAAAGCCTAACTAATTTGAGTAAAGATTGGGAACTAATAGTAAACTTGCTAATTCAGGGACACGAAAAATAGCTAACAAGAGATTAAACAAAGCCAAAAATAGCTGGTTTTTGCTTTTTCACCCTAATCTTAGATAACAACCTTACGGCCTATTTATTCGGCATAAGTAAAAAAGGAATTTAAATTTGCTATTCGATTGGTTTAGCTCTGAAAAGCCAAATGTTTATTTGGGATCGTTAGCTGTAGCTAATAGCAGCCATTTTTCTAAGGTAGAGTCGTTTTTTTATATAACGGGCGATTCACTACAAGATCATATGCACAAGAAGCTTGAAGATATTTTTTGTCTTCACAGCATTTCGTCTATTAAAGAGCCTAAAAAGTCAGATATTGGTTTAGATGTTGTTATAGTTACTTTGCATGGTGGTGATGCATTCACTATAGATTTTGATACAGCTATTATTCCGCTATTTTGGCGACCAAAAGTTAAGTTAGTATCGCGCTTGTATAATATTAAACATAATAAGACGATTAAAACGTTCAGCGTTTCTAAATCTGTTACGTGGCGCGAATTCATAGCTAAAAAATTTAGCTTAAGAGGCTTTTTTCGTTGGGGCCCTTTGTATCATAACGAAGACATGGAAATACTGTTGTATAAAGCATGCTACGAGTTATTAAATAAAATGCGAAAGGCTATTTAACCAGTAGCCAATAAGAATAATTAAGATAAGGTAAAAATACATTTTGCTCTTGGTGAACATTACTACAAACAAAATAGGAACTCAGCTCTGGTTTGTTTATCAATAAAAACAAATAAAAAACGAGTTAATCTACAGGCTCATTATTTTTTCGAACATCGAGGATATTTATGGAAATTGAATATATTTGGGGTGTTTTAGCGGTTATTGCAGTTTTATTTATATTAATATTTGGTAACTCAATACCTAAACATGGCAGTGTAACTGAAGGTGATGTTATTGTTGCTTTAAAATCAGGTCATAAAGTTAGAGCAATAAAATATTATAGATCTGTTCATGGTGTAAGTTTGAAAGAAGCTAAAGATGCCATTGAAAAATTAACTTCAAAACATGCCCTGAAGTGAGGCCCAAGTAAAATTCAGCCATTAATTGCAAGTTTTAAAAGTTGTGAGCCTCTTCGTTTTTCCACCACCTAAATACAACCCTTATCCATTTGAATACCAGCGATCTAATAATAAATTGCGCTATCCCCGCTTATTTCACTTCAGCGATATCATTAAACGCGCGCAATTTCCCTTAAAACCAATACCCTAAAAAAATAATTATGGGAGGTCCTATAGTCAAATAACAATATTTTAGTAAACGCTAGTTCATATTGCGTCACGTAATATCCATACAGAACTTTAAGTTAAACATACGTTCGTGCAGCGTTCCCATTTTTATTTGACTCAATTTATTGGATATTCTTTTTATGAAATTAAAGTTATTTATCGCAATTATTTTTAGCACTTCGATGTCGTCTTACGCGACAGAAGCAGTAGATAAAACGCAGTTTTCATTCGAAGACTTAAAAGCGCTGGCAAAAGCCTCAGCTGAAAAGCCCTATACGCCAACTGCAGTACCAGCCCCTGAGCTTATCGATAAAATTACCTATGACGAACACTGGAAAATACGTTTTAAAGAAGATGAAACCTTATACCCAAGTGGAAAAAAGGCTCCCGTACAGTTATTTTACCCTGGCCGATATTTTCCAGAGCCAGTAAGTATTTACATCAGAGACGATAAAAATCAGGTTCAAAATGTACCTTTTAGTAATGATGTTTTTGATATGCCTGATGACAGCCCAGCTCACGATCTCCCAGAAGGGTTTGGATTTGCAGGTTTTAGAATAATGCGCCCAGATATGAAACCCGATTGGATATCTTTTTTAGGCGCGTCTTATTTTCGTACCGACGGGCCAGAGGGGCAATATGGACTGTCGGCTCGAGGTATTGCAATTAATACGGGCATGAATCAACCAGAAGAGTTTCCGCGCTTTTCTGCATTTTGGATTGGCCCCGCAGAGAAAAAAGGTGAAAGTGTGTCTGTTTGGGCATTGCTTGAAGGGCCTTCTATCACTGGTGCTTATCGATTTGGTTTAAGTAAAGATAACAAAGAAGCCAAAGGCCATATTACCTCAGTGAGCGCTAATTTGTATATGCGCGCCGATGTTGAACGCTTAGGCGTGGCACCGTTAACCAGTATGTATTGGTACTCACAAAAAGATAAAACAGAAGCTAAAGATTGGCGCCCAGAAATTCACGACAGCGATGGCCTGGCGATCCACACAGGAACGGGTCAATACGTTTGGCGCCCATTAAATAATCCTCAGTCGGTGTCGACCAATAGCTTTATTGATGAGAACCCAAAAGGGTTTGGTTTAATCCAAAGAGATCGTGACTTTAATAACTACCAAGACGATGGCGTATTTTACAATAAGCGTTCATCAGCGTGGATTAAACCTACTGACGATTGGGGAAAAGGCGCAGTACAGTTAATCGAAATTCCTACAAAAGATGAAACGTTCGACAATATTGTTGCCTATTGGGTGCCCGAAAAAGAGGCGCGCAAAGGTGATGAGTTTACCTTTTCTTATGATATTGAATGGCGTCCACTCGATCCAAAATCAAAAACGCTTGCAAGCGTTGTAAATACTCGCCAAGGCTTAGGCGGAATTCCCGGCCAGCCAATTCCTGAAGGCGTTAACAAAATGGTGATTGATTTTGAAGGTCCAGTATTTAAAGGCTTAGATAACAAAAGTGGTATAAAGCCGATTGTTGAAGCCAGCAACGGTGAAATACTAGAACCTATTGGAGTTTATCCGGTAGTTGGTACAAACCAATGGCGATTAGCGTTTGACTACAAACAAGCTAACAACAATCCGGTGAACATACGCGCGTATTTAGTTGATAAAAATGATGAAGCTATAACTGAAACATGGGTAAGTGATGCAAAGGTAACGATTAAATAAGCATTAAAGTAAAACGGGTGGCTATATTTTGATTTTCTGTCAATTATAGCCACCATAATGTCTTTTAAAACGCCAATCAAAACACCATTAAAACTCCCTTTTATATCCCACGTAAAATACAGTAATCGATTGAATCAAAATATGAACTCGGCTATGGTTTGTTTATCAATAAAAATAAAAAAACAAGTTAACCTGCAGCTTGTTAGCTGTTTCGAGGGATTGTATGTTTTTTTTGAGTAAATTATTTTGTTGGGAGCGAGGCCGACAAAAATCAGGCTACGATAAAATGTTGATTTGTGGTGCTACGTGGCCAATTAAATTTGATACATATTTGCTTAAATTCCCACAAGGAAGTGAAATAGCACCACACACAGACAAAGTTGAATCTGGTAAACACTATCGATTGAATATAGTGCTTAAAAAAGCAGATTTGGGTGGTGAGTTTATTTGCAGTGATCCGATATTTGAAACAAAGCGGGTTAAGCTATTCCGCCCTGATGTAAGTGAGCATCAGGTATCAAAAATTATAAAAGGTAGTCGATATTTACTCAGCATTGGGTGGATAAAAGGGAGCTCTAAATGCTAGATTTAAGACCTAATTGTGAATGTTGTGATAAGAATCTACCTGCACAGTCCACAGAGGCTTTTATTTGTTCATTTGAATGCACATTTTGTTCTGGCTGTGCTCAAACGGTATTAAATAACGTGTGCCCAAACTGCTCAGGTAATTTGGTTCAGCGGCCAATTCGCCCTTTGGCTGCACTAAAAAATTACCCAGCATCGACTAAGCGGGTGTTAAAAGAAAGTGCTTTTGCGCCAAGCGCTTAAGAGCACAAAGTATAATAATTACATTTCTGGATATGGAGATCTGATGAGAAAATCCTTTGAATTTACTGTTAAGTCAATCAAAGTTAAAATAATTAACACTTGGTTTAGTGGTGCTAAATTATATGTGAATGGTGACTTACGAGATACTGACAAAACTTTGTTAGCTATTAGGAATAATACTTTACTATCTGCGAATTTAGGTGAGTTGGGTGTTCTAGAAATCAAGCCATTATCGGGTTTAATTACCGTCGAAATGGATGCATATTTGGTTAATGGTACAAACATTCAACATGTATATAGCTCACATAAACGCCTTAGCCTAAAAGAGCAAAGGGCAGCCCGATAAAGCTACTTTAAATAACGTATATTCCTGCATTTACCTGCCTTCAGTAATAACCTCCAAATGACTTTGAGGAGGTTTAAGCCCCTAAGCATACCTAGTTAATATACTTGGTTTACTCGATTACCTTAAATCACTCACACTCTTTCACATAAAGTAAAAGCGCGCTGTACATTACACTGAGTGCCTTTGTTACATCGCTGTCGATAACCGCTTCTGCTGGGTGATGGCTTATACCGCCAGGGCTTCGTATAAACAACATGCCAACGGGGCAAATTGGAGCGATTGCCATTGCATCGTGCCCTGCGCCTGAGGCAAGTGAAGGCGATGCTTGGTTATTGAGTTTACATGCGCTTGAAAATAAATGCTGAATAGTGGTGTCGCACGCTACGGCATCGGCGGCATGCGTCCATTGCCAATCAAGCGTTAAATTGCGTTTGCTTGCTATAGATTGAGCGCTGTTTTGTATGGCGCTTAGTAAGTTAGCGAGATCGGTGTCGCTTTGTGCGCGTGCGTCTAGGCTTATGGTTGTTTTACCTGCAATCACGTTTGTAGCCCCAGGGCGAGACTGTATTTGCCCAACGGTGGCAACTTCGCCATTTTTAGCATTACTTGCTAGTTTTTCAATTTCGGTTACTAATTCAGCGCAGCCTGCTAGTGAATCCTGCCTCAAGTTCATTGGGGTTGTACCCGCATGACCGCTTTGGCCTGTTAGGGTAAGCATGGCGCGCTTTGCTCCTGCGATTGCAGTTACAACCCCTAACGCCTGATTAACCGATTCGAGTACAGGACCTTGTTCAATATGAGTTTCCCAGTAACCTAGTAATTCGTTTTTGTTTAGTGCGGCCTTTGCATAGTCGTTGGGGTTTAAACCAAAGTCCAGCATGGCTTGGCGCATAGTTATGCCGTTTGTGTCTTCAATGTTTAGCCACTGTGGGTCAAATTCGTTAGCGAGGGCTTTTGAGCCAATTAAAGTTGTGGCAAAGCGGGTGCCTTCTTCATCGCAAAAGCCCACTACATCTAAATGAAAGGGCAGGTCGAGCTTTAACTTATGTGCAAGCGCGGCAATTTCTATCCCTAGTAGTACACCTAAAATACCATCAAACGCACCTGCGTTTGGTACGGTGTCTAGGTGCGATCCTATAATTAAACGTTTAGCATGTGGGTTAGATGATTTTAGTCGCCCCCAAAGGTTGCCCACTTCGTCTTGCCACGATTGCATGCCTGCCTCAACCATCCACGATGCAGTAACAGCATTACACTCTTTGTGCTCTTTTGATAAGTACACGCGGTGAATACCGCCTTGCATTTGCGATAGTGCGCTGAGGGTTTTACAGCGAGATAAAGCGCGTGTTGCGTATTCATCAGCAAGCTCTTTATCTAATAAAGGGCTGTGTTGTGGGCTTACAATCGTCATGCTAAATCCTTTTTTTATTTATAGTGAGCAAGGGCGGCAATGGCGGCTTCGCCTTTAGGGCCTTTGTAACCGTTGGCATGTAGGCAAGCGTCTAAGCTTGCAAGTGTTTGTAATACAGCATCTTTACGTGCGTTGTAACCCATGGTGCCAATACGCCAAATTTTGCCATGCAGTGGTCCAAATGAGGTGCCAATTTCTATTCCAAAATCGGTTAGCATTTGTCCGCGTACGTGATCGGCATTAATGCCCTCGGGTATATACACACCCAGTACGTTGTTCATTTTATGTGTTAAATCACCAAATACATTTAAGCCGAGCGCTTGAATACCCGTTAGCATGGCATCGCCATGTAATTTGTGGCGCGCTACGCAGTTATCCACGCCTTCTTCAATAACAATGCGAGCACATTCTGAGGCGCAATACAGCATGCTGGTGGCTTCGGTGTGGTGGTTGAGGCGCTCCTCTCCCCAGTAATTCATGATCATGCCTAAATCAAAGTAGTTTGAGCGTACAAATGGCTCGGTGCCGTCGGTATGGTCGGCCGTGCGAATACCTGCTTCTACCTTTTTACGTTTTTGGATCCACTCGGCGCATTTGTCGCTAAGCGTTAATGGCGCAGACCCAGAAGGACCGCCTAAACATTTTTGCAGGCCAACAGAAAGTGCATCGAGTTTCCATTCATCGGCAGGAAGTTCGTTACCCACAATAGAGGCGGTGGCATCGCAGTAAAATAGTACATCGTGCTTTTGGCAAATATCGCCAATATGCTCAAGAGGTTGGTTCATGGTGGTGGATGTATCGCCTTGTACCATAGCAAGTACATGGGGTTTTACATCAACAATGGCTTTTTCGATTTGCTCTGGCGTAAACACTTCGCCCCACGGTACTTCTATTGTGTGCACCTTTGCGCCAACGCGTTCTGCTATTTCAGCAAGTAGGTGGCCAAAGCGCCCCATAATTGGCACAAGTACTTTATCGCCTGGGCGTAAAATTGAGCATAATACGGCTTCAATCCCTGCGCGCGATGTGCCATCTATTAGCATGGTCCATTCGTTTTTAGTTTTAAAAATTTCGCGGTAACGTGCCATGGTTTCGTTCATAAAACCGGTCATTACTGGGTCGTATTGGCCTATAAGCTGCGCCGACATAGCACGTAAAACACGAGGGTCGGCATTAATTGGGCCTGGTCCCATTAATAAACGCTGTGGTGGGTTTAAGGTTTGAACTTGCGTGTTATTAAACATATTTTAGGCTCCCAGAGTCTGAATAAGCATGCGTATGCCGGTTATCATTAAGACAACGGCAAAGGCGCGTTTTAGTTGTTTTTGATCCAGCTTGCTACCAATTTTTACGCCAATAGGCGCAAATAAAATAGTTAGCGGAATAATAAGAAAAAAGGCAGGGAGGTTAACCAACCCCCACGTACCTAGGGGAGCATCGGTTGGCGTTGTGCCAATACTTAATAAGGTAATAACGCCAGGTAGCGCAATCAATAAACCAAAAACGGCCGCAGTACCTACTGCAACATGAGCACGTACATTAAATGCGTTTAGCATAGGTACGCCAATAGTGCCGCCGCCTATGCCAATCATTACCGACAAACCACCTACAATACTTGCCATAACGCCTTGACCAAATTTACCTGGTAGTTGTTTTACAAGCGCGGGTGCGCCGGCTCTAAATAGCATGTTTAAACTGACTAAAATAGCAATACAGGCAAACATAAGTACCAGTGCATTACCGCGTATTGAGTGCGCTAAGTAGCTGCCTACAACGGCCATAACTAAAATAAATGGTGCCCAGTATTTTATTAGCGCAAGGTCAATATTCCCTTTGCTATGATGCGAGCGAATAGATGAAAGCGAAGTAGGTACTATGGTTGCAAGTGATGTAGCGGTGGCTATCATCATTGCCGACTCTGGGCTTACGCCAAAACCTTGCAGTAAAAAATACAGCACAGGGACGATAACAATACCGCCGCCTACACCAAAAAGTCCTGCTAAAATACCGGCAAAAACACCGGTTGCTATTAAGGCTACTATAATTGGCCATTGATTTATTATTTCTGACATTGTGTTCCTGCTGTAGTTACTGTTGCACGTCCATCTGAACGAGGATCTGTTGCAGCTTCAAGGCTTGTAGGTGTATCTAAAATAGCCCCAGCGTGCCCCATCATTTCGTTATTATTATCAACGCTTACCCAATCGTGGTCACGTTGATTTAATTCATGTTCTATATGAAAAACTAACTCTTTTTCAATTTTTAAATTTGTACTCGTATCGCCCCATGTGCGTCCAAGTAACCAACGAGGGTCGCTAATTGCTTGTTTTATAGATTTATTTCGCCACGCGTAGCCTGCAAAAACAGCGGCTTGAGTTTGTGGCTGCCCTTCACCGCCCATTGTTCCGTAAGCAAGTCGACGACCATCGCTAAACTTGGCCAGTGCAGGGTTAAGTGTATGAGCGGGCTTTTTATTTGGCGCAAGGACGTTGGTATCTTGATTGTTTAAACTAAAGCTTAAACCACGGTTATTCCACACAAAGCCGCCTTCACTCATTAATATTCCGCTGCCAAATTCCCAGTAAATACTTTGAATAAAGCTGACTAATTGCCCGTTTTTATCTCTGGCTGCCATCCACACAGTATCGCCAGGCTCTGCGTTAAATGGCCATTTTTTGGCTTTACTCATATCAATATTGTTAGCAAGTTCGCCTAAGCGATTATCGGTTAGTGCGTTTTTATAATCGTCTCCTAATGCTTCAGGGTCAGCCCAAAGGGTAGGGCGATGGGTAAAGCTTTGTTTAGTTGCCTCAACAATTAAATGTGTCCAGTCGGCATCGGTTTTAGCTAAATGCTTTAACTTATTTACGGCACCAATTATTTGTAGTGAATGCACGCCCTGTGTTGGCGCGGGTAAGTTGTAGCAATCAATACCACTGAGGTTTGCATTTAGCGCAGTAACTACCTCGGCTTTAGTATTTGCAATGTCACCTGCGGTGATTGAGCTGCCTGCTTTTGCTAAGTCGGCGGCAAATGAGTTGGCAAGTGCGCCTTCATAAAATGCGTTTAAACCATGCTTTGCTAGGTATTCAAACGTTGCTGCAAGTTTAGGATTTTTAAAATGCTGGCCTGCTTGTAAGGGCTTGCCATTGGGTATGTAGAGGTTTTTAAACGCGTCATTGGTATTGTTAGCAGCGGCTAGCTTTTCGCAGCCTGCTTGCAGGCTTTTTGTAACGGTAAAGCCCTCGCGCGCAAGTTCAATAGCGGGTGCTAAAATTTGTGACAGTGGTAGTGCCGCATGCTCATCTAGTTCAAGCGCTTTTTGCCAGCCGCGTATTGTGCCCGCTTGAGTAAGTGCGCTTAATCCGCCGCGCTCTGGTATTTGCGTGAGCGTGTTATAGGGCGTTGTATTAGTTGCTGCGCGGCCGCAGGCATCAATAGCAGTGGGCGTTTTTTGATTTGGGTTATCGATAAGCCAAAAGCTGTCGCCACCAATTGAGTTCATATGTGGGTATACAACGCTAATAGCAGCGGCAGCCGCTACCATAGCCTCGGTAGCTGTACCGCCTTGTTTTAGTATATTTATACCCGCCTCTGTTGCCGAAAAATGAGACGCGGTAAATGCAATGTTGTGTGTGGTCATGCCGGTGTGTCCTGTTTAAAGTGTGCAGCTAGGTGCTTAACGCAAGCAAGTAGGCTTTTATCGTTACCGTGGCTCATCATTAATGAAAAACCATACGGATGATCATTTGCTAAATCAGCCAGCGGTAAATGCACTTGCGCTGAGCCACTAAGCCCTGCAATTGCCGAAAGCGTAATAATTTGCATGCGTAAGGCGCTTGTGTCGGCGCCTAATTTAGGTGCGGTTGTAGGTGTGGTTGGCAAAAATAAACAGCTGTTTGTATTTAGGTTTTTAGCTATTAGTGTTTGCCATTGGGTTTGTACTTTTAGTGCTTCTTGTTCTTCTTGATCAGTTAGGGCAAGCGCCATATTAAAACGTGCCGCAATTGCTGGAGCAAACTGGGGAAGTTGCCCCTGCAATTGAAGCCAATCTTTATGCGTTTTTGCGATTGCTCGCCCTTGCAGTACTCTAAAACTATCAGCAAGTTCATTTAATAAGTTGCTGTTAGGTAGTTCAAATTCTTTATGGTGCTTAAAATTAGGCTTGGTTTTTTCAAGCAATTGTTTAAGTGGGGCTTGTAAAGCAGAGTCAACGAGTTCAAATAACGGCTCGCAAATAACTAAGGTATCAACGTTATTAATAGCTTGATTTGGTAGCAGTACATTACCTACATCGCTTAATAGCTCAGCGCTTTGGGTAAACCAACCTATGGTATCAAAAGGGGGAGCCAGCGGTATTAGGCCGTCTTTTTCAATCACGTTATGGCTTGGCCTTATGCCATATAAACCACAATAGCTGGCGGGTATTCTAATTGAGCCGCCGGTGTCGGTGCCTAAGCCAATATCAGCTAAGTTAGCAGCAACTGCAGCAGCAGACCCCATACTCGAACCACCGCAAGCATGCCCTTTTAATTTAGGATTTTGCGCAGCGCCATAATGTATATTATTACCCTCTAAGCTATAAGCCAGTTCGTCAGTATGGGTAAAGCCTATAAAGTTACAACCAGCGGTCATGAGCTTATTAACTGAGCTTGCCGTATTTTGAGCCGGTTTAGCTGTTTTAAACCAGTGTGGGTTGCCTGCGCTGTTACGCTCGCCCTTTACTGCAAATACATCTTTTACAGCTAAGCGATTGTTTGCAAGCACTCCAGACTGGCTTGTTTGCCACAGGGTAGGACCGTGATTGCAAAATATACCTTTGTTGTTTTTTTTATCACTCATTTGCAGCTCATTATTATAAAACTGACCAAGTACTTACTTATTAAGTTAAGAGTGATTAAAAAGCGGGCTGGTTATTATTATTATTATGAATACCAATTTTATTAAAAACATGATCATTCTATCGGATTAAATAGCGCACTCACTGCGTCATTTTCTTCGCGTTATAATAGTTCACTAATTTAATGCAATTGCTAAAGCTGTGCTTTTTAATCGGTAGTTTTGATTTTATAGTGCTTAGACTAAGCAAGAGGAATGCCATAAATTAAAATCCTGTCCAACTGGTCAGGATTTGGTGAGTTGTATGAGATTTGTAAGTGTGGGCTGTAGAAATAGTGAGATTAAAATGAGCTAAAACAAACCAATTTGGTGCGCAGATGCACCAAGTTGGTCTTTATTTATATGGTTTTGAGTGCTAAATAAGGGGCGTTTTACTGATGATTAAACCGTTAATATCGGCGTAAACCCAATCGTTAGGTTCTATGGTGGTGCTAAGCATGGTAATAGCTTGGTTTTTATCACCAAAGCCGCGCTTTAAGGTACTACGTGGTGTAGAGCCTAGCGCCATTACAGGTAAGTTCATCGTGGCAAGTATTTCTATATCTCGGCAACAGCCATTTATTATTACGCCTTCCCAGCCATTACTTAAGGCACGCTCAGCCATAATATCGCCTATAAACGCAAAGCGTTTGCTCGCAAACCCGTTTATAACCAATACTTTACCTTCACCATTTTCATGCAATATATCGGCGGCAAAAGAGTTGTCTTCTGGGCAGGTAACGGTAACTACTTTGCCATAAAACGTGGTTTTTTTACCAAAGTGATAAAGGCCGCTGTCTGCTACTTGCACGTTATCGCGATGATCGTCAAATAAATCGGGTGTAGTAAAGGATGTCATGGGTTAAGTCTCACTTTGCTCAGGTATTTTAAGACCAATACCTTTTAAAATTATGTGGGCAATTGATTGCGTAATTTGTGCCACATCGGTTTCGTCGTACTCTAATTTGTTCATTACGAGTAAAACCTCAGCCTGAAAGTCGGCGTAATATTGTGTGGTAGACCAAATAGTAAAGAGCAAATGGTAGGGGTCAACCTTATCCATTTTATCTGCGTCCATCCATGCTTGAAGTACATCAACCTTTTGTTTAACCCAAGGACGGGTATTGGTTCTAAAGTAGTTTTGTAAATAGGGTGCACCGCGCAGTATTTCACTGGCAAATAAGCGAGATTGCATTGGCTGATTTACGGACAGTATTACTTTGCTTTTAATATAGTTATAAAGCACGGTAGCTGGATCGTCGTTAATTGTGACGTTATCGAGCCCTAAGTTCCAATTAGCTATTATGCGGTCAATCACAGACTCGTACAGACCATCCTTACTTTTAAAGTAATACAAAATATTAGCTTTTGGCACCTGCGCTTCTTTAGCAACCATGCTCATACTTGCTCCGTCGTAACCTAATTGCGAAAACAATTGCTCGGCGGCATCTAAAATTAGTTTTTGGTTTTTCTCGCGTGTCACTTCTTTTTTATTTGGTTTTATTTGTGTGGTCATTATTGAGTTTGCGTGTTTAACGTATTGATTGATTGTAGCTTTACTGACCAAAAGGTCAATTACTAAAAAGGGTGAATATTAAAAACAGGCGAGAGGTTTAAGCTATTAACTTTAGGGTCTGTTGATATTTGCGGATTAAAATTTGTTCAAACTAGGGGCTATTTAATCGCGGCGCGAGATTTGTAACCTAGTGGGCTAAGTAAAAACCGAGCAACAAAGAGTAAGTAGCCCCTAGGAAGAACCCTTTGGGCAGCGCCTGTTTGGCATTAATGCTACGTTATCGCCCATTAATGGGGAATAACCACACTATATAGGCTCTGCCTTGCCTAAATACCAAACAGACTGCTGCAAATTTAACCTTGAAAGATCAACAGACCCTTATTGTTTAATTAAATAATTACTGTTAGTTTAGTTTCAAATTTACGAGTAGTACTTTTGGGTTGGCAAATGGATTTTATAAGCAAAAATAAATACACGCTTTATGGAGTCGCGGCCATATTACTGTGGAGTTGCTTAGTTGCATTACTACGGGATATTTCTGAGTTGTTTAGCCCCATTGGTGGTGCGGCGGCTATGTATTCTGCCAGTGCGATATTTTTAATTTTGGTTATGGGAGTGCCCAAGTTTAGTGGGTTTTCAAAACGTTACTTGGTAATAGGTACTTTATTATTTGTATCGTACGAAATTTGTTTGGCGCTTTCTATTGGTATGGCAAATAGCCGTCATCAGGCAATGGAAATGGCGGTTATTAATTATTTATGGCCCACGCTGACTATATTGCTCTCTATTATTATTGGCCGTAAAAAAGTAAATTTCTGGGTTTACCCAAGCATGATCATTGCTTTTTTAGGCGTTGCTTGGTGTATTACGGGCGATCAAGAAATGTCACTCGATACGCTTGTTACTAACTTTGCTGATAATCCTGCTACTTACTTAATGGCATTAGCTGCAGCGTTTATATGGGCTATTTATTGCGTAGTAACGCAAAAGCTGAGTAATGGTAAAAATGCCATTACGTTATTTTTTGCGGTTACGGCAATGAGTTTGTGGGCGCAATATGGTTTTAGTAATGAAGCGCCATTAACGTTTTCACTCAGCTCAAGCATAACGTTGCTATTGGCTGGTGTAGTCGTGGGGAGCGGTTATGCACTTTGGAATCAAGCTATTATTGGCGGTAACTTAATGCTTTTGGGAACGCTTTCGTACTTTACACCGGTGTTTTCTACTATTATTTCGGCGTTGTATTTATCTATTACGCTGAGTGCTTCGTTTTGGCAGGGGGTTGTGCTGGTAACAGTGGGCTCGCTAATTTGCTACTTTGTAACGCGAGAAAAGCCTAAACAACCTCAAATAGCGTCTGCAACATAAGACTAATTTTATTAAAAATAAGCCCTATTATTTTAGGGCTTTTTGTTGCGTGCAGATTATTTTGCATTATTTACCTGCGCTAGTAACTCTATAACTTTTTGTTGACCAAATGTTTGTGCAAATTGCTCTGCTGTTTGACCGGCTTTGTTTTGATGCGCGTTGTCGCAATCAAGTGATACGAGTGTTTTAGCTATACTAAATTCACCTCTAAAAATAGCGGCCATTAGCGCTGTGTTGCCACGGTTATCTTCTAGACAGGCATTAGCGCCTAAGTGTAAAAGTGTGTTAACCGTGTTTTTATTACCATGGTAAGTGGCAATCATTAACGCGGTGTAGCCTTTATTGTTGTAGCTGTCGATAGGAATACCAGCATCTACAAATTGCTCTATTACAGCTGTGTCGTTTGTACGTGCTGCGGCAAAGTAATAAGCAAATAAGCTATCGTATTGAGTTTTTGCAGAATGTTGGCTTTCAACTTGCGAACTGGGTGTTTGTGTATCTGATGTATTTTGAGCGTAAACGCTACTGGTAAAGCTCAGTAGTAGAGCGACTATAATTAATAAATTACGCATAACAATTGTCTCTTATAAAAGAGGAAGGGGTTTATTCCTTCCTCATGATTGTGGTTGTTTTTATAGCTGCTTAGTTGGGACTAATTTTACAACTGATTACTTACAGCTAGTTAATTACAACTAGCTACTTACAAGTTAGCGGCTAGTTGTTTAACCATTTTAATATCGCCGTTTACAGCTTTAGTTAAGCGTGTACCGTACTCGCTATCAGCTTTGTAAAAGTGACTAAGCATTTTGTGTTTAACACTGCTGTTTTGCACTTTGCCTAAATCGCCTGCTAGGTTATTAATTAGGTTTGTACGTTCTTGCTTGCTAAAACCACGGTATATAACACCTGCTTGCGCGAAGTTTTGCTGCTTTTTAATCGCGGCTTGTTGTACAAAGCCTTTTAGCTCTGTGTTACTTCTACGTGCAATTGGGTTTTCAGCTACGTTTTCTTGGCTTGGCTGGTAGTTCACATTGCTTGTAGTGTTACCAATATTCATTGCGCCGTCTTGGTTGTAGTTAACCACTTCAACTTTTGCACGGTTAATTGGCAGTTGCTGGTGGTTAGCACCTAGGCGGTACATTTGTGTATCAGCGTAAGAAAACATACGACCTTGTAATAGTCTGTCTTCTGATGGCTCAATACCTGGAATAATGTTTGCCGGTGCCATTGCTACTTGTTCTGTAGACTGGAAGAAGTTAGTTGGCATACGGTTTAGGGTCATTGTTCCTACTTTAGTTTCTTTAATGTCTAACCACATTTTTGTTGCATCTAATGGGTTGTAATCAAAGTCATCAAGCTGCGACGGATCAAGCGTTTTAATGTATAGATCCCACTTAGGGAAGTTGCCTTTACCAATTTCGCTGTAAAGGTCGCGTGTTAAGTGTTGGAAGTCTTGGCTTTGCACTTTAGCTACTTCTTTTGCGTCAAGGTTATCAATACCTTGTTGGCTTACCCAATGAAACTTAACGTATTTAACATCGCCCGATTTGTTAATCATTTTGTATGCATGTACACCCCAACCGTCCATTTTACGAAGACTTGCTGGTGTACCGTAGTCGCTGTAAACCCACGTTAGCATTTGTGTAGAACCTGGTTCGTGCGAGAAAAAATCGAATACGCGGTTAGGATCTTGAATGTTATCAACCGGTGATGGCTTTAACGAGTGAACCATGTCTGGAAATTTAATCGCATCGCGAATAAAGAACACCGGTAAGTTGTTACCTACTAAATCCCAGTTACCTTGGTCTGTGTAAAACTTAGTTGCAAAGCCACGTGGGTCACGCAGTGTTTCTGGGCTGCCTTTTGAGTGAATTACTGATGAAAAACGAACAAATACGTCTGTTTCTTTACCAGCTTGTGTAAACGGTGCTGCAATTGTTAAATCATCTAGCTCTTTTGATGCTACAAACACACCGTGTGCGCCAGTACCACGAGCATGCACAACACGCTCAGGAATACGCTCACGTGCAAAGCGTTGCAGTTTTTGAATTAGTTGCACGTCTTCTAGTAATACACTGCCACGTTCGCCAGCAGTAATTGAATTTTGGTTGTCGCCAACAGCTGCGCCGTTATCTTTAGTAAGAGTTGTTGCTGCGCTTGCCGGTAATGCCATTGCAAGTGCCAGTGCAGTTAGTGTTAATTTTGTTTTGTTTATTTGAGTATTCATTGTCGACCTCATCTATTTAAAAGTGCCGGCAGTGGTGCAGGCTGTTAATCTGTTAACGATAGTATTAACTTTATTAACTTCGGTAAAACTGATTAATTAGATTGATGTGATTTGTAAAACAGATGAAATGAATTTGCAGATACACTTTTTACATTAATGTAATTTTTTTACTACGACCTTAGTCGCAATATGCTTTTATAAAATTTATTAAATACAAAGGTTTTTAGTTTTATCTGGCGGTATTTTCACCAAGCTGGTGCGTTTTATACTTACAGTGTGTTGACATATTCGCGCAATAAAGGGAATATGCTCAACCAGTGAGCTTATGCTCATTACTGAGTTGCACTAAAAAGTTGCACAATATTAATCGCGCTTAACTCGTTATACTTAAATTAGCTAAACCAAACAGTGTTAATAAGGTGACAAGATGAATACTAATATTGAGCTAGTGATATTTGATTGTGATGGCGTTGTTATTGATAGCGAAATTTTAAGCGCACAAGTACTCATTAATATGCTTGTTGAAAAAGACGTTGAGATTGACCGCGCTTATGTACAGCAACACTTTTTAGGCTGCAACTTTAAAACAGTAAGCCAAAAAATAGCGGATGCATTTAATGTCACTCTTCCTGAAAGCTTTGAAGGTGACTACCGCGAGGCACTATTAAACGAATTTGAAACCGGACTAACCACGACTGATGGTATAGAAGACGTACTTAACAATTTAGCTGTGCCTATTTGTATAGCTACTAGCAGTAGCCCAGCACGCACCGCAAAAGCGTTGAGCGTAGTGAGTTTAAGTAAGTACTTTAGCGATACGGTTTTTACCAGCAGCGAAGTTAAGCGTGGTAAACCGGCGCCTGATTTATTTTTACATGCAGCTAAGCAAATGGGTGTAAAGCCAGAGCATTGCTTAGTAATTGAAGACAGTAAAGCCGGCGTAAATGCAGGAATTGACGCCAATATGCAAGTACTGCATTACAGCGGTGGGCAACATATGCAAGGCTCTGTTAATCATGTACACAGTGCTTACCCAAATGTTGATCATTTAACGCATTGGCAAGATTTTTTTAGTGCATACCCTGCACTTAAAAGCAGTAAACACGCAGCTTTTTAAATACACAAAGTTTTAAACGCGATTTGCTCGCCTTACTCACTGACAGGCAAGCAAACGCAAAATATAAATGTAGATGGTTTTGCTTTACTAAAAATAAAACAAAACGTGGCAAAACATCATGCGTTTATAAACCAAATTATAAAAGGCGAAGTATTTAGGTATTAAGTACTTTGCTGTTAACAATAGGAAATACCATGGCAACGAGTCCACACACACAAACATTTAAAGATGTAAACGAAGAGCAACTTCCTGTTGCTAATAATAAGCTTCACGGCTGGAAGCATTTTGCAGGGCTATACGCTGGCGAACATGTTGCGGCTACTGAATTTGTTATTGGTGCAACGTTTGTTGCATTAGGCGCTTCAACCATCGACATTCTACTGGGTTTATTAATAGGTAACCTGTTAGCAATGTGTTCTTGGTGGCTAATTACTGCACCCATTGCAGTAGAAACCCGCTTAAGTTTATATAACTACTTAAACAAAATTGCTGGTAACTCAATGACCAAGCTCTATAACTGGGCTAATGTGGTTATTTTTAGTGTTATATCGGCCGCGATGATCACGGTATCCTCCACCGCCGTGCGGTTTTTGTTTGATATACCTGCGCAACTTGATTGGTATCCAAATAGCTTTTGGTTTGTAGCCATTGTTTTAGCTGTTGGCTCTATTGTTGTATTTGTTGCGATGTATGGCTTTTCTACGGTTGCTGACTTTTCAAAGCTGTGTGCGCCGTGGCTATTTGTTATATTTATTGCAGGCTCGTTCGCGTTATTCCCTGAGCTTTCAAATCACGTATTAGGTTCTACCTCTTTAACTAGCTTTAGCGACTTTATGACCATAGGCGACTCCTCCATATGGACGGGCACCAATGCCGATGGTGAAAAGGGCATTGGCCTATTAGAAGTGATTGGCTTTGCATGGGCTGCTAACTCAATAACTCACTTTGGTTTAATCGACATGGCTATTTTTAGATTTGCTAAACGCAAAAGCTATGGTTTGTTTTCTGGTGTGGGCATGTTTTTTGGTCATTACTTAGCGTGGATCTCTGCCGGTATTATGGGCGCAGGTGTTGCGGTATTACTTAAAACAACTATTTCATCACTTGATCCGGGCGATGTTGCATACCATGCATTAGGTTGGACTGGTTTTGTTATTGTAATTATTGCCGGTTGGACTACAGCTAACGCAAACCTTTACCGTGCAGGCCTTGCAGCACAATCTATATTTGTTAATCAATCACGTGAACGCACAACCGCTATTGTAGGTGTTGTAACCGTAATTATTGCATGTTTCCCGTTTGTATTTTCTCAAATGCTTCCGCTACTTACTTACGCAGGCTTATTAGTTGTACCAGTAGGCGGCATTGTGTTTGCTGAGCATGTGTTATTTCCTAAAATTGGCCTAACACGTTACTGGGCTAAATATAAAAATATTACCCGCAGCGTACCGGCTATAGCATCTTGGGCGTTAGCACTTGTGTTTGGCTTTGGCTTGAACGCAATTGATGTAATGTCGTTTTACTACTTGTTTATCCCTACATGGATTTTCACCATTGTTGTTTACACGCTTTTAGCTAAAAAATACGGTGCTGGTGACGATTACACACAAGAAATTGCAGCAGAAAAGCAAGAGCAACGTGATATTAAAGAATATCAAGCAGCTGAGGCTAAAGACATTCCAAAGCCAGTAATTGACAGCTCTGTATTTACAAAAGTACTTAACGCGGTTTCTACGGTTTCACTGGTTATTATTTTTATATTTGCAAGCCAAGTGATGTTTTTCAGTGAAACTATGAGTATGTACAGCGCTAATAAATCGCAATTCGAAATAGCCTGTTTTATTTGTACTGTTATTTATTTTGTTACTGCGTACTGGTCGTTAAAGCGCCATAAAGTACTCAATACAGCATCGTAATTACTTATCGTAATACAGTATCGTAATTTATATTTTATCTTTGTTTAGTAAGGTCACACCATGACACAATACCAACACACTGACGCTCTAGTTACAGGGCTAAACCAACAGAGCTTGGCTCAATTACCAAGCCATGTTGATACACCAACCTACGACCGTAGCGCAGTTAAAGCCGGTATTGTACATATTGGTGTGGGCGGTTTTCATCGTGCTCACCAAGCAGTGTATGTTAACGAGCTTTTAAAAACTCCGGGCTCTGAGCAATGGGGTATATGTGGTGTTGGCCTTTTAGAGGGTAACCGTGGTCTGCGTGATATTTTAAAGCAGCAAGATTACCTTTACACGCTTACTGTTAGACACCCAGACGGTACAATAGATAACAAAGTAATTGGCTCAATGATCGACTTTTTGTTTGCTCCAGAGGACAAACAAGCGGTAATTAATAAGCTAGCGCACAGCGATACTAAAATTGTGTCGCTTACTATTACCGAAGGCGGTTACAACTTTAACCCTGCAACGGGCGAGTTTGATTACAGCAATCCAGATATTATTAACGACATTAATAACCCAAACGACCCAATTACAGCGTTTGGCTACATTACCGCTGCGTTAAAATTGCGTAAAGAGCAAGGCCTAGGCGCGTTTACAGTACAGTCGTGCGATAACATTCAGCACAACGGTAACGTAACACGCAAAATGCTTTTAGCCTTTGCTACAGAGCAAGACAAAGACTTAAGTGAGTGGATTGAGCAAAACGTATCGTTTCCAAATGCGATGGTTGACCGTATTACACCGGTATCTAAAAAGAGTGATATTGATTACGTTGTTGATGCATATGGTGTTAGCGACGAGTGGCCAATTACCTGTGAGTCGTTTACACAATGGGTAATAGAGGACACATTTAGTGACTCTCGTCCAAATTGGGATGTTGTTGGTGCACAGTTTGTTACTGATGTAACGCCTTATGAAACCATGAAAATACGTTTACTTAATGCAGGGCATTCTGTGCTTGGTTTATTAGGTTCAATCCATGGCTATGGCACTATTGACGAAACGGTATCGGATGAATTATTTGCCACATACCTACGTGCTTTTATGGATAAAGAAGTAACCCCAAATCTTGAACCACTTGAAGGCATTGACCTTGAAAGTTACAAAGATACGTTAATAGAGCGATTTGCTAATCCTAATATTAAAGACAGCCTAGCGCGTATCTGTAGTGAAAGCTCAGCTAAACTGCCTAAGTTTTTAATTGCCACAATTAACGAAAACCTAGTACAAGGTCGAGATGTATCACTGGCAACGCTTGTTATTGCTACTTGGTGTTTATACAGCGATAAAGGTTTAACTGAAAACGGCGAGCAACTTGAAATTCAAGATGCTATGCACAAAGAGCTTAATTCTTACGCGCAAGAGACTCAAACTAGCCCGATTGCATTTTTAAAGTTAACGAGCTTGTTTGGTAAGCTTGAGCATAACGAAACGTTTACTGCTGAATATAAAAAGTCGATTGCTGCGCTGTATGCACCTAATAGTAAAATTAAAGCCATTATGCAGGCTGTACTTGATCAAAAGAGTAACTAATTATGAGCATTTTAATTAATCATAAATCAGGCGAAAACGTAAGTGTTAGCTGTTTTGGCGAAGTGCTGTGGGATTGTTTTGATTCAGGTAAACGCTTAGGTGGCGCGCCACTTAATATGTGTGTGCGTATTAACTCACTAGGCATTAAAGCCGACATGATCAGCGCTGTTGGTAACGATGAGTTAGGCGCTGAGTTACTAGGCGAAATTACTAGCAAAGGCGTAAGCTGCGAATACATTGCTATTAATAGTGACAAAAAAACTAGCACGGTTGAGGTAACGCTCGACAGTGGTGGCTCTGCAAGTTATGAAATAGTGGCAGACACTGCGTGGGATAATATAGCGCTTACCGATGAGTTACTTAGTAAAGTTAAAAGTAGCGATGTATTTGTATTTGGCAGCCTAATTGGGCGAAGCGAAGCGTCTTTAGCTACGTTAAATCAACTCGTTGATGTAGCAAACTTTAAAGTATTTGACGTAAATCTACGTGCACCGCATTACAAGCTAGAAACACTTGTAGATTTAATGAATAAAGCAGACTTTATTAAGTTAAACGATGAAGAGCTATACGAAATTGCAAAAGCGATGGGTTGTAAGTTTCATTCGCTTGAACAAAATTTAGCGTTTATAGCACAGCAAACAAGTACCGATTACTTATGTGTAACCAAAGGCAGCCACGGTGCTTTATTAACAATCAAAGGCGAAAATTTTTATAATTCAGGTTATTTAATTAGCGTAATTGACACTGTTGGCGCAGGGGATTCGTTTTTAGGTTCGTTAATTTATCAGCTTTGTAGCAACGACGACGCGCAATATGCCGTTGACTTTGCATGTGCCGTTGGAGCAATGGTCGCCGAAAGTTCTGGTGCAACACCTACTTTAACGCATCAACAAATTAGTGAGTTTATGAACCCACTTTAAAAAAACATTGTGTGTGAAAGCGGTTATACGTAAAAGTTTAACCGCTTTTTTTGTGCCTAAAATAAGACATAGGCGATAAGTGAGTGTTAAGTGCGCAGGTTGCGTAAATAGTGGCTTATATCGATTATTGTATTAGCTAAACGTCTTATTGTTTGAGGGTTAAAGCTTTGTTATCGTTCGTCGATTATTCACGGATTGAAAAGGCGGGGCGACACACAATGCGCTCTATAACTAAAATACAAAAAGAGAAACGTGCTTTATGATCATCTTTTTTATCTGCCTCACTATTTTAATACTGGGCTATAAGTTTTACAGCCCATTTGTTGAAAAACAAGCCGGTTTGGATTCAACTGCTGACACACCACAAAAACGCTTTAGCGAAGGTGTTGATTACGTAGCTATTCACCCTGTACGAGCATTTTTAATTCAGTTTTTAAACATTGCTGGCGTAGGTCCAATATTTGGCCCAATTTTAGGTGCTTTATACGGACCCGTTGCACTAGTATGGATTGTACTTGGTAATGTGTTAGGTGGCGCTGTACACGACTTCTTCTCAGGTGTAATGAGTATAAAAGAAGACGGTAAAAGCCTACCAGAAATCGCAGGCCATTATTACAACGTCGTATTTAAAGGCTTTATGCTTGTATTTACTGCCATGCTACTGTTTTTTGTAGGTGTAGTATTTATTATGAGCCCTGCAGGTTTGCTAAGTAACCTTGATTTTTTTGAAGGTACAATACTGGCAAATAATACCTTTTGGGTACTTGCCATTTTAGCGTATTACTTTTTAGCGACCTTGCTACCAATTGATAAAATTATCACTAAGTTTTACCCAATTTTTGGTGCGCTAATGATTGTAATGACAGTGGCAATTGCTATTTCATTACTTATTAATGCGCCGCACTTACCTGTACCAAGTGACTTTTTAGCTTACTTTGAAGCTGACCACGCACATGACTTTTTAGAGCCAAACCCAGATGGACTACCAACATGGCCACTGTTATTTATAACAATCACCTGTGGTGCTATTAGTGGTTTTCACTCTACTCAAGCGCCTATTATTGCGCGTTGTTTAACTAACGAAAAATACGTACGTCCTGTTTATTACGGCGCTATGATGTGTGAAGGTATTGTAGGTTGTGTATGGGCACTTGCTGGTATTGCAGCATTCCCAGATGGTTACGCGGGCTTAAAAGCGTTGCTTGACCAAGGTGGTCCAGGCTTAGTTGTTAACCATGTAGCTAACAGTTACTTAGGCGTATTTGGCGGTATAATGGCAATTATTGCAGTAGCCGTATTCCCAATTACTTCTGGTGATACAGCGTTCCGCTCACTACGTTTAACAGTTGTTGATGCGTTTAATATTCCACAAAGCTTACGTAATCGCTTATTAGTGGCGGTGCCTATACTTGCTATAGCGTACTTTATGACGAAGCTCGATTTCTCATTAATTTGGCGCTACTTTGCATTTTCAAACATGCTGCTTTCTACAAGCGTATTATGGCTTGCCACTAAGTACTTGTTTGACCGTGGTACATTCCATTGGATTGCCAGTGTTCCTGCTGTTATAGCAACAGCGGTAACGGTTTCTTATATTGGCACTGCAGCAATTGGTCTTAACTTATCAAGCGATTTAGGTAAACCTATTGGCGCTGTAGTAACAGTGATTGGCTTAATTGTTTTAGCAATTGTGCACTCTAAGCATAAAGTTAAACCAACAGCGGCTTAATAATCACATAAGTTATTTCAAGCATTAAAAAGCGAGCTATTGTAATCAATAGCTCGCTTTTTTTGTGTACTAAATTTAGGTATTACTGAGTTGCAAGTTCAAAGTAACTATTATCGTCGAGCGTTTTGCTTATCATCATAGCGCCCTCAAGCAAGCTCACTGTTTGAATAGCTGCTTGAGCGGGGTTAGGCTCACCATTAGCTAAGTGTGCAGCGCTAAGCCATGTTAGGTTTTGATTAAAAAAGCGCTTTACTTCAAGGCGTACTTTATCTGGAAGGCTATCGCTTTCGGCTCCTAGCAAACCACATAAACACATTTTTTTATCGGTTACTAATGCACGTCTAAAAAGCTGTGTGTACACATCAATAGGATTTTTACCGTTTGCTTTAAGCTCGCTTGGCTCGCCTAACGCAGCTAAAAAAGAATCAGTATATTGATGAGCAAGCTCTGCACCTAAATCGGCCTTAGTCGGAAAGTGATAGTGCACACTGGCGCTTTTAATGCCGACTTCGCTGGCCAGCTCTCTAAAACTAAAATTACTGTACCCGCCAAGTCGCACCTTGTTTTCAGCGGCTTTTAATAAAGCTTCTTTTTTACTCATTTTTAATATTTCCTATCCGTAGCAATACCAATTTTATTAAAAACATGATCATTCTATCGCATTAAACAACTTACTAACTGCGTTAAAAACTATTCATATAGAACAACTGCATGTCATAATTTTCGCCTTGTTATTGCGCTATTTTCTTAGTGCAATAATAGATCACTTATTTAATGCAATTGGTACAGCAAAATTATCGACCAGTAGGTAGTTATTTACAAGCGTTTTTACTTTTAAGCAACCCCCTAATTTTATTATGAATTATGTTAAATCCCATAAATCAGAATAATTTAAACGTTGACTTAAATTTGGTTTAATATTATAAATTACCTATCGATAGGTAGGCTGGGCCGTTAATTCACTTCTAAACAATAAAGATAGAGATTGCTATGAAAATTTATGATGTAGAAAACTTTCCAAATCCACTTCGTGTTCGTATCGCACTAGCTGAAAAAAATGCCACTTCAAATGTTGAGTTTGTACCTGTTGATTTATTAAATGGTGAACACAGAACAAAAGCCTTTTTAGCTAAAAACCCATTAGCAGGTGTGCCGGTATTAGAGCTAGATGACGGCACGTTTATATCAGAAAGTACCGCTATTACTGAGTATATTGATACCGCATTCGAAGGCCCATCTTTAATGGGTGAAACCGCAAAAGAGCGTGCAGTAATTAACATGATGCAAAAGCGTGCAGAATCTATGGTGCTTGACGCTGTGGCAACTTACTTTCATCATGCAACTGATGGCTTAGGTCCAGAGCTTGAAACATATCAAAATGTGGCTTGGGGTGAAAAACAAGGCGAAAAAGCGCGCCAAGGGTTTAGCTATTTTAATGATGTACTAGCGCAATCGGCGTTTGTTGCTGGTAAACAATTTAGTATTGCTGATATTACATTGTATGCTGGGTTGGTATTTGCTGGATTTGCACAAATAGCAATCCCGAATGAGCTTACCCATTTAGTTGCATGGCAAGAAAAAGTAGCAAAACGCCCAAGTGTTGCGGCTTAATTAGGTTATTAGTTTAAAATTTAAGTGAAGTTACGCTTAGGAGCCAAATATGAAAATTGCTGCCGATTTTAGTAAACGAGTTGTGGTACATAGCGAAACGCTCCCGTGGGTTGCATCGCCAATGGCGGGCGTTGATAGGCGAGCGCTCGATAGAGTGGGCGACGAAGTTGCTCGCGCAACGACCATTGTTCGTTATGCACCTGGCAGTGAGTTTTCGCCGCATGTACATACAGGCGGTGAAGAGTTTGTTGTGCTTGAAGGGGTATTTCAAGATGAGCATGGTGACTTTGCGGCAGGTTCTTATATCCGTAATCCACCGCAATCAAAGCATAAGCCGGGGTCTGAAAATGGCTGCGTTATATTTGTAAAGTTATGGCAGTTTCAACCAGATGATCGAACGCACGTGCGTTTGCAAACAAACTTGATGCAAAGTACGGTGCATCCTAGTTTCAAAAATGTTGCCGTAACCCCTTTATACAAAGACGACTTTGAAGAGGTAAGCTTGTTGCACTTTAAGCCCAACGTCTGCATGGTTATAAACGCAAAAGGTGGAGCAGAGCTGCTAGTACTTGAAGGCTCATTTGATGAGCAAGCCGATACCCTTATAAAAAACAGTTGGTTAAGAGTGCCTATTAATAGCTCCGTTAACGTTAAAGCGGGAAGTAATGGTGCAAAAGTATGGCTTAAAACGGGCCATTTAACTGATGTAGAAAATCAGATATCTCGCGTACAAAATGTGTGATTGAGTCGTTTATTTGAGATTATTTATTAATTTAGTTCAGGACTATTTATTGATTTAGTTCAGGACTAATTAATTTTAGAAGGTGTACTTTTACCACTCAGCCTATTTAAGGAGAGCAGTAATGGTACACACAACACATGGTTTATCTATTGGTCTTGAACGTGCAGGAAGAGAGTTTTTTTTGAAACTTAAAGCCGTTGGTACGCTTACTCACGACGACTACAAAATAATTACCCCAATGATAAACTCAGCTCTTGGCGAAGTTAAGCATCCAGTGGTGAATGCATTAATAGACGGTAGTGAACTTGAAGGTTGGGAATTACGTGCAGCTTGGGATGACTTAAAGTTAGGTGTTAAACACTCTAAAGAATTTAAAAAAGTAGCTATTTACGGTAATAAAGAGTGGCAAGCTCGAATGGCAAAAATAGGTAACTGGTTTATATCGGGTGAGGTTCAATACTTTGAAAATGCTACCGCAGCCATAGATTGGTTAGACGAATAATAAATCCCTTCTTTCAAAAAATAGCGCTTACAAAGCGCTATTTCAACTCTTAAATAAAGGACTTATAGCGAACGTTTAATAGTTTTCGCTTATTGTTAAGTATCAATTTTATCAAAATACGTTACTAAGCTATCAATAAATGAACGAAGTGCAAGTGACTGATGTTTCCTAGAGCGGTAAATACCGTATATGCTCAAAGTTTGTGGTTTAAGGTGTGGTAGTAAATGTATTAACTTTCCATTATTTATATATTTCTGCGCAGCAAACTTAGGTTGTAGAGTTATTCCTTGATTATTAAGAGCAGCTTTTAACAGTAAGCTCGAATCATTAGCACTGAAGTTACCAGCAATCGCTACAGATACGGGTTTTTCAGGGTGTGAAAAATGCCACATACTTTTTTCAAACCGTGAATAGTTTAAACAGTTATGGCGACTCAAGTCATCCGTAGTTATAGGCTTAGAGTTTTTTTCTAAATATTCTGGGCTTGCACATAATACTGAATGGCATTTCCCAAGTGGGCGAGCAATTATATTAGGATCTAAGTCATTGGTAATTCTAATTGCTAAATCTATTCGCTCTTCTACCAAATTTGTAACGTGATTACTAATTTGTACATCAATACTGACTTCGGGATGAGCGTGTAAGAATTGTTGCAACATATCTGGTAGTACATCATGTGCTAAAAAAGGCGAGCACGACAACCTAATTTGCCCGTTTAATCTGTTATTATTTTCTATCGGCGCACTAATGTTTTGGGCGATGGCAATGAGCTCTCGGCTGTGATTAAGTACTTTTTCACCCTCTGACGTGAGTGTTATTTTTCTTGTTGACCGATGGAGTAGTTGGGTATTTGCCCACTTTTCCATTTGATTCAAATACCGTGTAACCATAGATCTAGACATATCTAAAGCACGGGCAGCACCGGCTAGACTTTTCTGCTCTACAATTTTTATAAATACATCAGCTGCAATAATTCTATCCATTCACTTTGCCTATATGTTCGATTTATGCAACAGACAGTTGCATTCTGCCTAGTTTTTCATTCTTAAATTGCAACATACAATAGCCTCATCTTAACGAAATAACAAACAGGCTACTGAGAATGAAAAAAGTTAAACACGTACTAGCAGCAACAGCTTTATTAGCAAGCACATTAATGCAACCGGTATTAGCGCAAAGTGAATTAGTTGTGGATGTATATAACCCACAAGACAAAAGTATTTTTGCTGTTTCATCAAGCATTATAAGTGGTGATAACGAAGTGTTATTAGTGGATGCCCAATTTCAGCGTAATGATGCACAAGCATTGGTTAAAAAAATAAAAGCGAGCGGTAAAACATTAACAGCTGTTTATATTAGTCACAGCGACCCTGATTTTTACTTTGGTTTAGATGTAATTAAAGCTGCTTTTCCAAAAGCAAAGTTATTAGCGACTAAATCAACAGTAGAGAATATTAAACGCTCAATGCAAGGAAAGTTAAATTATTGGGGGCCTATTTTAAAGAGCAATGCACCTAAAGAAATTATTTTGCCAGAAGTAATACTATCAAATACCCTAACTATAGATGGGAAAGAAATTATTATTAAAAATTTACAGCATGATCCAAAGCATACTTACCTTTGGATCCCTTCTATAAAAACAGTGCTGGGTGGGGTTGTAGTATTTGATCAAATGCATGTGTGGTTGGCCGATTCGAGCACTGCCGCAGAGCGTCAAACTTGGCAGTCAACATTAGATAACATCGAGAATTTAAAACCTCAGACTGTTATTCCAGGTCATTTTTTACAGGGCAGTAAACAAGACCTTTCTGGTGTGTCATTCATGAAAGGGTACTTAAATAAAGCGGATAGCGCTGCAAAAAGTTCAAAAAACTCAGCTGAATTTGTAGAGATCATGACTCAAGCTTACCCTGATTTAGGTGCAAGAAGCATTTTAGAGTTGGGCTCAAAAGTGGTTATGGGTGAGATGCAATGGCACTGAGCGCCCTTGCGTTAAACAATTATTTAGATAGGAAATATTAATGAAAAGCGTAACGTTACATATAATTGTTGACCCTTTATGTGGTTGGACTTACGGCAGCGTGCCCTTGATCACCGCTGCTGAAAATATTGATGGTTTAATTGTAAAAGTACACAGTGGAGGCATGCTAACAGGTGATAATGTCAAACCTGTGACTCCTGCATGGCGTGAATTTGCACTTAAAAACGACAGTGTCATAGCGAAGAAAACCGGACAGGTATTTGGTAGTAACTATACTGATGGGCTTTTAAAAACCAACGATATTATACTCAACTCGGCTCCGGCTATTACCGCTATATTGGCAGCGCAAGAGCTTGGTATATCAGGTGGGGAAATGCTTAATAGTATTCAACATGCTTATTATGCTCAGGGTAAAAACATTATGCAGCTGCATGTACTGACTGATATTGCATTGGAGCTGGGTTTAAACAAGGCCTTATTTGAAACCCACTTTAATGCGCTAGAAGGCGATGCAACAGATCAACATATAGCACAAAGCCGTGGCTTATTGCACAATATTCATGGGCAAGGTTTTCCTAGTGCAGCATTTGAATTTGACACAGGTAAGTGGCAAAAAGCCGATATAGCCCATTATTATGGAAAAACTGAGCAGTGGGTTACCTACTTACAGCAATCAGTTGGGCTAGTATAGTGCGATGAAATTTCTAAATAATAAAGCTGTTTATATTACAGCTTTATTGAGCTTCCTTTTTATAGTGCAAGGGTGTGCAAAAATGAGCAACATAGACATAATTAAAAGTACGTATGTAGGCAAAACATCGCAAGAGAATGGGCAAAATTTAGTTGCTCATGCAAGTGATACTATTACTTGGAAAGAGGCTGACGGTTTTGCTTATGCTGGTACATACCATGGTATGAATGACATTACTGAACATGTTTTTCAAAAGCTTGCAAGCGAGTGGTATAACTACATGTTTACGCCACAAAACTACTTATCCCAAGATAATACTGTTGTAGTGTATGGCACGTACTCTGGTACTTATATTAAAACGGGTAAAAAAATGCAAGCTAGGGTCGCGCATATTTGGCAGCTTAAAAATCAAAAAATAACGCACTTTGAACAAATAGTGGATAGTAAAATGGTGTTTGATGCTATGCAGTAACAACGCGTTACTGCATAGATTTGAACTTAAAAAACATTAGGTCTATTAAAGTACATCAGCCAGCACAGGTAATGCCGGAAATGCCCCTTTAGCTAAACACGCTTTAGAGCCACATTTAAGAGCAAAGTGCAGAGCGCCTTTTACGCTCGCTTTATCATTTAGTTTATCTGCTAGTTGTAAATCACTTCCTAAGTTATTTAAGTAGTATAAAACCCCCGCTATAAATGCATCACCTGCGCTTGTTGTATCTACGGCGTTTATTTTTGGTGCCGATTCGTTAAGTGTAAATGCGCTGTGGTAAACCGTGGCAGGCTCTGGCCCATCGGTTAAAAACACCAGTTTTACTCCGGTATTTAATAGCATTTGAATGTATTTTTCACCGCTTGTATCGCTATGCTGGGCTAAAAAATTAAGTTCATCACGCGAGAGTTTTACTATGTCACAATAGGTGTAACAGGCTTTTACATTGCTTGCTATATCGCTTGTGTTTTCCCACAAGCTGTAGCGTAAATTCACATCAAAACTGACGAGCTTATTATTCGCTTTTGCAAGTTCTAGCGCTTTAACCGTTGTGTTGGCAATTGCTGATTCGGTTAATGTGTTTGAACAAAAGTGTAGTGTGCTTATTTCTTGCCAATTTATATGCGCTAAATGCGCCTGCGTTAATAGTACATCGGCTGTGTTATGGCGATAAAAGCCAAAACTACGCTCGCCGGTTTCATCAAGGCTTACTATAACCATGGCGGTTTGTGAGCCTGCAATGGTAAATAAATAGTCTGTATTTACATTGTATTGCGCTAATGCATTACTTAATTGATTGGCAAAATGATCGTCCCCTTTGCCTCCACAAAATGCAGCCTCTGCGCCGAGTTTTGCGTAGCCAACAGCTACATTGGCAGGCGCGCCACCTGGTATAGGTAAATAGGCTGAGTTATTAGCATCTTGTGGCAGCATATCAATTAATAGCTCGCCTAAGCACAGGAGTTTAGTCATTTGGAATATCCTAAAAAGCCTAGCAAGGCTAGGCTAAAAAACGTGAAGGGTGTTATTTATTCATACTTTAAAAGGCGCTACAGTGACTACTCACCGCAGCGCAATACACACATTTAGTTAAAAGCGTATTTTAAAGTTACCGACGTTGTGCGGCCGTTAATAGTACGGGCACGAATAATGTTATTTTCAGGTACTGAACCTTCTTCTGCTTCTGTAATACCTACTGTATCAAATAGGTTATTCACATTAAGCGCAATATTAAGGTTTTCAGATAAGTCATAGCTTACAAAGCCATTTACCTGTGTGTAGCCGTCAAATTGTAGATCGTTATTATCTTGAGCGTAGGCATCGGTAGTACCAATGAAACTTACCCCTGCAGCGCCTTTTTCATAGTTGTAACGTGCCATTAATGAGTAAATTAAATCGGCTTGACGACGTGGCGTATTACCTACAACATCTGGGTTAAGCGCATCTTTTGCTATTTCTGCATCGGTCCAGGTTAAATTACCGCGAAAATCCCATGCATCAATAAAGTAAGTAGATTCTATTTCAATCCCTTTTGCTTCGTATTCACGGTCAAAAAACGTTTGTGATGTTGCTTCAAAATTTTGCTCTTCAGTTTCGGCAAAAAACGCAGTAGCAAACACTGATAATGAATCAAAGCGCTTTTTAACACCAAACTCAAACTGGTTTACTTCATCAACAGCGTCTTCTTTTGCAACAGAGCCGTCGGCGCGTACTTTACCAAATAAAAGACGGTCAGCATTTGCACGCCCACCTTTACTAATACGTGCAAACGTAGCAAGGCTTGGATCAATTTGATAATTAGCACCAATTGAATAAGAAGAATAGTTCCAGTCGTAATTTACTGGGCTGGCGTTTGCTGTATCAATTCCAGCAACGTTTTGCTCAGGGATTGATATTTCACCGTCGCGGTTCATATCTACAGTTGATGTTACGGCACCTGCGTAGTTACCGCGAGCTTCGCCACTGTCGTAACGGGCACTTGCATCAATGCTTACGTCGCCTAATTTAGTAGAGAATGCAACGTATGGTGCACGGGTGTCGTACTCTGTGTCGTAATCACGTTGGCAACAGTTTCCCCAGTAAGGTGTGCCATACGCATATAAACCATTTTCTGAAAATTCAGTACCGTCAGCTGCAGTAACATTTAATAATGCTGCATTGTCGCCTTTAAGCTCCATAAGGTATGAATTCCATAACCACGACATAGCAATGTTTTGTGTTGACGCGTAATAACCAAAGGTAATGCTGGTGTCATCATCAAACGATTTAGTTAGTTTAAAGTCGTTTACTAATGAATCGAAGTCGTTCATTGTTACGTCAAACGTATGAATTCGCATAGCGAGGTCGTCGTTAAATGCAGCGCCCGTGTTTGCGTTACTGAGTGTTGCGCCTACACCACCAATGCTCTGTGCAATAGATGATGCGCTGCCAACCTCAGCAGGAATAAGCGAGTTAAAGTTGCCGCTTATTGATGATTTACGAAAACGGTTTTCGATACGCCAATCGTTATCTAAATCAAATACAGCTTCAAAACCAACAGAGTCAACCTTTGGATTCATACCATCGCGAATATCGCCGCTACTGATTTGGTTTTCACCATTTAAACGTACTGTTTTAGTAAATAACGCTGAGTGAGGTGTGTCTGATTGCGCATCAAATCCAGCAATAGAGTCACCATTTGAGTACATTGGCATTGGAAGGTAGCCAACACTCTTATCGTCTAAGTGTTTGTAGTAAAGGCGAACGTAACCGTTGTCGAAATCTTTTGTAAGGTTAGCTTTTATTTGGCCACCTTTATTAGACGTGTAACCTGTTTCGCGCGGGCCTTCGCCTTGTCGAACAAAGCCACCAACATGAAAACGCACGCTATCGGTTAAGTAAGTGCCGTATTCAAAGTCTGTACGAACGCTGTCGTAATCTAAGCCAAGTGTTGTAGATACACTGCCAGATTCGTTTTCGCCATTTTTAGAGATAAAGTTAATAATGCCACCAGGTGCATTACTTGCTGCAGTAGATGCTGAGCCACCACGAACCGATTCGATAGTTTGCACAGTGTTATCTAATCGCATAAAAATATCTGAATTACCAAAAGCGATATCACCGTATTGCAGTACAGGTAAACCATCTTCTTGTAATTGTAAAAATTTTGCACCGCCTGAAGCAACTGGCAGGCCACGAACAGCAATATTTGCATTACCTTCGCCACCTGTCGATTCTGCACGAATACCAGGGATGATTCTAAAAGCCTCGGCTGTTGAGCGAGGAGTAGACACCTGAACTTGTTCAAGTGATACGCTACTAACTGAAACGCTTGAAGCCATGATTGTTGTTCGACGTGGTACGCCGGTTACAACTATTGTTTCAAGACCTTTGTTTTGTGATGCTTCAGGTGTTGCTTGGTCTGTTTCTTGTGCGTTAACGCCTTGACTTACGGCAAGTGCTAAAGCGCTGATTAAATATAAAGGTGTATTGTGTGTTGTCATGTGAACGCCTCGTTGTGTTGAACCCAGTAGGATTTGTTATTTTTACTTAATCGATTAAGTAAAAATAACAAATATTTTACAATAAGCAAATCATTTTGTGTTTAATTTGCTCTTTTATTATTCATATGTTGATTTTCAAAGTGTTTTTTATTGTATTGAGATACAAGTTTTTAAGCTGTTGGGTTATTTTCTTGTAAAGCACTCATTGATGGGTCGCGTAAATAATTGAACAACATAGCTACAAATAAAATCACGGCAAACCCTGTTGCTAAGTAAAAGCCATAGCGCACATGGCCAAAGTAATCGCTGATCATACCCATAAATAAAGGAGCTAAAGCAGCCGATAATGCGGTAAAAAATAATATAACGCCGGCTACGGCTCCATGGCGCTCAGCAGGAAAACACGATATACCTTTAGAGTTTAAAGTTGGATAAACCATAGACATAAATAAACCTGAAAGAGGTAATAACCCTACAGCCCAGTCAACGCCACCAATAAGTGTACCCACATAACAAAGCGCAATACCTAAGCTTAAATAAGCCATAACACCTTGCCAGCTATAACGATTTAGTAACCATACGGCAATAAAACGACCTGCAGCACGTAGTATAAAAAATATAGTAAGTGCATAAGTGGCAAGGAGCGGCCAAGAGCCTGTGTAGTCCTTTAATAGCGTCGGCATCCATACATAAATAGCCACTTCAGTCGCTACATAAAGTGCAATAGCTAAAGAAAAGCCAAGTGCATAAGGGTTTTTTACCATTTTCATGGTGGTTGCCAAAGAGGCTGGCTTTTCAGTTGTTTTAACTACGTCAGGGTAGTCTGCGCGCCATGCTAATAAAGCAAGGATTAAACACATTACGCCCGCAGTAATATACAGGTATGTCCAACTAACGTTTTGCACTAATAAAACACCAACTAGGGCAGGGCCTACAATAGCGCCAATGCCAAAAAAGCCCTCAACCTTGTTCATGGTTTTAGTATGGTCGTCGTTACTATGTGAAATATCGCCAAGCAATGCCAGTGCGCCGGTTTTAAATAAACCAATGGCCAGGCCTATGCAGCAAAGCAATACTAAAAAGAAGGTAAAGCTGGTGCTAAATGCAAATAAAAAACAACTCGCAGAAAATATTAATAGACCTAGCATAATGGTTTTTTTACGGCCAAGGCTGTCAGCTAAAAAACCTAAAAATAATCCACTAAAGGCTATTAATGCCATGGGGGCGTAATGAAATGCACTAGCTTGAGTCATGCTCAAACCGAAATCTTTTATAAGTTCGGGGATTATCATGCCGACTGCGTCAGAGGTCATGGCAAACATAAAAAACATCATGTATGTAAGCCAGCGTATTTGTTGCAGTGGGTCGCTGCTTACGTGTGTGTGTGATTTTGTCATGTGTTTATTCCTCGTTAAATTCTCTATTAATACTTCGTAAGTCAGTCAGTTGCTTACTGTAGTATTACGTGAGACACGAAATTTGTATGTAAAATTATTAAAAATTACTTGTAAATTCTTACTCGCTAGTTAAAGATATATCTTAATCGATTAAGTTTCAACATGGTAATCACACAATGATGAAGAATAAAGTTCAATTGATCACATATGCTGATCGAATCACTGGCCAAAATATAGGCGCGCTAACCACACTTTTAAACGGCCCTTTAAAAGGCGTATTTGGTGGTGTGCACTTATTGCCATTTTACAATCCTATTGATGGCAGCGATGCTGGCTTTGACCCTATTGATCATAGTGAAGTTGATTCTAGAATAGGCACTTGGGAAGACATACAAGTATTAGGTAAAGATCTCGACTTAATGGCTGACCTAATTGTTAACCATGTATCGGCGCAGTCTTTTCAGTTTCAAGATGTATTAGCTAAAGGTAAGCAATCAGAATTTTGGGATTTGTTTTTAACCAAAGATGATGTATTTCCAAATGGTATGAGCGAAGCTGAGCAAAAAGCAATTTACCGCCCACGTCCTGGTAGTTGCTTTACCCCAATGAAATGTGGTGATGGTAAAACGTATGACTTTTGGACCACTTTTACCGATAACCAAATTGATATAAACGTAAAAGTAGAAGCCGGTGTTGCGTATTTAAATAACGTACTTACTAAATTTTCGGCTAACAATGTAAATATTATTCGTTTAGATGCGGCGGGTTACGCCATTAAGCAAGCTGGCACTAACTGCTTTATGCTTGATGAAACGTTTGGCTACCTAGATAACTTATCTAAGCAAGCAAACGATTTAGGCATGGAAACCATTGCAGAAATTCATAGCCATTATCAAACTCAGGTAGAAGTGGCAAAACGCGTAAATATGGTTTACGACTTTGCGTTACCACCGCTTATTTTACACAGCTTATTTAACAACGATGTAGATGCACTACTCAAATGGTTACAAATTTCGCCACGTAATTGCTTAACCGTACTTGATACACACGACGGTATTGGCATTATTGACGCAGGTCCAATGGGCGACAAACCAGGGCTATTAAATGCACAGCAGATTGATAACCTAGTAGAAACTATGCACGCTAACAGCAACAACCAAAGCCGCCAAGCTACGGGCGCTGCGGCGAGTAATGTCGACTTATATCAAGTTAACTGTACGTACTACAACGCATTAGGCGCTAAAGACTTTGATTACTTACTGTCGCGTGCAATTCAATTTTTTGCACCAGGTGTACCACAAGTATATTACGGCGGCCTATTTGCTTGCGAAAACGACATGGAATTACTGACAAATACAAATGTAGGCCGTGATATTAACCGCCCATATTTAGATGCAAATATAATCGACAAAGCCTTAAATAAGCCTGTAGTAAAAGGTTTAATTGAATTAATTAAAATTCGCAATTCACACCCTGCATTTGCGGGTGAATTTAGCGCCCAAGGTGAGGGCAGTATGTGTTGTTTATCGTGGCAACTAGATGAGCAAACTATTTCACTTACTGTTGATTTTAAATTACGCCATGCACTTATTACGCAAGTAAACGGTGATGAAGAAACAACGATTAACTTAAATTCATTTTTAGCTTAATACTATAAAAGTAATTTACAAACGCCATGTAAAGCAAAAGCCAAGCTTAAGTAGCTTGGCTTTTTAACACATAAAACTATTACAAGGTTTGTAAGCTAACTACTCGCACCAATCTCTAATTCGTAACTGACTTCCTGAGTTTTTTCTTCTTTAGAAATAAATAATTCGGCGGCTATAACGCCTTTTTCTTGGCTGTTTTGATGAATAGTGGTGAGGCGAGGTACAAATCGGGCTGCTTCATCAATACCATCAAAGCCCACAATACGCAGTTCTTCACCTATTTTTATGCCTTGTTTTATTGCTTCTCGCATTGTGGCAAGGGCAATTAAATCACTCATACAAATAATAACGTTAGGACGAGGGGAGGCACTTAAAACCTCTTTAGCAGCAATATTTGCAAAACGCTCGCTGCTTTCAGGAATGTTCCAAATACGATCGTCAGCCACCGTAATATTTGCCTCGCTTAAAGCGCGTTGATAACCACGTAAACGTTGATGCGAAATAGATTGTCCGGTTTCAAATTCGTGATGTTCATACACGCGGCATAATACGTTTTCATCAAGTAGCCTAAGCCCTAATATAGCCACTTTATCGTTTTGATTATGTAGTACGTGTTTAGCAATTTCGTAACTTGCTTGCTCGTTATTAATATTTACAGAGGCATTGCGAGCAATATCAAAATCAATTGTCACTACATGTTTAGACACTGTTTTTAACTGCTCAACTAACGCGTTATTACGAGGGCGGCCATAACAAATAAAGCCATCTACAAAGTCGACCACGTTGTTAAGGTTATCGCTATTACCTGAAAACAATAAAACATTAATGCCATTTTTTTCAAGCACCGAGGTAACACCGCGCATAAAGCTACTAGCCACAGGGTCCGACACCATGTATTCCACACTATCGGGCAGCACTAAAGCAACAATATTAAATGTGCCATTACGCAACGATTGCGCGGCCTTATTAGGCCCGTAATAGCCCAAAGTTTTACACGCTGCAAGAATATCGTCTCGGCGTTTAGCCGATAGCTGATCAGGGCGATTAAACGCATTAGATACTGTCGCGTTAGACACACCTAACTCTTTAGCAATACTTTTAAGGGTCCAGCGGGTTTGCTTACTCATACCAATTCTTTACTCAATACTCATGTTAATAAACTAACATATTCAGGGCGTTAGCAAAGGGCAAATTTGCAAAATAGTCTTAATTGTTGGTGATTACACTTAAACTAAAAAGCCGAACTGCTTTAAAGCTATGCTAATACAGTGCTATATGATTTAAATAACATTATTAATTTTTGTGACACTTGGCTGATTGACGATTTTTAATTGGGGCGCTAACTTCATCTATAATTTGTGTTTACGCTTCTTTTATTAGGGCCTTATATAGGCTAAATAAGTGATTGCTAAATTAGGCTATGTATATCCACACACAGCCTAATATCACCTACAAGTCTCTTAAAGCTTGCTGAATAGGGGTTTTAAGTAATTTAACTAAAGGCGACAACGTTGCAGTTACACATAATATTAGTGTGGTTAAAAGTGCGATGAATAATGCAAGTAAGTCAAAGCCAAGTAAAGTTGATCCAATCAATTCATAAAAAATAAAACACGTAATGAGCGCCAATATAAAAGCAAAGAGTATTTGTTTGCAGCGATTAAAAACGATAAAACCGTCAGTAGCCCCTATAGCTAACAATACACAAATAGATTGTTTATCTAGCCTAAGTTGCGCGAGTACTTGATACCATAAGCCACTAAAGATCCCTGCAAGAATGATCAGTGTAATTATTAATCCAAACCAAAGTAAATCAGTTGATTGTTGATCAAATTTGGCCAAAATATCTGCTAATGTTGCTGCTTTATGGATATTAATATTTGAGGCTTGTTCGCTTAACCAACGATTAAAGTCACTGTTGTTACTAAGTGCGTCAATGTTGCTTGATAGAATTGAAAAATTTTTTAACACTTCCTCATCATATATATTCAAGGGTAAGTATAAAGTGGGCATAATGCTTTGCCTGCGACCCCAATGAGGAATATCCTCACTGATCCCAATAATTGTGAGTTGCTGGTTTTCTAAACCGTAACTAATCGTCGTGCCAATGAGTGAACTCAGCTCTTGCGTACTACTTAAATGCTTAGCAAGGGCGTGGTTGATGATCACACCATTTTGCCAATTAGCTAATTGTTTCCCTTGAACATCCATATCAAGTAAATCAAAAAAATGGCTACTCACATAGCTTGTTTTGATATCCATAGCTTCCTTTGCACCTTGCCCAGCAAGCGTATACTGTTGTAATTTTTCAAAAGGGGATGACAAAATTACTGCTTGCGGGTCTACTTGCTGTATCTTATTTAAGGCTTGGCGCCAAGAAATCGCAAAGTGTCCAGAGTCTACACTTACCTGAGCAACAGATAAGTTAATATTGCTGTGTTTATATTTTTGCCACTGAGAGAGAGCAACATTACTCAGCGCATAGGTGGCTGTTAGAGCAACGCTTAATTGAATGACTAAAATTCCTCCGGCTAACGCCTTTTGAAACAACGACACCCGAGTATTTGCCATACGAGTAAACAATGATCCCTTGAGCAAATTTACAAGGGGTATGAGTGAACATAAAATTACGCTCACAGTTATCATTGCGATTGCACTGATAAAACTTACACTATCTACAGACAAGTATTTATCAGTAAATAATAATTGGTAGCTGGTACTGCTAGTTATTAACTGACTAAGTAAGTATAGACTTAATACACTAAGCAAACTTATTACCACGATTTTCAGACATGAAAAAAGGAGCGCAGGTCGAATAAAGTCGTTCGATTGTGCGCCTAACAACTGTAAGGTTTTATACTCATCGGCAAACACAATTGCTTTACTGCTGGAAATTGAAAATAAACTAAATGTTAAAATAAAAAATAGCGTAACAATTAAACCTAATAATAATTGCCATAGTAGTACCATATGCTGATACGACTTAGGGTCAAAATTTATGCCCGAGAAAATAACTAGCGGCAATGGTGATTTACCAAAAGACATACCTTTAACACTTAAATCTATACTCTCCAATTGTTTTTTTGTTTGCTCAGGATCAAAAGACATTTTTGCAGAGAACACGCCATAATATAAAGGTGCAGCTTGTAAAAATCGGTCTACCATTGAGTCATTGGTAAAAGGAGTGGAATAGCGCAAAATATCTTCTGGTAGCCATACATCGACATGATTAACTCCCACTTGGTTATATTTTTTATTTAAAACACCAAGAATTTGTATACCTCGCTCAAGGCGTTTATAGGAAAGTATTTTTCCTTTAATATTGGCATCACTTTTGAGTGTTTCTCGCCAAAACTTTTCAGTGATCCACGCACCAGACACTTTGTTATTTTTTAGCACGTCAATCGCTAAATTGTCGGCCATATTGGGTGAAAAAATAGCACTTCTGACGTTGCTTAACTTTGCGTTATCAATCGAAAAGTTGAATTCTTTAAACACGAGCCATGATACATCTTCAACCATTGGTAGTGTTTTTAGCTGATCAAGCGCTTGTTTACTAACTGCACTTAAACGGTTATCTTCGCTCAACCTGCCTAGGGTATACAAAGGCTTATTTGTATTGGTCCAGCTTGGGTTTTCATAAAAAAGCATGCTGCCTAAGCGCAACGCGATACTTAAGAGGGCGGCGGTTAAAGCAAATCCAAGTAATAATATAGCCAGTTTTAAATATTGCCCACGCCAACGTCGCCATTGTGTCAACAGCTCAAAGCCTAGATTACTTACCATCATAATCTATCCGTCCATCTAAAATTCTGATTCGGCGCTTGCAGCGTTGTGCAACGCTTTCATCGTGTGTAACGACTATGAGTGTGCTGCCTTTATCACATAGCGTCTGTAATAACGCAATTACTTCATCACCCGTAGCTTGATCAAGGTTTCCCGTCGGTTCATCCGCTAATATCAGCGCAGGTTTATTTACCAGAGCCCTTGCAATGGCAACACGTTGCTGTTGGCCACCCGAAAGCTTATCTGGCGTGGTGGCGTGTTTGTCTAGTAACCCCACATCATTAAGCGCCTCTTTTGCACGGTCAATGTACTCACTAGATTTTATGGCTTTATTAAAGCGCATAGGCTGCACTACATTCTCCAGCACTGTCATACTGGCTATTAAATTAAAGTTTTGAAATATCCAGCCTATGTGGGCATTGCGCACCAAACTCTTTTGTTTACGGGTCAACGCTGTAATGTTTTCACTACGCAGTAAATAGTCACCAGCCGTTGGTTCATCGAGTAAACCAATAATAGATAATAGAGTTGACTTACCACTACCAGAAGGGCCCAAAATAGCGATTGATTCACCATCATTAATTGTTAAATTAATGTCTTCCAATACAGGCTTGGCATTGGCTGAAAATGACTTTGATACTTGCTCTAACGTAATTAACTGCTCCACTGTGCGCTCCTTAGCTGGGGTTGTTGTTTTTATTGTTATACCTATTTTTATTTTTACATCGCTTTTATAATTCAGTTAAATCATTTGGAAGTGTGCTTAATACTAAATCCCCTTCATTTAACCCAGCTAAAATTTCAATATATTGCTCACCCTGTAAGCCTATTGTTACTTCTTTAGCAAAAATTTCTCCCTCTTCGTATATATATACATTTTGTGTTAGTTGGCGAGGGTTTAAATAAATGGGTTTGGCGATACGTAATGCGTTTGCTTTGTCTGCTACTAATACGTTGGCAGCAATAGATAAGTTACTGATTGCAGATGTAGGTACTTGCTGTATAAATGCAGCTTCTAGTTTTATTTGATTCGCCTCAATACTTGGAAACACCCGCACAACTTTTGCGTTATATAAAGTGCCTTTAATTTCAACCTTCACAGGCATGCCTATTTTTATAGTATCAGCTGCGCTTGCGGGGGCGAGTAATTCGGCATAAAGGCTATTTTTATCTGATAGTTTAGCCAGTACCGTTCCTTTACTCACGGCTTGCCCAACATCAATTTCATCAAGCAACTCTGTTAAAATACCACCTTGTGAGGTTTTTATTTCAAGATTTTGTACATCGCTGTATGTGAGGGCGAGCTGTTGTTTTTCAGATTCAAGGGTTAGGTCTAATGCTTTTTCCTCATACTCACGCGCCGTTAAAAAAGCTTTTTCACTGCGTTTTGTTAAATCTAATTTTAAGCGAATTTGTTCAAGCCGCGTTTTAGCTTTTAAAAAATCAAGCTCACTTAGTAGCTGCTGTTTATGTAATACATCTAAAGTGGCAATTTCTTGCTCTGCAAATTTTAGTTCGCTTTGCGCCATAGCAACGTCGTTAGCCAGTTGCGTTGCTTCGCGCTGTAATTTAGCTAGTGCTGATACATGCATTGCTTGTGCTTTTTGCCAGTTTAATTTTGCTATATCGTATTGGCGTAATAACTGCGGGTTAGATAACGTAAGTACAACGGTATTGCTGGCTAAATGACTACCCGGCAGCACATTTAATTGGCTTACATGGCCATCAATTTGTGCCACTAAACTACTTGACACGCGGGGTTTTAACCGACCAAACACGGCAACTTGCTGCTGTACTGCACCTTTTTCTACCGCTGAATATTTGATTTCGTAAGCTTTATCACTAAATAATACCGTTAGCACAAGCCAAATTGTTACCACTAATACCAATACACCCAAAGCAAACAGTAAAACAGTTCGCGATTTTATTAAGTTAGAATCTTGCTTTGGAATAGTTAACATTTATTGCCCTTTTAGCTACTAAGCACGCATGGCGCTACAAATTAAACACTATTGCGGGTTGAACCCTATTAATGGGATCTCAATTAAATACCACGGGATAGTTGCATGCTTTTTCAGAGTAAGTGCAGCACTTTTTCGTCGTTTGATGGCTTTTATTAATGAGTCTGTAAAAGCCCCTCCTTCGGAATATAAGTAACTGCCATCTTTTGCAGTGGGTGTATCAAAGTATAAATACACATAATGTGTGTTTGTAGGTACTTGTATATTTGTAAAAGCGAGAAACTCTTCACGGGTGATATTAACGTTGAGTTGCTCACTGTTTAAGATACTTTTTAAATCAGGGGCGATTTTAATTGCCTCTTCATAGCTGAGCCAATGCTCGCTTTCAATATCAAAAATATAGCCTGTTTCATAGCTTGCGTAACCGCCTGCATTTAAAAAAAACTGTTCAAAGGTATCAAAGCGCTTAGTTGTACCACGTAGCCATTGTTCTATTTTATTGGCTTTATCTGTAAAGTGGGTCATTTTCTCAGCGTCGTTAACCTCGGCAACACTGGTTGTATGGGTAAAAAGCAATGCAGTAAAGGCAAGTTTTAGAAGGTGTTTTATCATTTTAATCTCCATTTAAAATATCAAAACTCTATTGCGGCTTAAACCCGATTAATGGGATCTCAATTAAATACCACGGAATAGTCGCGTGTTTTTGCATGGTCAGTGCAAAGCGTTTACGTCGCTCATAGTTTTTTATTAATAGTTTTTCAACTGCAGGGTCGACAGAATATTGTTCAGCAAACATATACGTCTTTTTTTGGCGTCAACAGGTCTATCAAAATATAAATAGAGGGTGTTTGTAGGTACTTGTATATTTGTAAAAGCGAGTAATTCTTCGGTGGTGATATTAATTGTATACTCTTGGTTAACTATTAGGTATTTTAAATCAGGGGCAACTTTAATGGCTTCTTCATAGCTGAGCCAATGATTGTTTTTGATATCAAATAAGTATCCAGCTCCTGTGTAAGCACGGCCTCCGGCATTTAAAAAAAACTGTTCAAAGGTATCAAAGCGCTTAGTTGTACCACGTCGCCATTGCTCTATTTTATTGGCTTTATCTGTAAAGCGGATCATTTCTTCAGCGTCGTTAACCTCGGCAACACTGGTTGTATGGGAAAAAAGCAGTGCAGTAAAGGCAAGTTTTAGAAGGTGTTTTATCATTTTAATTTCCATTTAAAAACAGTAACGACTGCATACTGTTACTGTGTGACTACCTAATATTAAGGGCAGTTAATAGTACAAGGGTCGGCCTCTGTAGAGGTTAAGGTGCTACCTCCTGGCCCTTGCGCCTCACAAGCGAATTCTCCATTTTCCCAGCTACAAGTGCTATCACCGCACGCAGCATATACACCAATACTAACACTGCTTACAAATAAACCAATAATTACTCTTTTGATGGTTTTAGTCATTATTAAATCTACATATAAAATGTAAACCCTGAATTGGGTACTTTTTATATTATCGAACTGTTTTTATTTTGTAAATATAATGTTTTCAGGTTGTGGGGGATTATTTTTGGTTTTAAATAAACGCGTTTTATTCGATGAGGTTAAAATTTTTGCGACTTAAATCCGATTAATGGGATCTCAATTAATATTACTTTGTAAAGACACTCAATTGTTTTTCAAGCCAAAGCATAAATGCACTTACTCGTTTAGGTAAGTGGTGCCTATTCGGGTACAAAATATTGATTGGTAGGTCGGGCATCGCGTATTGAGGCAAAACTTGGACAAGTTCGGCAGATTCCAAATGTTTACTAATACCATGAATAGGGGTTTGAATAAGTCCAAAGCCATTTAGTGCGGCGCTTAAATATGCCTCTGAGGAGTTAACAGTAAGCTGGCTTTTCATCGTTATTGATTGCAATTGATTATTGCTATCTAAATATTCGAAACCCGGATCAGGGATACCAAGTGTTTGACTGTAGCGAACAATGTAATGACTTTTTAAATCGTTAAGAGTTTTAGGTAAACCATGATTTTTTACATAATAACGGCTTACGCAATTTAAAACTTTAAAGCTACCCAAACGTCGTGCAATTAACGATGAGTCGGTAAGTTCGCCCACTCTCACTACGCAATCAAACCCTTCTTTAATGACATCTACTCGTCTATCGGAGCTGCCAAGTTCTATTTCAAGATTTGGGTGCATTTTTAAAAACGAACTTAAGTTTGGAATTATGGTATCTCGACTAACAGCTTGTGGCATATCTACACGTATTCGGCCTGTTAAACCTTTATCTTCACTTACAAATAAATTTTTTAAATCGTCAGCGTCGCTAATAATTCCCAGTGCACGTTGATAAAATAGCTCACCGTCTGAAGTCATATTTACAGTGCGTGTAGTACGGTGTAATAAACGCGTATTTAATGTACTTTCGAGCATGGTTACTGCTTGCGATACACTTGACTTAGGAAGATTTAAGCTTGTTGCTGCTTTAGAAAAACTACTGAGTTGCGCTACTTTAATAAAAATACGTATTGCGTTTAGGTCTTTCATAATACCGTTTATTGTTCGTTTATTTTGAACAGTGTAACTCTTTTCAGCCTGTTTATCTTTGTTGCTTGAAAAAATATACTGGCTTGGAGGTTATTTAACTCCCCGCTTTTATTTTCAACAGGATATAACAATGAACAAACGAATTGCAGTGATCACAGGTGGTAATCGTGGGCTTGGTAAAAGCACGGTGCTTTGCCTTGCAAAGCAAAGTATCGATTGCATTTTTACTTACCGTAGTCATGAAAAAGAAGCAAAAGAGGTTGTAAAGCAAGTACAGGATCTAGGCTCTAAAGCGGTTGCATTGCAATTAGATGTAAGTGATATGCTCGGCTTTGAGGGTTTTGCACAGCAACTACAAAATGTCCTGCAGACTCATTGGCAACAAAGTGAGTTTGATTACTTAATTAATAATGCAGGGGTGGGGCTTACTAGCAGTTTTGCAGACACAAGTGAATCAACTTTTGATACGTTAATAAATATTAACTTAAGGGGAGTATTTTTTGTTACCCAAACATTGTTACCCTTTATAAAAAACGGTGGTCGTATTATTAATTTATCAAGTGGTTTAACGCGTTTTTCATTACCAGGTCATATTACTTATGCAATGACCAAAGGTGCAATAGAAGTAATGACAAGGTATTTAGCTCAAGAACTTGCACCTAAAAATATTACGGTAAATGTTGTAGCCCCTGGTGCAATTGAAACCGACTTTGGTAATGGCGTCGTTCGTGATAACGATGAAGTAAATGCGTTTATTACATCACAAACGGCAATGGGCAGAGTTGGTGTAACAGACGATATAGGGCCTATGATTGCTAACTTATTAGCGGACGAAAACCGTTGGATGACAGGTCAACGGCTTGAGGTATCGGGCGGTATGTATATATAATCATACCAACCGGCATGAATCTTTGAGCAATTTAGTGAATTAAATTGCACTATAATGTCGCTGAAACTTTTATTTAGAACAACTAGGTACAAAAATTTTTGTCTAGTTCTAGCGTAATTTTCTTAACGTTAAGTAGTCCCTATATATAAACAGATTGGTACCATTTATTAAAAAATTATAACTTGAGACAATAAAAAAACCGCTCAGTGAGCGGTTTTTTGCATTTTTTACTAAAGGAAATTTAGTTTAGAACGTGTAACGAGCACCAATTGAGTAACGCGGACCGTATTGATTAGCAAATAAGAATTGCTCTTCGTAACGTCCGTAACCTTCTTCGGTTGCATTATTTAAGTTTATGCCATCAAAAAATACCGTTACGTTTTCGTTTACATCGTAGTTAACGCTCATGTCCCACTGGCCATACGCTTTAGCATATTGCGGAGGCGCATCAGCTGAACCTTGCGCTTGGCCTACACCAATTAGGTATGAGTCGCGCCATGCATAAGTAATTTTAACTGATAGGCCGTCTTTTTCGTAAAAACCTTGGAAGTTAGCTGAGTCACTTAAGCCTGTAAGCGGTGCTTGTTGATCAAGGCTTTCGCTATCAAATTCAACGTCGCCATCTACAAACGTTGCGTTAACACCAACACCAAAACCGGTTTCACCAATTAAGTGCTGAACAGCTACTTCAAAACCATCTACCGATTTACTGTCGGTGTTTTGTGGTTGGCTAATATTCCATGTAATTAGCGGATCGTCGCTGTTTGGTTCAATAACGCCATTTGCATTGCCGTAACCGCTGGCAATCATTTGTGCAAAAATAGCGTCGGTTGTTGCTTGCTCACCACGTGATTCAATATCGCTTACGGCTTGTAAGTAACGAGGGCCGTTTAAAATATCGTGCAAGCCATCAATAGTAGTTTGCGTAATGGTGGTTTGAATAAAGTTATCAACGTCTTTTTTAAAGTAACCAACAGATGCGTAGCTGCCTTCTGCGTAGTAATACTCAAGTGATAAATCAAGGTTTGTTGATTCAAACGGCAATAAGTTTGTATTACCTTGGCTACCTGTGCGAGAACCTGGTTTTGGGCTGCCTGTTAAGCTGCGGCCACCGGCTAAATTACCTAATGGTGCACGTGACATTGTTTTACCCCAAGATACGCGGGCTACTACGTCTTCAGTTAAATCAACACTTACGTCGATTGAAGGCAGTAAAACATCGTAATCACCTTGTTGCTCTAAGAAGTTATCATCGCCGCCAGCAGCGTATTGCATGATCCACTCAGAAGCGCTGATCCAATTAACTTGATCTTCAACGCGTTGACGTACAGTACTGGTTACGTCTGTTTGCTCATAGCGTAGGCCTGCATTTACTTTTACGTAGTAGTTACTTACGTCAAATTCCCAGCTTGATTGTACATAAAAGCTATCAGTGATTTCTTCTACGTAGCTTTCGCTATCTATTCCGTCTGCGTATGCATTAGCAGCATATGCATCGCCACCTGTTACATCTGCCGTTAAGTAAGCAATTTGGCGTGCAACAGCTTCGTCAAAATCGTAGGTATAGTAGTAACCAGGTTGTAAGTTGCTACCGCCGCCTTCAAATTGATCTAAAAGGCCCGATGTATCGTGACGGGTAAACATGCTATCTGGGAATATTTCTGTATACGATGGGTTAAAGCCTGGACCACCTACTAAACCACTCCACGCGGTGTAACCACCGGTGTTTTGTTCTGTACGTGATGCGCCAAATTTTACTTTAACTAAACCAATGTCATAACTTTCGTTATACCATGTTGTATGTAGCTGTAATTGTTCAATGTTTGACTCACCCGGTGAGTGAGTAAACTGACTAAAGTTTGAATCAATTTCGCCAGGCGTTAATTCACTTGTGCCATTTAACCAATTAACTTGTGCACTGGGTACTTCGCCCGTGCGGTAATCATAAATTTTATTAGCTAGCTGATCAGAACCTAAAATTACTTGGCCTGCACTTCCCAGCCCATTGTCGGCGCCGTTATCAGTTTCGTTTTTAGAGTCGTGGTAATCAAGCTCTACGTGCCACGTGTCACTAATTTCCCAATCTAGGTTTAAACCAAGTGAGCGTGCTTTTACTTCTGAAGTTCCTTTATTAGCTGTGAATGACGCATCGTTACCGCTAATATCAGCATAAACAGCTGTACCATTTTCATCTAGCTCGTAGCCATTAATATTGCTACCAAAGTCGTTCCAAATACCCCAACCAATGCTTTGAGAGCCAGTTACAGCTTTACTTGCAGTGTAATCAAGTGTTGCTACAAAGCCATCTACCGGTGCGTATTGAAAAGTAACTTGTCCGTTTGTACGTTCACGTTCTACATCTTCAATAGAGTAATTCATGTCTTTAGGGAAGTAGTAGTTACCTGCAGGGTCTGTGCGGTTATCAACGACGTTGCTGCTATCTAATTCAGGTAAGTCTACGTTTGCCTGCCAGCCTTGAATATTGGCACTTTGTTTTTGAAAGTCACGCTCTTGGTGCGAAAATGAAAAACCAAAACCAAAAGTGTCATCTACAAAAGTATTGCTGTAAACAGTAGAAAACTCTGGTGTTACGTCATCGCCAGCTTCGTTTGACGAGTCGTGATTTGCTTTAACGGTAGCTGAAAAGTTTTGACCCGGCTTTTGAAAAGGGCGCGCAGTAGAAATATTAACTGTTGCACCTAAGCCACCGCTTGGCACGTCTGCACGTGCTGTTTTAAATACTTCAAGGGCACTTACGCCTTCAGAGGCGATGTTTTCAAGATTATACGAACGAGTATAACCTGTGCCCGGCATTTGGCGGCCATTTAAGGTAATCAAGTTAAACTCAGGACCAAAACCACGTACTGTAATTTGGCTACCTTCACCGTTTGCACGGCTCACCGATACGCCGGTAATACGTTGTAATGATTCTGCTAAGTTGGTATCTGGGAATTTACCCATTTCTTCAGATGAAATGGCATCTACAATACCTGAAGAGTCGCGTTTCATATCCATAGAACGAATAAGTGAACCACGAATACCTTTTACTTCAATAACTTCTACATCAGATGAAACGCTTGTTTGTGCTTCTGCCGCAATAGCTGTGTTTAATGTGCTCGCAGCAATGATGAGAGACACAGAAGCCGCAAGTTGGCTCTTTTTAAAATTGAATGTGTTCATAATAGCTCTGCTTTATAAAATGTTGTTGTGTAGCAATAGGCGCTAAGCGCCTATTGGTGTGTGTTTTATGGATTTGCAATAATCACGTTGTCTATACGGTAAAGCGCGCCATCGCCCATGTCCCAGCTAGGAAAAACCATAATTACGTTTAATGCGCTAATGTCTAAGCCTGCATCAAATAATTGCTGAAGAGGGAAGGTGTATGTTTGCCATTCGCCCGTTACAGGTACTTGGCCTTCAACACTGCTAGATAAAGCAAGCTCTACGGCACTCGATGTACCAATTGATTCAATTTTAAATAGCCATTGTGCGTCAATATCTGAAGGCGCTGATACAACTTTCATATCAAATTGAACTACACCATTTTCAAGTATTGCAGAGGCATCGAACGATACGTCTTCATCAGCAATAAAGCCCATTACTGTAGCAGTAGAACCAATGCTAAATTGCGCTACTGCGCCATGCGCGTCATCATCGGTTTCTGTTGTTGGTGTAGAGCCACCACAACAATCCCAAATACTCCACTGCTCGGCCGCTGCATCTTTAAATAAAGTAAGCTCACCCGTTGCAGCTGGCGCTGCATTTGGATTATAAATTTTAACGTTATCTACACGGTAAACAGAGCCTTCACCTGCACCCCACGCTGGGAAAATCATTAATACATCTATAGTACTTACATCTAAGCCAGCAGCTGCAAGATCAGACAATTTAAATGTATATGTTTGCCACTCGCCTGTAACTGGCGCTACGCCTTCAACACTTGCCGTTAATTCAAGCTCTACTGCAGAGTCTCCGCCATTTGACTCAACTTTAAACAACCACGGTGTAGCTGGATCGCTAGGAGTAGAGGTTACTTTTAAATCAAATTGAATAACGCCTTCATCTAAAATGCTGCTAGCGTCAAACGATTCGCCTGCGCCACCTGACGATGTGCGGCTATTAAAGCCCATCACAGTAGGCTCTGCACCAATGCTAAACTCTGCGGTTAGACCATGTTCTTCATCATCCATAGCTTCAACAGGGGTTGAGCCACCACAACAATCCCACATTGGCCATGCTAGATTTTGCTCATCAGTAAAAATAGTAAGTTCAGGTGATACGCCTAAGTTATCTTGAGTAATCTCAACATCGTCAATTAAATAAACAGCGCCTTCACCTGCGCCCCATGTTGGAAACACCATGATCACATCAATTGCACTGATATCTAAATCTGCAGCATCTAAATCTTTTAGTAAAAATGTATAAGTTTGCCATTGGCCAACAACAGGGCTTACGCCTTCAACACTGTCTGTAATCGGCATTTCTACTGCGCTAGAACCTTCATTACTTTCAAGTTTTACAAGCCAAGCTGCATCAGCTGTGCCTGGTGCATTTGTTACTTTCATTTTAAAGCGAACGTAACCTTCATCCAACATTGGAGATGCATCAAACGGGCTGGCTTTTCCTGCTTCGTCAGTAATAAAAATTTCACGGCTAATAAAGCCCATTACAGTGGGTTCTGCACCTACTACAAATTCAACTACATCACCTTGGGTTTCATCTGCAACAATAGCGGGAGTAGAACCACCACAACAATCCCATGCAGGCCAATTTGGATTAAATGATTCACCAAAAATAGTTAGTGGTGTTGCAATGCCTGTCGAAGGTGGGCTAGGGATTGGTGCATCGCCTTCAAGCAAAGCATCGTCTAAGCTATTGTAACCTGGGCGAATAGTTTCACAGCCTTTACCTGTTTCAGGGTTTGATGCACATTGATAAACACGTACGTAATCAATAGCAAAGGTTTGGCCGTTTTCAAATGCGCTAGCGTCTACACCTAAATCATTTACGTTTTCAGGCCAGTCACCGCCTACTGCTAGGTTTAGCAATAAGTGAAAGTCTTTATCAAATGGTGCGCTATCCCAATGCGTTGTAAGTTCGCCAGAACCTTGTTCAAAGTATTCTGCAAACCAACCACGATGTTTTAGGCCTACAGCCTCACCACTTGCATTAGTACGAACTTCTGATTGACGCTGAGTTGCATAAAGGTAACCGTCTACGTACCAGCGAATTTCACCTTCTTGCCATTCAACAGCATACGTGTGGAAATCATCTGCCGGGTTAGTATCTTCAGGGAATTTGTATTCTTGCCCTGTGTAGCTGTTATCTGGCCACGCACGTCCGTAATGAAGTGTGCCGTGGATACTAGACTCTATACCGCCATCTTCATCTGGTGTTTTAAGGTTTACTGATTCTAAAACATCTATTTCGCCAGAACGAGGCCAAGTGCCGTAAACTTCATCAGTTGGCAGCATCCAAAATGCTGGCCAACTACCTTGTCCTGATGGAAGTTTGGCGCGCACTTCAAAGCGACCATATGTAAAGTCGGCGTTGTAACGCGTATTTAAGCGCGCTGAAGTGTAAGGTTTTTCTGCACCTTCTTCAGCGGGTAGGGCAACAATGTTTAACACACCGTCTGCAATAAATGCATTTTGCTCGCTGTCGGTGTAACACTGTTTCTCGTTGTTACCACCGCCATCGCAGTTTAATTCATAGTTCCATTTGTTTGTATCAATGGCTGAGCCTTCAAACTCGTCGCTCCAAACCATTTGCCAATCTGATACTGGCTCAGAGGCATCTACATTTTCAAAATTTGATTTAGTGGCAGAGTCACCACCACAGCCAGCTAACGTAACTAAAGAGATAGCGGCAAGTAAACGTGTAATGTGCGTTGTTTCAATGTTCATAACTGAACCCCGGTTTCAACAGATTATTGTCAGATTAATTGTTTTTTGAGCTTTGTGTTTCATGCTGTAAGCGCTTACATTTTAGATTGTGTTTTGTAAGCGCTTACAAATGATATTGTGGAGTACGCAAATGGTCAACATATTTGTTTATTTTATTTACAATTAGTTTACGGTAAGAGGCGTTTTAGTGTTACTTAATTCATAATAGGCTCTTTAATAAGAGCCTATTAAATATAGGACTAATCCGAGAATGTACGCGGTTTACTTATTTTTAAATGGCATGATCAATAAACCCCAAAGCGAGGCATTTTGCTTTTGGCTTGGGTATTCTTTTAAGCCAATATTTATATCTGCGTCGGCTTTTTTTGCTTTATCTTTGTAGCTACCAAATAATTTATCCCACCAAATTACACTAAAACCATAGTTTGAGTTGGTTTCACTAACCACTTGGCTATGGTGAATTCGATGCAATATTTGCGTCATTAATATTAAACGCAATGGTTTTTCAATAGCATTAGGTAGGCGTATATTTGCATGATTAAATAGTGCTAAACCATTAAGTGCTATTTCAAAAATAAGTACCGCAATGGCAGGTACGCCAAGAGCTGTTACTGCAATGAGTTTTATAAGTATGCTCAGTACAATTTCGATAGGGTGAAAGCGCAAGCCCGTACTTGTATCAACATGTGCATCGGCGTGGTGAACGCGGTGCAAGCGCCATAAAATAGGCACTTGATGAAATAATCTATGCTGCCAATAAATTAATATATCGAGTAAAAGTATGCTCAATATAATAATTAAACTGCTTGGTAGGGCTATTTGATTAAATAAGCCAATACCGTGCTCTTGATTGTAAAGTGCAACAGCAGTTAACCCAATAGGGACCACTAAGCGCGCAATAACTGATGAAGCAAACACTAATCCAAAATTAGCAAACCAACGTGTACTGCTTTTAATAGGTGCTTGGCGAGCAGGCTTTTGCCATTCAAGCAGCATCATTATAACTAAAATGCTAAAAAAGAAACCTAAACGCCACCATACTTCATTAGTCATCTATTACCTCAGAATTTGCACTGCTAGGCACGTTTTCAGCTGCTTTGTTAGCATCGGCTTCTTGTTGCTTAAGCGTGTGATAACCGCCATGTATACGGGTAAAAATAGTTATGCCACACGCAATAGCAAAAATACTCGCCATAACCGCAAAGTGCTGCGGCCAAATACAAAATGCAATAAATAGCGCTATTGTTTCAGTGCCTTCGGTTAAGCCGTTTAAGTAGTAAAAACTTTTGTATTTAAATTGCGGTTTTTCGAGTTTAAATTTTTCTGCGGCAATCGCAAAAGCTAAAAAGCTTGAGCCCGTACCAATAAAAGTGGCAAGTAATAACGATCCCGCTATCGCGTTTTGCTCAGGGTTTGCCAAAATAAAGCCAAGCGGAATAGCCGCGTAAAATAAAAAATCGAGTGTGATATCTAAAAAGCCGCCCGCGCTTGAACTTTGGTTTGCATAGCGTGCTAATGCGCCATCAAGTCCATCTAAAATTCGATTTAAAGCAATGGCCACTAATGCGCCGTACCACATTTCAAACGCCAGTAATGGCACGGCTAATAAGCCAACTAAAAAGCCTACCACGGTTAGCTGATCGGCGGTTATGCCGCGTTTATGCATAAGCATAACCACAGGTGTTAAAAGTGGCTTAATGACAGGGGTGATAAATTTGTCTAGCATGTTTATTGCCTTATGCGTTTAAAGCTATGTATTTAAAGTGCGCTACTTAAAGTTATGAGTTTGCCATTTGCAGCGTCGGCGTCGCTATGGTCATGAGTTACCATAATTGCAGGTAGCTTATGATCGCGTATTTGGCTAAACACGAGTTCGCGTGTATCAACACGCAGTTGGGTGTCGAGTTTGCTAAAGGGTTCGTCGAGTAAAATGGCTTTAGGTTCGCTCAGCAGCATACGTAATAATGCAACACGGGCTTGCTGCCCGCCCGACAAGTTATCGGGGTGGCGATTGCCCATATCTTTAAGACCTACTTGCTCAAGTGCGTGTTCTATTTTTTCAAGGCGTTGTTTTTTATTACCTTTGGGCATTGCAAAGGCAATGTTACCAGCAACAGTTAAGTGCGAAAACAATAAAGCGTCTTGATAGAGCACTCCAATATGGCGCAAGTGTGGAGGGGTGTTATCGATATTTTGACCATTAAGCCACACCTCTCCATTGGCCTTAAAGCTACTTGGTAAAGTACCCGTAAGCCAATTTAATAAGCTTGATTTACCACTGCCTGATGGGCCCATAATAGTCAGAATTTCACCGCCATTAACTTGCTCGTTTAAGCTAAGTAGCAGCTCATTTTGGCGATAAAGCTGACAATTTTTAATCTGTAACGATGACTGCATTAAAAAACCTTAACCCTGATAGTGTTAAACATGGGTGCTTTAAATATGTGCACTTTTAAACTTGCGTACTTTAAACACGTGCACTTTTGAAAAAATATTTAGGTAAACCCCATGCCAGTATAAATCCAATAAGCGGCAACGCCATTTGCATAATAGCGTACACGGCACTGGTGCGTCTGCTTGCGCCATTGGCAAGCGTAACGGCTTCGGTTGTTATTGTGGCTATGCGCCCGCCGCCAGCTAAAAGCGTGGGGAGGTATTGTCCAAAACTAATAGCTAAGCCCAGTGCGGCTGCAATTAAAATAGGGGCAAACAACTGAGGTAGTTTTACTTTAAAAAACACCTTGCATGGCGCTGCGCCTAGGCTTGCTGCAACATGAGCAAAACGAGGGTCTAAGCGCCTATAACTGCTGGCAAGTGACAAAAACACGTAAGGCAACACAAACAGTAAATGCGTAAGTACCACATTAAAAAATGCGGCTTGGTTATTTACCAATTGTTGTATCCATACTAGCCCAAACAAAAAGGCAATACTGGGTACTAATAACGGTAAGTAAATAATTAAACTGGTAAAACGAGAAATAGGTTTGTCACTCAATTGCTCTGATTCTAAACACAATAAAGTAAGAATAATGGCAAATAGTGTGGTTACTAAACCGATTGCTAGCGTATTAATAAGCGGGCTGCCCATTTGCATCAGCGCACTTTTAAAATGCAGTAGTGTAAATTGCTCAGGCATTACATCTGGAAAGCGCCAAAAACCTGCAACCGACCACATAACTAAACCAATAAGCGACAACAATATAAAGCTAATTACTAATGTGGTGAGTACGACCGTTATTTTTTGCCAATAAAATCCGCCATATTCGCGCACTCCATTAGTGAGAGAGTCGCTAAATAGCACTTTTACGGCCTTTTCTGCGCCAAGCCAAAGCGCTAACAAACTGCCTGTAACAGCCAGCTGTAATAAAGCACCTGCAGAGGCTTTAATGCGCAGGTTTAAATCAACATCGTTAAACCAATGCATTATTGCAACGGCCAACGTGGGTGGTGTATTTGGGCCTAAAATGAGTGGCATTTCTACACTGGCACTTGCATAGGCAAGCACCGCTAAAAGGGGCAAACGCAGCAGCGGATAAAGGCTTGGCAGTATTACTTTAAAAAAGGCGGTCATTGGGCAATAACCCAAGTTAAGCGCAACCTTATGTTGTTGGCGTAATTTTTTGCCAAGCTCAGGTTGAGCAAGTACGCCCAGTGCCATTAGTAATAAAAAGGGAAGCTCTTTTAGTGTTAAGCCTAAAATAATACTAATACCAAACGAATCATGCGGAAACATGCCGTTTGGCGCAAGTTCCCAGCCGCTTAACCAAGGCGACGCTAAGCGTGAAATCATACCTGAAGGGGCAATTAAAAACCCTACTGCAATAGCCGCGGCGGCATGAGGTATCACTAATATAGGGCTCAATAAACGCTGAATTCGGTTAAGCCACGGGCTATTAAAAAACGCAGCTAAAATCATTAAAGTAATGATAAATGCAAGCAGAGTACTTATTAAGCCCGTTGCAACGCTTAAGGTAACCATTTGAGTAAGGCCAGGTGTTTGCCAAAGGGCATTAAAACCTTGCAAGCTAAATGTAGTTTGCTCAAGTACGGGCGCATAACCAAAGGCAGGCAGCAATACGCTAATTAAGCCACCAAGTACGGGTAGTATAAGTAAAGCGAGTAAAAATCGCGGGCTAAATTTTACAATGCGCGTAAACATATCGGTGCTGCACTGCGTTGTTGCTTTGGTATTAATCGGTACACTTTTTGAAATAACACTCATTGGCTTACTCCATAACGAGTTTGCCAACCTTGCATAATGGCGTTTACCCAGCTTGGATGAGGTTCGCTCAATGTGCGTTTAATACTGTTTAAAGGCAGCGCACTTGGATGTGGTTTAGCTGTTTTAAATAAGGCTTGCTGATCAGGCGTTAACGTTGATTGAATAAGTACGCTTTTATCGCCCCATATATGCGCTTTTTGTTTTTGAGCTTGCGCCTCAGGGCTGAGTAAAAAATTAGCCACTAATTGCGCACTTTGCTGGTGGCTTGCATTGTAAGGGATTGCCACAAAATGGGTATTACTTAAACTGCCATCACTCATTGCGTAACTGCGAATGCTGTTTGGTAAATCATAGCGTTTTACAGCTGCGGGTACTTCAGGTGCAGAAAAAGTAAAGGCTAAACTCAACTCTGTATCGTCCACAAGGCGGCGCATTTGAGCACCACTTTGCATAAAATGAGTGCCAGCACGCCAAAGAGTTGGGTGTAGTTTATCTAAAAAGTCCCACAGTGGATTTAACACTTGCGCCGTATTTTTAGTTGTAGCTGGTTGGTTTAGCTGTGCTTTAATGTTTTCGCTGCTGTGCTTATGCAGCACAACTAAGGCGTATTTTAAAAAGCTCATACCTAAAAAGTCAGGCGGCTTTGGGTAACTAAAGCGACCAGGGTTTTGTGCGCTCCAGTTTAATAATTCGTTTAATGTCATCGGCAATTTATTGTTTGCCTTACCATTTATTGCAATGCTGTCGTAATAAAACGTAAGTGACGCTTGCCCCCATGGCGCCTCCATCCCATTGGTAGGTAAACCAAAATCAAATGTTACAGCAGGGTTATTAGCCGGATCGGTTAATGCAAAGTAGGGGAGTTTATTTGCCCATTGCTTTAAAAGCAGAGAGTGCTCACTCATGGTGGCAAAGTTAGCCCCGTTGATCCACATTAAATCTACGCTGCCTTGGTTGTTATTGTTTGCTGATTTTTCGGCAAGTACACGGCTTACTGCTTCGCTGGTGTCACTTAATTTTACATGTACCAGGTTAATGTTGTACTTAGTTTTAACTTGCTGCGCTGCCCATTGAATATAAGCATTTATTTGCGCGTCGCCGCCCCATGCATAAAAGTATACATCTTGATTGCGACCAAGTGTTTGAACTTGTTGCCAGCGAGATTGCTGTTGTGTGTTTATTACTAAATTACTTTTACTATTTGAGTTAATAACGGTATTAGCAAACGCAGTGCTCGAAAAAGCAGCTAAATTTGCGATTGCACAAACGCAAAACGCGACACAGCAAAAGCTGTATCGCGCCAGTGTTTGCCAAAACTTAATGGCGAACATTTAAATCCCAGTTATAGTCTAAAAATTTAACTTTCATGTCATCATTTTTAAGTGCTTTTTGCTGAGCGGGTATCAGTTTAAGTGCATCGCTATATTGCAGGAAAAATTGCTGTAGCGTGTTTGCACCTCTAAAACCTTTTTCAAAGTCATCGCCGTACCATTTAAATATTGAAGACACGCTTAGCGTATTTTCTTGAGCCATATTGCGTGTCATATCTGATAAAAAGCGCACTGTTTGCTCTTGCAGTTGGCTCTCTAAATCAGTGGCTGTATAGGCTTCTTCTCGAAGCGCTGGGCAACCAATACTCGCGCAATTTACTGCAAAGTGAATGCGTGGGTCGTTGTATTTACCGCTGCCACGTATTAAACCATGCTCTATATCATCAAGGCTGCGAGTTTTGCCAAGTAATGGCACAAACTCTTTACTCCATGGTGAGCTAAAAAAGCTCCCTAAGTCTTTAATTGATTTAAGATCTGGATACTTAGTCAATATAAGTTCAACAGTCCACGCATTATAAGCATTGATTAAAAAAGCGAGTTGCTTAGGCTTTTCCCACGCGTCAAATTCGCTTTGCGTTACAGCCGTTAACGAATCTAAATACGTTTTTAGCTGTGCATGTTCACGTTTTATAGCAGCGTAATCAACCTCAGTACTGTGATTATGATTAATAGCGACAACATGCTTATTTAATAATGCATTCCAGCTATCGTGCATGTTTTGGGCTTGAGCCGAAAATGACGTTGCAAACGATGTTACAACTAAAGCCGAACCAAGTAGCAATGCTTTTAGAGGTGTTTTAAACATAATTAACCTCGACGCCAAGTGTGGTATTTTTCAAGCAAGTTAAGCACTTTTTCAGGTGCATGAGCGCGTTTCCACTCACCTGCTGCGTATTTGTTACCTTCAGCCCAAGTAGGGTAGCTGTGTATAGTACCGAGTATTTTGTTAAGACCTAAGCCGTGTTTCATTGCCAGTACAAACTCAGCAATTAAATCGCCAGCGTGTTCAGATACTACAGTAACACCCAATATTTTGTCTTTGCCTTTGGGTGTAATCACTTTAATAAAGCCTTTTGTAGCGCTGTCGGTAATTGCACGGTCTAGCTCTTCAAATTCAAAGCGAGTAATTTCGTAATCTATGCCTTTGTCTTTTGCGTCTTGCTCGTTTAAGCCAACACGTGCTACTTCTGGGTCAATAAACGTAGTCCACGGAATAACACGGTAATCTACTTTAAACTTTTTAAGGTGACCAAATAAGCCATTTACCGCTGCGTACCAACCCTGATGGGCTGCCACATGTGTAAACTGGTATGGACCTACAATATCGCCTGCTGCAAAAATATTAGGGTAGAGTGTTTCTAGGTATTCGTTAGTTACTACCGTGCGGTTTGTTTCAATGCCTAGCTCTTCAAGACCGTAACCTTTAAGGCGTGCACTTCTACCAACGGCACATAATAGCTCGTCGTATTCAATATCTATTTCTTTGTCGTTATGTTTAACAACAATATATTTTTTACCATCGCGAGCTTCACAGCGAAGTGCTTGGTGCGATGTTAAAATATTAACGCCACTTTCGGTTAACGCTTCGTGAGCAAAAGTAGACACTTCAAGATCTTCTTTGATCATGATGCGCTCCGCCATTTCAATTTGCGTAACGCTTGAACCTAAACGTGCAAAGCTTTGTGCTAATTCGCTACCAATTGGACCACCACCAAGTACTACAAGTTTTTTAGGTGCCTCATCTAGCTCTGCAAATTTATTCCACAACGTATCGCTGGTTACATAGCCTGTTTCTTCAATACCAGGTAGTGGCGGTACAAATGGGCGTGCGCCAGTGGCAATAACAATAGTGCGTGCCGTGAGTGTTTGCGTGCCACCGTCGTTAAGTTTAATTTCTACAGTCCACGGGTCGATTAATTTACCGTAGCCTTTTACAACATCTACGCCTAAGTCTGTGTAGCGCTCAACACTGTCGTGTGGTGCTACATCTGCAATTACTTTGTGTACACGTGCCATTACTTTTTTGAACGAAAACTGCGGTGTCGCATTTTCTAGGCCGTAGTTTTCACCATGGCGAATTTGTTCTGCAATTTTAGCGCTTTTAATGACTGCTTTACTTGGAACACAACCATAGTTTAAACAGTCTCCGCCCATTTCGCCCGCTTCAATAAGGGTTACTTTTGCTTTAACAGCAGCGGCTATATAACTTGTTACCAAACCACCTGCGCCTGCGCCAATAACAATCATGTTACGGTCGAATTTTTTAGGCTTAGTGTAGTTTTTGTATACGCGACGTTTTTTAAACACGTTTAAGATTCCTTTTGCAATGAATGGGAATATACCCAATAAAGCGAATGATAAGATTAAGTTGAATGATAAAATTCCAGATAAGCTCTCTATTTGCGCCAGTTGTGTACCTGCGTTAACAAATACAAATGTACCGGCGAGCATACCTGCTTGGCTTACCCAGTAGTAAGTCCATGACTTTATTGAAGTAACACCCATTAGTAAGTTAATTAAAAAGAACGGAAACACCGGCACTAAACGAAGGGTAAATAAGTAAAATCCACCTTCTTTTTCAACGCCTGCATCAATGGCGGCTAAGCGCTCAGGAAAACGTTGCTTAATAGTGTCACGTAGTAAGTAACGCGATACTAAAAAGGCAAGTGTTGCGCCAATAGTTGAGGCAAAAGATGCAACCAATAAGCCTTCAACTAAGCCAAACAATGCACCTGCGGCAAGTGTTAAAATAGCGGCGCCTGGTAAAGAGAGAGCAGTTACTACTACGTATAGTAAAAAGAACCCACCAATAACTAGTAATGGTGACTGCTCTTTGTATTGGTTAAACTGATCCATCGATCCTTTTAAGCCATCAAGCGTAAGTAGTTGGTGTAAGTCAAAATGAAAGAACAGACCGACGGCGGCCGCTGCAATCAATAATAGAAATATTTTTTTAATCATGTTCTCTCTCTTTCAAACTTGTCTTTAAAAATTATGGGTAAGCGTAAGCTTGGCGTTAATTGGCAACTCAGGAAAAGCTAAAGTTGCACCAAAGTAACCGCCTTCAAATACTGGGCGCCAGTTTTTTTGATTCGTCACGTTGTTTACATCTAATCGTAACTTGGTACTAGGCGTAAAAGCATAGCTAGTATTTACGTTTAGTGTGTATTGATCACGAATTTTTACTGTCGCCAAAAAGTCTAATGGGTAACTCTTTGTATATAGACCTGAAAAACCCGTTTGCCATTTCGAATTAATTGAATAATTTCCGTTAAAGCTGAAAGATTGCTCAGGGATGCCCTGTACACGGGTGTTTGAAGGTGCAAAAGCGGTAAAGCTAGGTGCGCCAACACTGGTACCTGCAATAATATCTGGACGTGAGTTGTCAAATGCATCAGCGACTTGAGCTGAATCTTGGCTACTTGCAGAATTATCGTAGCGAGCGTCAATATAGCTGTAGCCGGCACTTAACCAATAAGGGTAAGCATCATAAAATATTTGGCTTTCAAAGCCGGTAGTACGAATGCCGGTATTACTACCATCGCGATTACGTAAACTACGACGTTGGCTGAATACTGCTCCATCGGCGTACCAATCACTGTCGGTTGGTGCGTATTTCAAACCAAATTCAACTAAGGTATTTTCGGTTGAAAAGTTTTGTGCGCTAATCGTGTTGTCGCCACCAAGAGACGTGCCGCCAGCCATACTATTTGATGTGGCTTCGTTGTAACTTGCTGCACCATAAGTGGTGTAATCACCATTTAATCGGTAGTTAAAGCTTACTTGCCCCGAATGTAGCTTATCGTTAATGCTATCGCGAGCTGCAATTTCACCCTCTGGTGCTATTGGGTCGTGCGCGTCTACGTCATAAAAATCAATGCGGTAACCAACACTTGTATGAAACTTATCTGTCCAATCTGAATCTTGCTGAATAGCAAAACCCGTTTGCCATGAGCGCGAATCGGTAGTGTCTGATAAGTTAAAGTCGCCGCTGCCATCGTTATTAATATCGTATTGACCACCAGGGGATACAAATACACCTGGACTAATTTCAATTAAACGCGCTTGTTGTGCATCAGTTAAAGGAATGCGGCGATTTGATACTGGGCCAGTTAAATCAATAGGTAAGTCGGCTTCTGTTGTAAATTGGCTGTAGCCTAGCACGCGGTTGTAACGCACATCAAAAGCAAAAATTGTTTGCTGTTCGTTGCTCCATTGGTAAGTCAGTTCGGTACGGTTTTGCGCGGTATCGGCACCATCTATAATTTCAACAAAGCTATTTTGTGCAATTTCTTCGCGTTGTAAGTGCTGAAAATACGTAATGTTTTTTATTGATGCGTTGTTTGAAAGTTCACGCTTATAAATACTGTGTAGTAAATAAGTAGTGGCTTCGTTTTGATTGTCAGGGTCGGTAAGTACTGTACTACGGTCTATTTTTACTTGCCCAGTTGGTGAGATTATTGAACCTGCCGCTGGAACTGTACTGCCATTTGCTTGTACGCCTTGGCCGGTAATATAAAGGCCATCATCTATTAGCGCTTGAGTAGGGCGGTTAATACCTGCGTTATCGGTAAATTCAACTTGGTATAACTCAAAGTTAATATCCCAGCTGCTCTTGTCATCAGGTAACACCCTAAGTGCTGCATATAGGCTGTCGCTTTTCGTGCCCGAAAAGTCGTAGTAGCTGCCGTTATCAATGTGTTCAGCGCTTACTCTAAAGCCTACTTTGTCTTTTACTATAGGTGCACTGTAATCAACTAAAACACTGTACTGATCCCATCGTCCTGCAGATACCGTTGCTTTGCCTTTACTGTCGTCAGTTGATGCTTTTTTAGAATGTAAGTTTACAAAACCACCGTTGCGTTGGCTTGAACCAAATAATACCGGTGGCGCGCCTTTTACTACATCTATTTGTTCTATAGAGTTGAACGATAACGGCACACCAAAGCCATTATTACCTGCTTGGCGGCGTGTACCATCTTGGAAAAGCTCACCTAGTTGCCCACGAATAGTAGGTAAACTAGGTGCGCCAAAACCACTGGCTGAATAGGTATTAGGACTTACTGCAAGTACATCTTGTAAAGTCGTAATATTGAGTTGTTCTATTAACTCGCTTGAAATTGGTGTTACTGATCGGGCTATATCTTGTAGAGCTAAGTTGTCGCCAAAAGGGCCGTCTACAGTGGCATTTTTAACCGAAAGACCTTGAGATTTAATAACTTGGCCTGCCACTTCAATACGCTCAATTGCGTCTTCTTTTGCTGTTTTTGATTCTTCGGCTGCAAAAGCATTAAGTGGTGTATTTAATATAGTGGCTAGGGAAAGTGCTAAATATGCGTGTTTCAAACGTTTTCTCTCTACGGTTAAAATGTTGTTGGCGATAAAGACCGAAAGGATTAAAAATAACTTTCAGTAAAATTTTGATTCTTTTTGTTTTTTTAGAACATAACAAAACAGATGCATTATAAAGTTGGTAATTAAGTACTATTGTTTTATTAGTCGATAAAATGTTAATAGAGTAACTGTATTTAATTAAGCATAAATAATTGCTTTTAATAAGATTTATTAATTATAGACTACTTTCAACCTACTAACATTTTAAACTTGTTAACTTTTATGCAGCATTTTTTAAATTACTTAAATAAGCTTCTCTTTTAGTACTGCATGGCTTAACTAATGAATTTAATCAAAAATTTTTGAAATTTTTTGAAATAAAAAACAACTTATACGGTCTAGGTTACTTCTACGTTTATTAATATTCATTTAAGGAAATTTTATGACAGGTTCAATGAATTCTGATGTGCAAAACCGTTTGCAGTGGTCACTTTTATCTTTGCGTTTAGGCGTGTTTATTGTAATGGTTATGTGGACATTCGATAAGTTTGTTAATCCTGGGCATAGCGCACGTATTTTTGAACATTTTTACGGTATTAGTGGCTCTACAGACATAGTGGCTTACATTATTGGTGCGGTGCAGTTAGTGCTTGTTTTAGCGTTTTTAGCCGGTATTAAAAAGCGTATAACGTACGGTATCATTTTTGTAATGCATGGCTTATCTACGCTTTCTTCGTACAACCAGTACATAGATGGCTTTAATAACTTATTATTCTTTACTGCATGGCCAATGTGGGCTGCGTGTTTTGCACTTTACTTATTACGCGATCAAGACGTGAAATTTACTGTAAAGTAATAAAACAATAGCCATACCCTTAAGGTTATAGCTAAAAATACATTGGGCTGAGTTATTTACTATTTCAGTCCAATGTATAGCCTTTGAGCACTTATTTTAATAATCCAACCTCTTTGTCATCTTCTAAAAATAATCCTTTTTATATTATTTCATCCTAAATATTGCGTTAGATCAAAGTTAATATATTTGTAAGAACAATATCGACAGCTTTAGTTTATGTTAGCTATACGGTTAGTAGGTTTTAATTACCTCAAGTTATTCAACTCAATGTTGTATAGAAGGCTCGTATGGAAAAGGTTAAAATTTCGTCAGTGCATCAGTCATCAAATCGTTCAGCAAACAAGTTTTCACATGGTCAAAGTTGCGATGAATTGAGCAAGCTCGATTTAGCACAATTACAAGCAAAGCTAAAAACATCATCCGACGGGTTAAGCCAAACTGATGCCACACAAAGATTGGCACAATATGGACCTAACGAACTAGTTGAAGAAAAAACAAACCTACTAATCAAATTTTTATCTTACTTTTGGGGACCAATACCTTGGATGATCGAGGCTGCTATTATTCTATCGGCGCTTGCTAAGCACTGGGCTGATTTTTTTATTATTCTTGTATTATTGCTGTCTAACGTATTGGTTGGCTTTTGGGAAGAGCACCAAGCGGGTAATGCAATTGCTGCATTAAAAGCAAAATTAGCTAACAAAGCACGCGTTCGCCGCGATACTCAGTGGCAAAATTTAAATGCCAGCGAACTTGTCCCAGGTGATGTTATTAGAATGCGGATGGGGGATATAGTGCCTGCAGATGCGCGTTTGCTAAATGGTGATCCCGTAGAAGTCGATCAATCATCTCTTACGGGGGAGTCGTTACCAGTTGTAAAGTCGGCGGGTGAAACTGTTTATTCGGGCTCTATTATTCGCCAAGGGGAAATAGAAGCAATAGTTTACGCAACCGGCGCTAATACCTTTTTTGGTAAAACAGCACAGTTAGTTCAAGGGGAGCGAACTGCAAGTCATTTTCAGCGAGCAGTGCTTAAAATTGGTAATTATTTAATAATGCTTGCTGCGGCTTTAGTACTGCTTATAGTTATTGTTGCTTTGTTTCGCGATGATCCAATGATCACCACATTGCAGTTTGCACTCGTATTAACCGTTGCGGCAATACCAGTCGCCATGCCAACAGTGCTATCAGTTACTATGGCTGTGGGCGCTCGTTTATTGGCTAAAAAGCAAGTGGTTGTAACACGTTTAGCTGCAATTGAAGAGCTAGCGGGTGTTGATATTCTTTGTTCCGATAAAACCGGCACATTGACACAAAACCTATTAACATTAGGTGACCCGTTTTATATCGAAAACTCAATAAATAAAGGCTCTGCTGAGCAAGTTATATTGTACGCGGCATTAGCATCTCGCTCAGAAAATAACGATCCGATTGACTTAGCAGTATTACAAAGTGTAAAAGCTGAGCAGCATCTAGATTCTTATCATATAGAGCATTTTCAGCCATTTGATCCTGTGAGCAAACGTACTGAAGCAATTGTTAAAAATGCTGATGGTAAAACGTTTAAAGTGACCAAAGGTGCACCGCAGGTTATTTTAGCTTTGTCGGTTAATATTGAAGCAGTTAAAACTGCAGTTGAGGCATCGATAGATGAATTTGCAGCGCGTGGGTTTCGCTCTTTAGCGGTTGCTAAAACAGACGAGCAAGGTAAATGGCAATTTATAGGCGTATTGCCGCTTTTTGATCCACCGCGTGAAGAAGCAATACAAACCATTGCCGATGCAAAAGAAATGGGTATGAGCGTTAAAATGGTCACGGGCGATCAAGTGGCCATTGCGCGCGAAACTGCAAGTAAACTGGGTTTAGGGACAAACATTCTTGATGCTAGTGGATTTGGTGCAACTGAGCATCACCAAACAACGCAGTTAGATGACTCTATTGAGAGTGCTGACGGATTCGCACAAGTATTTCCTGAGCATAAATACCATATTATTGATGTGCTTCAGCATAGAGGGCACATTGTTGGTATGACAGGAGATGGCGTAAATGATGCGCCAGCACTTAAAAAAGCTGACTGTGGTATTGCTGTATCGGGCGCTACAGATGCAGCGCGTTCAGCAGCATCAATCGTATTAATGACCGATGGCTTGTCGGTTATAATTGATGCAGTTAAAGAAAGCCGAAAAATATTTCAACGCATGAACAGTTACGCTATTTACAGGGTTGCTGAAACTCTGCGCGTATTACTTTTTATGACAATGGCGATATTAATTTTTAACTTTTATCCGTTAACAGCAGTCATGATTGTAATGCTTGCTTTACTTAACGATGCCGCCATTTTGTCAATTGCATACGACAATGTACATTATCAAAATAAGCCCGAAACATGGAATATGCGGCTCGTTTTAAGTATTGCATCTGTGCTGGGAATTCTAGGGCCAATTGCAGCCTTTGGTTTATTTTACTTAGGAGATAAAGTATTTGAACTCGACCGTCCTCATCTTCAAACATTAATGTACTTATTACTTTCTGTAGCAGGGCATTTGACTATATTTTTAGCGCGTACCCGAGGTCCATTTTGGTCTATTAAACCGTCTGCTATATTAATGGTCGCCGTATTTGGCACGCAAGTTATAGCAACACTTATTGCTGTTTATGGTGTGTTTATGACCCCACTAGGATGGGGCTGGGCACTTGCTGTGTGGGCATATGCTTTGGTGTGGTTTTTTATTAACGATGGTTTAAAGCTAGTGGCGTATCGAATTTTTGATCCGACAGAAGCACCATTGCTAGAGAAGAGTTAGCATATAGGTTTAAAAATAAAAAAATTGGTTATAAGCCATAAGGCTTATAACCAATAAGTACACAGGGAGTGTGTGGAAGTCGGTTTGCATGTTATGCAACTAATGCATAGCGTCGTTGTATTGCTCAGCAAGGCTCTCTTTTTGCCCTTCGGTAAGTGCTTTACCCGCTAATTGAAACACTTCGTGTTCTTCTTCACTTAAATGATGGTGTACCAAATGGTGTAGCTTTTTAGCTGCAACTAACCATGCAGACGAGCTCATTTCGGTATCTTCAAGTTGTTCAATTAATTCATCAATTTCGTGATGTTCAGCTACGCTGTGGCGCGCTTTTTCATGAGTTAAGTCATCAAACATAAGTGGGTTATAAAAGTAACGTTCTTCAAATTTTGCGTGTTGTTCTAATTCTGTTTTTAGCTCATCCATTAGCGTGTGGCGCTGCTCTGTGTCGCCGTGTGTTTGAATAAGTTCATCTACCAATTCTCGTTGTTTATCATGGTCGTGACGTAGTGCTTCAAAAATATTCATAACTAGTCCTTTTACAATTTATTTGCTTATATCATTAACTAGCAAACTAAATGCCAAATATTAAGTTATTGTATTTTAATGAATTTATATTGGTTTTTTATTTTTAGGCTGCTATCACTGTAAATTTTACAGTGATATGAATGCAATAATTTCAGGCTTTCGCGCAGACCAATTATAAAAGTGAGTATAAATTCCTACAGAACCTTACAAATATTTACTGGTTGTTTATTTTATAGCAGTGATAAAGTGTCAGTGTTATTTGGGTACAACCCATATATTACCCTCACACATAAATGCAGGTAGCACGTTAACTTAATAGGATAGTTTAAGGATGAACATAAAAAGCCCCGTCGCCGCATTACTACTGCGCGCTTTACTGAGTGCATGTAGTACAGCCCCGCGTTCTGACCCTAACTTATGCATTGAAGAGGCTGAAATGGTTGATCGAAATGGCGCTCAAACAAGCTCACAGGTTTACAATCAATGCATTAGCGCACAAATTAAAAAGGATGAAAAAAATGACACTTTTTTTGATGCCATCGGTACGTTCTTTTTTGAATTTTTTGCAATGGTGGTAGAAAAGTAAATAGGCTAACTTGCAGCTGTAATTTAAAGTAAATAATTTGCGTAAAAATAGGATTAGTTATGAAGCAATTGTTGATAGCAATTTCACTTTTTTTATTACTAAGCGCTTGTGCGGCGCAGCCTTATGCAGGCTCGGCAAAATGTATGGACCAAGCAGATATTGCATACGAAACCGATACACGTAAAAATGAGACATTAGATAATGAATGCAAAGCTGCAAAAGTAAATACGCCTAATAAAGAGCTTGAGAATCATGGCTTGGTTGATAGAAGCCTTTTACAGCTAATCGTTAGCTTTTTAAATGGCGTATTTTAATAGTAAAAATATAATTAAATAAGGTATGTATGAGGGAAGAACTAAGAGCAAAAATAATTACCGTGTGCGATAAAAAAATAGCAGCTAAAGGCGAAAATGTAGGGCTTTCTTTTTATGCATTTTTTGCTAATAAAAACGACGACCCAGAGCTACTTATGGAAGCTGCTACTTGGTGGATACACACCCATAAATTAGATCATTTTGTAAAAGCACATAAAATTAAACAGATGGTTTTAGATGGACTTTAGTCAATTAACTGAGCAAGTACTTTTAGCTGTGTTTATTTAATCAACAACGACTTGGTTTCTTCCGTTTTCTTTTGCTTTATAAAGTAATTTATCTGCATGCTTAATAAGAACATCTAGTGTGCTTTTTAAAGGGTTACTTACAGAGGCTCCCACACTAAAAGTGATTTGTGTATTACTAGGAAGGTCTTTTATATTACTACAATGCTCGGTAAACCTAGTGGCGAGCTGGTCAAATATATCTCGAATAGCTAGTTCGTCAACCGAATTTAGTGCAAACAACCATTCTTCGCCGCCGTAGCGGCCAAACTGATGGTCACCACTTAGTGTTTCTTTTGCAGCCTTTGCAAAGGCAATAAGAACTAAATCTCCAACATCGTGACCAAATTGGTCGTTAACTTTTTTAAAGTAGTCTAAGTCAACAATTGCTATCGTCATTTTACCTTCATCAAGCTTTGCTTCTGCGGCGAGCATTATTCCTCTGCGATTAGGGCTATTTGTTAGATAATCTGTTAATGAAATATCGTGATATTTTTGACGTTGTCGAGCTTGCCTATAAAATAAAAATAATGAAGCAATCACTAAAATAAACGCTATAGCAGCGCTGAGTCGCCAAATTATTTTTTGTTGGTACTCTTCTTTAGCTTGTAGTTCACTAATGTCTTTTGCGTACTCTAGTTGCTGTATTTTTTCTTCTTTTTCTTTTACTTCAAACTGTACCTGTAGTGTTTTTATATTACTTTCACTGGTAGCTTCGTAGTGTTTTTTTGTATAAAGGAGCTTTTGTTCAATTGCTTCAAAAGCCTCGTCAGTGTAGTTAAGGCGTCGCTTTAGCTCATAGCGTTTACTTAAAAAATCGGCTTTATAAATACTGCGGCTGAACTTATCTAAGTTTAAAAATACCTCATCGTTTACTTCATTTGCTTGATCTAGTAAATCTAGTTTTATATATATGTCAGCTAACAAAATGAGCGATGCGAGTTGCATGTCGTGTACACCTGCAGAACGAGCAAGTTCAATGTTTTCTTTAGTTAAAGTTAAAGCTTTATCGTAGTTTGCTTGTAAGTACTCAATGCTAGCAATTGAGTATTGGGCAAAGGTTAAGCCTTTTTGCATATTAGCTTTTTTAAAGTAGAACAATGCTTTGTCTAGGTATATTAAGGCATCTTTAGGTTTTTTTATCTCGAGCAATATATTGCCTAAACTCCAATATGCTTTTGCAGTAAAAAGCCCATCTTGTGTTTGCTCATATGCCGCAACCGCTTTTTTTGCATAATATATGGCTTTGTCTTTTTCGTTTAGATAATTATATGCATCGGCTATTTTTCTAAAAAAGTATCCCTGAGATGCTGAATCGTCATCTTTTAATGCTAATTCTAGCCCCTCTAGTGCAACATTTAGGGTCTTTTTCAATGCGTCTGTATCGGTGTAATAGTAAGCAAGTGCTCGTAAAATAATAATTTTTCCTTTAGATGAATGCTGTTGCAAGCTCTCTTCTAATTTTGTGGCTAGCGTGTGTGCTGGAGCTGGGTTTGCATCCCTCGCTAGAGACTTGAGTTGTGATTCGAGAAATAATAAATATACACTTTTTTGGTTTGGTAACTCTTTGTTCTTCAAGTAATAGGATAAGTGAGTGTTTAACGCTGCGTATTTTTCTTGTCTAAAAAGTAACTCCGCATACAAAGCGGCCGCTTCTAAATGAAGTTTTTTCCAATTTTGATCTTTGCTTATTTTAAACGCTTGAGTGAGTTTGTCTCCATTTTGAAGATAGTCTAATTCATTCAGTTTTATGTTGTTGATCAGGACTTGAGTCGTGTCAAAGTCTAGCGCATGTAAAGTTGCACTTAATGAGTCGCCCTTAGCTGAGGCAAGTTTACTAAAAAGTAAAAATAAAATGAGAACAATATACTTTGCCCATAAAGCATTACCTAAAATCTTTATTTGTGTATTGTTAGCCATGTTAATCCTTTGCTGACTTATTTTTATTATTGAAATACTTATTCACAGTGCTTAATAAACTTGGGTTTGAACAGCTTTTTTATACTCATCATTGAAGAAAAAGACCACAAACAATATCAATTAAATTTAATAAAAACCAACACATTGAATAATATAGCTGTTATAGCAAAGTGTTTTATTAAAAATCAGCGGCTACTTCAAACTCTAATCGCTCGAGCGTAATAGGGTGAGTAAATGCTAAGTATTCTGCATGTAAATGTAATCGTTCGGCTTTTTGCCCGTAATGTGTGTCGCCTATAATTGGCATGTTTAAACCTAAGCTGTGCGCACAATGCACTCTCAATTGATGAGTTCGCCCTGTTTTAGGGTATAACTGTAATCGGGTAATATTGTTGTTACGCTCTAAAACCTGCCAGGTAGTAAGTGATGGCTTACCGTGTGTGTAACACACCATTTGGCGCGGTTTATCATCAAAGTCGAGCACTAGGGGCAAATCAATTACTCCGCTATCCTCAGCTACGTTACCATTAACTAATGCGACATAACGTTTATCTATGGTGCGTTCAATAAACTGCTTTTGCAGTGCTTTGTGCACGCGTTTATTAAGCGCAATCATCAATAACCCAGAAGTCGACATATCTAATCTGTGAACAATTAGTGGGCCTGATGCCTCTGGAAACTGCGTTTTGATTCGCATATAAACTGAGTCATCAATATTAACGCCAGGTACCGATAAAAACTCAGCGGGCTTATTTACCACAAGTAAGTCGTCATCTTTATAAACAATACTTAAATCTTTACCCTGAGCTGGGTTAATAAGTAGCGGGTTATCTTCAACATCTAAACCCTTTAGCATGTGCCCAAGTATTGGTTGGCATTTACTGTAACAAGAAGGGTAGTAGTTTTTATGCTGCCTAATTGCTGATTTTGGCGCTGCTCCCCACCAAAACTCAGCCATAGCAAGTGGCTTTAAGTCATGTTTATAGGCGTATTGTAATAATTTAGGCGCTGCACAATCGCCAGCACCCGAAGGAGGAGTGTGCTCAGGTAATGCTGCAAATATGGCATTTAAATCTGTAGTTTCACCATTTGCATTTAAAAATTGGTACTGTGCAAATAGCTTTTTTTGTAAGCTTTTAGAAAGCGTTTTACGGCGTTTTTTTAAATGAGTAATTTCATCAGAAATATTGATGTGTGTTTGCTGCAGTGACTCGATTATATTTTGCCAATAGGCTTTAAGTGCCAGCAGTTGCTTTTTTTCTACGATGCTTTGCCCTGCAAGCTTATTTTTTAACTGCTCAAAATCACTTTCGCTAAGCTCTAATTTGCCTTCAGTACGTTGTATTTTTCTTTGCTGACGACCGGCTTGCATTACTGCCTGTTGAGCTAATAACGCTTGCTGGTAGCTCTGTGTTGCATCATCAAGTTTGCTATTAACTTCAAGCAGTTGTTCACTATTTTCTAATTGCTCAATTTGAGCATTAATATCGTTAATTATTTTACTTTGAGCCAAATAGGTATCGTCTTGAAGTTGCATGCTAGAAACAGGCGGCACAAAGCTAATATTGCCTTTATCACCTTCAATTTGTCCCGAATAAGCGCTTAAAAAGCCTAATTGTTGCTTAGCATTTTGCACCACTAAAACCCCAAACATTTTACCTGCATTTTCTGCTTTTAAATGCGTTAACGTTTCAAGTTGTTGCTGTAATTGTTTTGTGGCTGCTACAGCTAATGGTTGCGGCTCGTAATAGAAAGGGAAAGTAAACTTTTCAGGAAGCGCGAGAGCATCAATATTTTGAGAAAATAATGTAAAGCAAGAAGCAGAATTTGACATAGAAGTAAGAGAAAAGCATTCAGTAAAATAATTGAGCGCATAATAACATATTCATAGTTAAGCCACTAAAAATCTCGCATCCGCATATTCATAAACACTTTAAAGCGGACATTCATGTTTTATGTATCAGTATGGGGGCGCAGCAAACCTAAGCGTTTGCTAGTAAAGTCTCAGTAGTAATATATATATCATTATCAAAATATTTAAGCTTATCGATTCTCAATAATTGAGCGCATTTCGAAACGATGACTTACCTGATAGAGCAGAGGCGAAAAATCAATTTACAGAATAACTGAATATTTAGGAGTTCTATATTATGAGTCAAAATATCGCAAGTTTTATCACTAAAACCCTCGAACAAGCGGGCGTAAAACGTATTTGGGGAGTAACTGGCGATTCACTTAACGGCATTAGTGAAAGTCTGCGAAAAATGGGAACAATTGAATGGCTAGGAACGCGACATGAAGAAGTTGCCGCATTTGCAGCTGGTGGCGAAGCCCATTTATCAGGCGAGCTTGCCGTGTGTGCGGGTTCTTGCGGGCCAGGTAACCTTCATTTAATTAATGGCTTATTTGATTGTCAGCGCAATAATGTACCAGTATTAGCAATTGCCGCACATATTCCTTCATCTGAAATTGGCAGTAGTTATTTTCAAGAAACCCATCCGCAAGAATTATTTAAAGAATGCAGTGTGTATTGTGAAATGGTGTCGAGCCCTGAGCAAATGCCGTACCTGCTTGAAACCGCAATGCGACAAGCAATATTAAACAAAGGCGTGAGTGTACTTGTGCTACCTGGCGACATTGCATTAAAAGATATGCCTAAAGCTATCAAACCAAATTGGAACGTGCCAAAGCCAGCAACACATACTCCCGCTTTATCTGATATTGAAGCGATGGCGACTCATCTTAATAAAAGTAAAAAAGTAACCTTATTGTGTGGTGCTGGCTGTAAGGATGCCCACGACGAAATTGTTGCGTTAGCCGAAAAATTACAAGCACCGATAGTGCATGCCATGCGCGGTAAAGAATTTATTGAATACGACAATCCTTACGATGTTGGTATGACTGGGTTTATTGGCTTTGCGTCGGGCTATCATGCAATGCAAGAAGCCGATACGTTATTAATGATTGGTACTAGTTTTCCTTATCGTGCTTTTTATCCTGAAAATACCACCATATTACAAATTGATAATCAGGCTGCGTCACTCGGGCGACACGTGCAAATTGACTGTGGCGTGTTAGGGGATACTAAAAATTCAGTGACCACATTACTTGAGTATATTGAAGGTGAGCGCACAGACTCGCATTTACAAAAGAGTGTTAAGCACTATAAAGAATCGCGAAAAGATCTCGATGAACTAGCCAGCGGCAAAACCTCGCAAAATTTAATTCACCCGCAATACCTAACACGTTTACTCAACGAGCAAGCGGCTGACGATGCTGTTTTTACTTGTGACGTAGGTACGCCAACAGTGTGGGCTGCGCGTTATTTATCAATGAATGGAAAACGCCGCTTAATTGGCTCGTTTAATCATGGCTCTATGGCAAATGCGATGTCGCAGGCAATGGGAGTTCAATCTGTTGACAGAGATCGCCAAGTCATTGCAATGTGTGGTGATGGTGGCTTTTCGATGTTAATGGGGGACTTAATCTCGCTTAAGCACCTTAATTTACCAATAAAGATTGTTGTTTATAATAATCGCTCACTCAGTTTTGTGGCTATGGAAATGAAAGCCAGTGGATTTTTATCAAGCGATACTGATTTAGAAAACCCAAGTTTTGCTAACATTGCACAGGCCTGTGGCTTAAAAGGGATTCATGTGGACGACCCTGAAAAATTACCATCGGCAATGAACGAGATGATGAACCACTCAGGACCTGTTGTTTTAGAAGTCGATACTGCAAAACAAGAGCTTTCAATGCCACCGCAAATCAAATTAGAGCAAGCAAAAGGCTTTAGTGTTTACATGATGAAGGCGCTGATAAACGGCAAAGGAAACGAAATTATAGAGCTTGCCAAAACTAACTGGTCACGCTAGTTAGTTACTTCCCTATTGAGTATTTTGGCTCAATAGGGAAGTGCCAAGTAATAATCCTCACTATCATCTTTTATTATTAATAAGCTAAGGCTGCTGTTTGTAAGTGATTGAACCGAAATAGAAAACCATATATGGTTTATCATTAAATTAATAAAAACACGCATAAAATACCTCTACTCATAGAGGGAACAGAGCAATAATGAAATGGAAATCGGTTTTACTGTCGCTGGCTGTTTTATGGCTTATTCAAGCTCAGCAAAGCAGTTTACGCACCAGTGAATACGCAAATATAATTTCTGATTTAGATAAGGTTAGTGTGCTTGGCGAATGTGAAATATCTACCGAAATCACAAGAGAGTGGCCATTGTCTTGAGCTATAAGCGGCGCTGAAATTACTGTTAAGAACAAAAATACTTTGCTGACAGCAACAACCAGTAAGTTTAATAAACCAGATCGTAGATTTCTTAGTACACACAATACTTACTACCACTTTACGTGGTCCAAAACCAAAAACAACTCTATGTTTGCATCATACATGGACGTAGAAATAGAACCCGCAGGTAAAGTAGCAGGCCTTATAATAGGCAATTGCTCTGACTACCCCGAAGGCCCAGAATTAATAGGGCATTTAGAGCGTTGTAATAGTATTGAAAAGTCAATTACGTGTTTATAAAAGTAGGTATAGAGCGTTGATTAAAATTGAAGACTTTTCTTTAGCATGGCGCTGGATTAGCGCATCCCATAGTGATTTTTCTAAAGATACACTAAATAAACTTATTCCGTTGAGCGAAGATCAAGCAAGAGCATTAATTGCTACTACACCTATTAACTTTCCGGTTGGAGCAAAAAGATTCGACTCCACACAAGGGAGTGAGTTAACACGCCAATGGTTAAAGGGCTTAGTAAATGATTCGCAAACAGTAACAATTTGCTGGGATCAAGAAACAGCATTAACCCTACCTTGGATAGTTTTTTGTGATCACTGGGATGATTTTTGCTATCCATCAAGTGATGACATAAATCTGTGTTTAACCTGAACTCTGGTTAAGAGATTTACTAAAATATTGAATTATAGTGATATTTAAATTTATTTTCTCTAGCCAGAGATTTTTAGTGAAAACAAGGCGAATTTACGCGTCAATAGCTGGCCTATTGCAAGTAAATTCAACGCAGTTAGCGCTGAAAATAGCTGCTTGAGATAGATTTATTATCCAGCGTTTAGGTTATTTAGAAAGCGCTGAACTGTTTTTACGTTGGAATCACTATGAGGTTTTTGAGTTTGACTCAAGTGCAATGTAATGAGCTAAAACACTTAACATTGGCCTCAATTGCTACTTGGTAGTTGTTTTTAGTTTAACGTTTTACTCGCTTTACTCAATTAAAGTAAAGCGAGCGCTCAGTATCACTTACAAACTCTTTTTAGGCGGAAGAGCCACGTTTGCAAATATTAGCCCTGCAACAAGCGACATAAATATTAAAAACGTTTGCTGGCCTATATGCTCTGCGTATATAAAGTCTTGGCCTTCAATGAGTGAGTTTAAGCCAATATAGGTTTTGCTACCTGGTACTAATACAATTAAGCCTTGCATGGCCACAATAGAGGCCGGCGCATTAGCAACACGGTTGAACAAGTTACTAAATATACCCACTGATAAAGCACCTACAAACGTACCTAACGTGTAATCAAGGTACATAGCCGAGCCAATACTGGTGCCATAGGCTATAAACCCTGATGCAATAGACCAAACAGCGTGCTTAAGTTTGGTTCTAAAAATAACGATTAAGCTGCTACAAAGTAAAAATATAGCCAGCCATGCGGTCCACTTTGGTAATGGCTCAGGTTGTACAAAGTCAGCTTGCCCAAAGAGTGCAAAGCCAATACCTATGCCAATAAAACCGCCAAAATAGAGTTTAAATAACAGCATAAACGAGTCCATGACTCTTGCTGTACCCGACACTAAATGCCGCGCTGCAAGCTCTGCTAAGCCAAGCGCAAGTGCTAAACCGGGTATAAATACAATAATGGCTGAAAGTACCACCAAGCGTATGTTTATTTCAGGTGTTATATACACGCTTACTGCACATGCAAGTATTGCCGATATTATGGCTACCAATGGCTCAAGCATATGGGCTACGCGTTTTGAGCGCCCAGACCAAAGCACAAACAAATAAACAACTAAAGTAAGAAGCGATGACCAAATAACATCAGTCCAGCTAGTACCCATTAACATGGCAAACGCACCACCAGAAGTTGCAAAGGCAACGCCCGTAACAAGTTTATTGTATGGGTTTGGCATGTCGTAGATAGCATCTAGCTGGGCGTCAACTTCTTGTAAAGTTAGCTTGTCGTCAAGCATTTGGTTTACAAGATCGTCGGTGTCGGCAAGTGAGCCTAAATCGTGATCGCCAGGGTCTACACGCGCAACGTGGGTGTACTCGTCTTCGTGGCCATCAGTCCAAATAACAAACGTTACCGAAGTTGGCGACATAACAAACGACGATTTAAGCCCTAAATATGTAGCCACTTCCATTAGGTGTGCTTCTAGGCGGTAAGCAGGCGTACCATACTTGTGAAGCATTTTACCCAATTTAACGATAAATTTGCGTTTTTCTGTAAAGGTTGCAGTTTTCAAATCTTTTTGGACCAAATATTGCGATAACTAAGCTAAAAATATAGACAATACAGCTAAAACTGCCCACGTTTGATGGGCGCGATTTTAAACACTAATTGGTGTGTGTCTAGTCATTTTTAATCTAATTTTTATTTTTTTCAGCTATCCATTGCGACATGTATTGAGTGCTGCGCATTGTATGATGTTTGAGCATTTGGCCTGTAAAGTTTTTTTCGCGATGAGCGTTTAAATCGCTACTTATTGAATCAATTTTTTTAATTAACACCGTGCTCAATTGTGCTTTATCGTAAAGCGTATTAAGGAGCGTGTTGCCATCTTGCTGCGCTTGTTCAAAGTCACTTTGATTGGTGTACATTTCAACAGCAGCATTGGCAAAATCGTCGGCGGTGTTGGCTATTTTACCAGGCCATGGTAAATCGTTATGCATGCCCTCTGCGCCAATATTAGTGGTAACGCTGGGTGTTTGCATAATCATGGCTTCAAGTAATTTACCTTTAATCCCTGCACCAAAACGCAGTGGTGCTAAACATACGCGTGCGCTTTGCATTACATCAAACGCATTATCGGCCCAGCCTTTTATTAAAAACCCTGTTTTAGGGTTATTTAGTGCCGTGGCTTTTGGTGGTGGGTAAGAGCCATAAATATGTAGTTCTGCTTTTGGGAGTTGCTTGCGTATAAGTGGCCATATTTTTTGTAAGTAAAGTACTGCATCCCAGTTTGGCGCGTGTCTAAAGTTACCTATGGTCATAAAGTGCTGGCGCTGCTCAAACGTTTTTGTACTTGTAGGTAATGAGCTTAAATCGACCATAAATGGTAAATGGTGTAATAAGCTTGGCTCTATTTTAAATACGCTGTTTAGTAGGCTCATTTCATAACTTGAAATAATTAAGCTTAGGTCGCAGCGTAAAATAGCGGCAATTTCTCGTTTTGCTATTTCTGAGTGTAAATCGCTGGTTGTAAACTCGCGCTCACCTTTGTGCGCTTCGTGGCGAGCGTTACGTAGGCATTGTAAATCTTCGGTATCGAGAATTTTAATGGCATTTGGGCAATGTTTATCGACGCGCCAGCCAAATTGTTCTTCCATCATAAAACGGTCAAACATGACTATATCTGGGTTATAGGCTTTAACGTATTCGTCAAAGCTATCGCAGTTTAGTGCAATGCTTTGGCTGGTTATACCAAAGTCGTCAAGGTTTACCATGTGGTCGGTTCGCTGCGCGGGCGTTGCAAATTCAACGTCCCAGTTTTGCGCTCTAAATGCATTTAATAACGACATCATGTGCGTTCCCGCAGCAGACGAATTTGGCTCTGGCCATACGTAGCCAATTACCAGCACTTTTTTCATTGGCTAGAATCTCTAATTTGTAAGTTTACATTTACCAGTGTTTTTACTGGCGGGGCTGTATTTTGTAGTAGCTCTTGCAGTATTAAAAGGCACCGCTTAGCTATATCAGTTGTATTAATAGCCACGGTGGTTAAGTGATTATTTATAACCGCGCTATTAGGAATGTGGTGGCAACTCACTACTTTAATAGAGTGATGAGTTAATGAGTTAATAGCGGCAATAACACCTTGAGCAATAATATCGTTTGCACACACCACTGCGTTTAATGTGGGGTTGTGTTTATATGCTTCTATAAATGCATTTTTAGCGCTAAGGGCTGTGTTTACTGCGCAGTCAATGGGTGCTAATGGTGTAATGCTGTGCTGCGCGCATGCGGTATTAAAGCCACTTTGCAGTGCTTGTGAATCACTTAAAGTAAGTTCATTGCCTATGAATGCTATGTTTGTCACGCCTTGTGCGAGTAAATGCATACTGGCTACGTGGCTGGCTTTTTTATAGTCGGGTAATACACACGGAGCTGCGCTAAAGGGCACTTCGCTCATTAAGGTAATTACTTTGTGTTGCGCGCTGAGCGCATCCAGCCATTTGGGGCAAGTATTAGCAACGGGGCAAATAATAAATGCAGCCGCGTTGTATTCTTTTAAGTTTTTAACTGCGTTTGCTTGTAGCTCAAGACTATTATTACTACTGACAATCATGGCTTGTAAGCCATTGTGGTTTAACAAAAGTTGTAAGCTGGTAGCAAGGTGTGCCATAGCTGGGTTAGTTAAATCATTTATTACTATGGCCACTAAGTTAGAGCGTTTTGAGCGCATAGCAGCGGCATCACGATTATAAACGTACCCTAGCTCATCTATCGCTTTGAGTATTTTTTGTTTACTTTTATTGCCCACTTTATCGCTTTGGGTAAGTACCAACGATACGGTTGATTTTGATACACCAGCACGCTCTGCAACATCAAAAATGGTGACTGATTTGGCTTTGTTATGCATTGTATTTTAAGTACCGCAGTGGTGAATAAATAGCGTTGTAGTTTAGCTTAATCAGCACTATTAAGTCATCTTTTAGAGGTGTTTAACTTACCTTAATACTTTATGAACAAAGCAAAACGTGTTTATATACGCCTATAAGAGTAAAAAATAACAAAAGGATAAAAACATGAGCGCTTTTAGGCTGTTAGTTGTCTTTATTTGTTGTGCGGCATTAGTCCCAACAAGTTACGCCGAGCAGGGCTATCAAACCCCATCACCCGAACTTGCAGCATTGGTTGACGCTAAGTTAGCACCCACTAGTTACTTATCGAGCGATGGCCAGTGGCTAGCGCTTTTTGAACGCAAACGTGTAGTAACCCTTGATGAACTTGCAAAAGAAGAGCTTAAGCTTGCTGGTATTAAGCTAAACCCCGCTAATTTTTCGCGCTCTCGTGTGAGTGCCAAATTTAGTGCCGTGGAGCTAAAGCATGTTCAAAGCGGGTCGGTTATTAGCATTAACAACTTACCTAATGGCATTATCCGCTCACCTAAATGGTCATCTAATAGTAAATATTTAGCCTTTGTTGTTGAGCAACCAACCCAAGCCAACTTATGGCTTTACAGCGTTGAAACCAAACAAGCAAAAGAGTTAACTAGTGCTGCGTTAAATTCGGTACTAACTGCATCGCCATATAAATGGCTGCCAGATAGCAGCGCCATTGTTGCAAATCTTGCTGTTAATTTTGGTAAACCTAGGCTTGAAAATAACAGCCAAAATGTAGTGCCTGTTATTCAACAAAGTACTGGTGAAAAAGCGCCAGCACGTACTTACCAAAATTTATTAACCAGCCCGTTTGCTGAATCACAATTTAAGTTTTACGGCCAAGGGCAATTGGCTTACATAACGCTTGATGGCAATACTCAAGCAATAGGTAGCCCTTCTTTATTTAAATCGTTTTCGGTATCACCTGATTCTACCAATATTTTAGTTGCCGGTATTAATGAGCCGTTTTCGTATCAAGTGCCTTACAGCCGCTTTGCAAGCACGTGGCAAATATGGGGCATGCGCGGGTATGCATTAGCAGAGCTGGCAAAACAGCCACTTGCCGATAATATTCCGCAAGGTTATGACAGTGTACGCACTGGCCGCCGTGATTTTGAATGGCGAGCCGATCAAGGTGCTGAAGTTATTTGGGCCGAGGCGCAAGATGGCGGCGACATGAAAACCGACGTTGAGCATCATGATTATGTTTACAGCTTACGTGCACCATTTAAACGCGAGCCTAAATTATTTGCCAAAGTAGAGCGCCGTTATGCGGGAATGGAGTGGGGCAACGAAAACGTAGCCATGCTGACAGATTGGCGCTTTAGCGATCGCCAAGTACGCACCTTTGTTGTACAACCTCGAAATGCCGACAGAAACCGCGTGCTATTTTCAGAACGTAGTTACAACGACGCGTATAAAGACCCAGGGAATGCTATTTACGAGCGCAACGATTTAGGCGCAAACGTAATTAAAATTGTAGGCGGGCGTTATATTTACCTGCGCGGTAATGGTGCTTCAGAGCAAGGTAATGTGCCGTTTTTAGATAGGTACGATGTTAAAACAAATAGCAGCAAGCGTTTATGGCAATCAGAAGCGCCATACTATGAGCGTGTTCGTGCACTACTTGATGACGAAGGTGAGCGCTTTATTACTATTCGCGAATCTAAAACTGAGCAACCTAACTTTTTTATACGTGATTTAGATAACGACACGTTAACGCAACTAACGACATTTGAGCATCCGTACCCTGCATTTAAAGGCGTAACTAAAGAGCAATTACGTTATAAACGCGACGACGGTGTTGAGCTTTCGGGCACGCTTTATTTACCACCAGGGTACGATAAAACACAAGGCCCGTTACCGGTACTTATGTGGGCTTACCCACTTGAATACAAAGATAAAGCCGTTGCATCGCAAGTACGCGAATCGCCTTATGCATTTACCTACATTGGTTATTGGGGGCCAATGCCTTACCTTGCTAAAGGGATTGCCGTGTTTGACGACCCTAAAATGCCAATAGTGGGTATTGATGGCAGCGAGCCAAACGATAATTTTAGAAAGCAGTTAGTATCAAGTGCGCAAGCAGCTGTTGATGTATTAGTTAAAAAAGGCGTTGCCGATAAAAACAAGATAGCCATAGCAGGGCACTCATACGGTGCATTTATGGTTGCTAACTTATTGGCTCATAGCGATTTATTTAAAACAGGTATTGCCCGTAGCGGCGCGTATAACCGCACATTAACGCCGTTTGGTTTTCAAGGAGAAGAGCGTGATTTTTGGCAAGCACAAAGTGTGTACGCTAATATGTCGCCGTTTTTCCATGCTGAAAAAATTAACGAGCCAATGTTAATGATCCACGGCCAAGAAGATCCTAATTCTGGCACTTTCCCAATGCAAAGTGAGCGCATGTACGCAGCCCTAAAAGGTTTAGGTAAAGATGCTCGCTTAGTAATGCTCCCTTATGAAGCACATGGTTACCGTGCGCGTAAAAGCTTATTACATGTGTTGTGGGAACAAGAACAGTGGTTAGATAAGTATTTGTTAAATGATACAGCAGAGCCGGTAGAGGTTATTACTGAACCCGTGGTAAGTGCTGGGCAATAGTAATAAAAATGAGTAAGTAACAGCGCGGCTACTTATAGCCGCGTTTTTGCTTTTAATATGAGAGTAAATTAATGATTGATGTAGCAGCACTTGCGGTTTTTATTCCTACGTTCTTTTTTGTGTCGATAACGCCTGGTATGTGTATGACCCTTGCCATGACACTCGGTATGAGCATTGGCGTGCGCCGCACATTATGGATGATGATAGGCGAGCTGTTAGGTGTTGCAAGTGTTGCCATAGCTGCGGTATTAGGTGTTGCAAGCGTAATGCTAAATTACCCTGAAGCGTTCGCTATTTTAAAGTGGGTAGGCGGTGCGTACTTAATTTATATTGGCGTTAACATGTGGCGAGCCAAAGGAAAAATGTCGGTCGATACCTCAAAACCAAGTGACGTAAGTAGGAAATCGTTATTTACGCAAGGTTTTGTAACCGCAATTGCTAACCCTAAAGGGTGGGCGTTTATGATTTCACTACTGCCACCCTTTATAAGTGTTGAGCATGCTGTAGCCCCTCAGCTTTTAGTATTGCTTGGCGTTATAATGACCACCGAGTTTTTAAGTATGTTAGCTTACGCAACAGGCGGTAAAAGCTTACGTTTATTTTTAAGCCGTGGTGATAATATTAAATGGATGAACCGTATTGCTGGTAGTTTAATGGGGTTAGTTGGAATTTGGCTTATTTTTGGTTAGCTCAAAGAGTAGTTGATATTATCAATTAATTTGCTATAGTTGATTTTGTCATCTATTTAACGCTTAAGGCATGCCCAAAAATGAGTACACCCGTATCAGCAAATCCAGTAATGGTTGAGCCTAAAAAAACACCTGTAATTTATAAAATACTGGTTATGGTAAGTATTATTACCTTAATTGGCGGTACTCTAACTGGCATTATGACTTATGTGAATGTGGGTGTTACAGAGTATTTTTATGTAGATTGGTTTACCTCATTTATAAGTGCAGTACTTGTAATGGCGCCTGTTGGTTTTGTAATGATGACCTTAATGCACAAGCTAGTTGCCCAGTTATTACCTAATAGCAGTGAGCTAAAACGTAATTTAGTTATTAGTGTTTTTATGGCGCTGATCATGGAGTCGGTGATGGCGTTTGTTACCGCTACTAATAATATTGGCTATGCAGATATGCGTGTATTTGTAACTGGATGGGCTGAAGGGTTATTAGCCGCGTTACCAATAGGTTTAACTATAATGCTGATAATGTCGGTTACGGTAAAACCTAAAATAGAACGCTTTTTAAAGAGCTAACACTTTGAGCGCTAACGTATTAAAGCAAATAATTTAATACGTTTATAGTGGGCAGATGCATGAAGTAATTAGTTACTTAATTGAGTTTTCTACCGGGCAGCCTTGTTTACGGCATACACCTTCGTTACATAATTTGCATATTTTACGTGCTTCTACCTGCTCGCTTGTTAGGCTGCCAAGTGCTACTTCTATCAAACTTAAAAAACTTTGTTTTTGTTCATCATTAAAGTTGTTTAGTATTTTAGAGGTGGCTGTTTCTCTGCTGGCTAGTACCAGTTCAACTCTTTGGCTTCCTTTATCCGTTACGCATAAAACAACAGAGCGGGCATCTTTTACTGACTTTCGCCTTTCTACAAGTTCTTCTTTTTCAAGTGTATTTATTAATCTAACTGCACCAGAATGCGTTAAGCCTAAAACCTTGCTTAGTACATCAATGGTTTCATTCGGATGATTGTAAATAGTTACCAGTGCCGCTTCGTGGCTTAGGCTTCGCCCGCCTAATTCGGCAATCTGTTTTTCAATGTCATTAGAAACAGAAGTAGCAAACGTGCCGATTAAATTTGATATATATTTTTCATTTTTCATAAATTTAATTATATGTGATTCGATCATATAAATATAGTGACAAATTAAGCGCGCTCATTTATTGTGTGACTCAGTCATGTATATTAACTCGAAATTAGTTAATCTACTTCGAATATTACACAAATTAGATGAGCGAGGATTTACCGCCAGCTCATCAGTTAAATAAAGCGATATAATTAAATGAAAAATGATTCAGAAACATTACGTTATACAAAAAAGTTTAAAACTGTATTAGATAAAAAAATGGCCTACATAGATGAAGGCGAAGGTGATCCTATTGTGTTTTTACATGGTAACCCTACATCTAGCTTTCTCTGGCGAAACGTTATGCCCTATTTGCAAGGAAAAGGGCGTTTAATTGCTATTGATATGATTGGATTAGGAGATTCGCAAAAGTTAGATAACACCCATGAGGGCAGCTACTCGCTTGCTGAAAACAGCAAATACACATTTGCACTTTTAGAAGCGTTGGGTGTAAATAATAACGTTACCTTGGTACTGCACGATTGGGGCTCTGGTGTTGGCTTTAACTGGGCTAATACACATCGTGATGCAGTAAAAGCAATTGCGTTTATGGAAGCAATTGTTACTGACTTTCCAACATGGGATGATTTTCCTAAAGATTTACACGGCCCAATTGGCACTTTGCGCTCAGCTGAGGGTGAAAAAATGGTGCTTAATGACAACTTTTTTATTGAAACAATATTACCAGCGACCATTGCACGTAAATTAACGCAAGCAGAGCATGATGAGTATCGTAGACCCTTTATAAATTCAGGAGAAGAACGCCGTGCAATTTTAGCAGGGCCTCGTCAACTTCCCATTGCTGGAGAGCCTGCCGATACCGTGGCTTTAGTTAAAAGCTATGCGAGTTTTTTAGCTAACTCTCACGATATTCCAAAGCTATTTATTAATGCTGAACCGGGTGCTTTTTTAGTTGGTTACGCAAGAGACTTTGTACGCACATGGCCAAATTTAACTGAGGTAACCGTGAGCGGTACTCATTACATCCAAGAGGATTCGCCGCACGAAATAGGTAACGCTATTTCAGATTGGTTATAAAATCATACAATTATAAGGGTTGGGTTTTTTGGTCTAAATAACTTTAAACTTTTTATAATAACGCCAGTTTAGAATGTGGTTTATAGTGGTTGTTTTTATTGCGAGATTAATTAACAATCACTATTAATCATGGTTATTTACTGTATATAAGAATTTAAAATGGAATTAGCTGATATAACCAATAAAAATTTAAAAGCGGCGTTAAAAGCGAGTGCAATATTAGATATTGAATTTTGTGATGATGAGCATCTTCGTTGTTTTTCTTATAAAGCAGAGTACGCGCGTGGTGTTGACATTGCTACATACGATAATGGCGGTGGGGACCAAATAGTTATTGTTTTAACAAGTAATACTATTTTAATAAAAGGTTTCGATCATGAATCGCAGGTAAGCCCACACTCTCAAGATGAATATGCTATTTGGCCCGGAATGTACCAAGGTGCACCTAAAGAGTTACTTAAAACTTTAGAAGCCGATGACTTTGAAATTGATCAGGTAACATTTTGCTTTTGGCGCTCTGAAAAGGATGCGACATGGCAACAAGGTCCGGTTAATTTTAAAAATAATGAAGACGATGGAGCGAGTTGGTTACTCTGTGTAATTCCAAAAACACCCAGTGATTTTATTGAATATGCAAATGAATATTATAACGATGATTTCAATAAAGTATCTCCAGAAAGAGTCTATCAAGTATTTAACGAGAATACGTAAAATAGTATAAATACATATAGTTAAGCGGAGTTAAAGTAATGGTGTTACATATTGTTTTTGCGGGGGGGCATGTTGTACTCTCTAAAAAAATTATACACAGTGGAGACAAATACAAGGTGATTTTAGTGATTATAAAGCATCATTAGGACCTTGGGGCGTAGATGAAATAATTGATTATCTTAATATCGAGTATGGCAACCTGTTACCAAGTGCTTACTTGCAAGTGCATGAGTTTATAAATAGTAATGAAATCATAAAGGTTGTGTTGAGAGCTTAAATTTTGGTTATTAATATGCAAATTCAAGTTACCAAATTTCAGCTTTTTTGAACGGGATAATACATGGAAAGATTAACAAAAGAGCAGATTCAATTTTTACCGATGTACGACGGTTTGAGCCTCGATAATATAATTGTAGTAACGCAAGCGTCAGAAGCGATAAGTGCAATAGTTGAGCTAAAAAAACATGTAATTTTAGGGTTTGATACAGAAAGTAAGCCTTGCTTTAAAAAAGGCGAAATAAGCGATGGCCCTCACTTAATTCAATTATCTACAAAAACAAAAGCGTTTTTATTTCCGACTAAATTTTTTGAAAACTTTACTGAAATTGAAGATATATTATCCGATCCAACTATAAAAAAAGTAGGCTTTGGACTAAAAGAAGACAAAAAACTTATTTTTAGAAAATTTGGAATTAAATTAGAAAATACAGTCGAATTATCCTCTAAAGTTATGCACTTTGCACAAGTAACACAGCGCGTTGGTGCTAGAGCTGCTGTGGCAATGTTTTTTAATCAGCGTTTATCTAAAGGCGCGCAACGTTCAAACTGGTCAGTTTTTCCTTTAAAAGATCACCAAAAAGTATACGCCGCAAATGACGCCCACTCAGCATTACTAATTGAGCTTGAAATAGAAAAACACAATAGCAGTTTATAAGTTGGTAATATTAATAAGGTTGGGTTTAAGCCATTTTGTGCCAGTTGTTACATCAATAACTAAATTTATTTAATATAACCCATAGTTTTTACGGGTTATATTAAGGTGATTTAAGTTTATATAAAAATATTACGTTGCTTTAGCGTGGTTTTATAGCGCAGCGTTGTATTTATTTTTAATTTCATCAGCAGTCATTCTTTTAGCTACATCTTCAAATTTAAGCACTAAATTATTGCAATTAAATTCTAATATAAAATCAGCTTCTATTTCATAAAAGCTATCCAATGCAATTAATGGCTCACTAATAAACCATTTTTGTGGTTCTATAGTTACTACGTCAGAAAATTGTTTTTGAAATTTACGAACTCCAAGCTTTTTAGGTTCGAGAGTAATCGGTTCGTTAGACGCATTAATAAAATAAACCTCTGATACCCAGTCAACAATACCTTCATTATAGAGCGTTGTTAAATCATCAGAAAATGGCACGTCATGTTTAAATCCTTCAGGAACTCGTTCAGGACCTAACGTTATAACTAGCCTTGTAATTAAGCCTAGTTCAGGGTTGAAATCTTCAAATTCATAATACAGGCTATATTCTAAATCTTGAGGTTCATTAGGCTTAGAGTCGAGATTTTCATTCATTATGTTACCCATTTTTTAAGTGATATATTTTTAGGTTTATAACTAACATTTACAACTAGCTTTAAATTAATTTCGATTAAAACCGTATCTGAGTTTATGACCTTGTTCAATGTTTTCATTCGATTTTTATGGCCGCTATTGTTAATTATTAAATATATGCAAAATTAAATTACTTAGGTGTGGCGCTTAATCCTTAGTAATTTACGAGAGTGTTTGTAATGTTGCGCTTAGCTTAAGTTAACCTTAGCTTTGGCTAGTATTTAACAAAAAGGGAGCCGTTCTACTTGTTTGAGATTTAGCTACGTCTTTTGGTTTCCCTTGTGCCACAATTATTCCTCCTTCATCGCCAGCACCGGGGCCTACATCAATTACCCAGTCACTATTGCGGGCTACTTGCATATCGTGTTCAACCATAATAACGGTATTGCCAGCATCAACTAACTTATTTAGCTGCGACATTAACATTGATACATCAGATGGATGCAGACCCGTAGTTGGTTCATCGAGAATATAAAGCGTGTTGCCGCGCTGGGCACGTTGCAGCTCGGTGGCTAATTTAATACGCTGCGCCTCACCGCCAGAAAGCTCGGTTGCAGGTTGCCCTAAACGCAAATACCCAAGACCAACTTGCATAAGTGCATCGAGTGCTCGCAGTATTGCAGGTTCATTTTCAAAAAAGGTATGCGCCGATTCAACCGTTAAATTGAGGATATCGCTTATGTTTTTATCACGATATGTAACCTCAAGTGTTTGCTCGTTATAACGTTTGCCATTACATACTTGGCAAGGTGAATAAACGCTAGGTAAAAACAGTAGCTCTATACTCACAAAGCCAACGCCTTCACAGTTTTTACAGCGACCTTTTGCAACATTAAACGAAAAGCGACCGGCATCATAACGGCGCTCTTTTGCTTTTTGGGTTGAAGCAAATAGTTTACGCACGTGATCAAACAAACCCGTGTAGGTAGCTAAGTTTGATCGAGGGGTACGGCCAATCGCTTTTTGATTTACGGTAATTAGGCGGCTTATATTATTTATACCTTCAATGATTTTTCCGCTGGTGTGTGTTTGCAGCTCTTGTTCTAGTAAGTCGGCTTCGTCGGTTGGCGCTTCCGGTATTATTTTTTGCCCAAGTGCTTCGTAAACAAGTTCTACTAACGCTTGGCTTACTAGGCTTGATTTACCAGAGCCCGAAACCCCAGTAACTGTTGTCATAACACCCAATGGAAATTCTGCATTGAGTTTTTTAAGATTGTTACGCTCAATATCAGCTAATTTTAACCACGCTTTTGGCTGCCTTTGCTCCTTTTTTTGCGCGCTGTTTTGAGTAGACTCTTGACTGGCGTTTTTAGCAAAAAGGTGGCGGGCAGTGTGCGAATTTTTTACTTTACTTAAACCTTCAACAGGGCCGCTGTAAATAATGTCGCCACCATGCACACCGGCATCAGGGCCTACATCAACAATCCAATCGGCATGTTTAACAACGCTAACATCGTGTTCAACAACAAATACAGAATTGCCAGCCGCTATTAACTCGTCGAGCGCTTTTAAAAGTGCTTGTGTGTCTGCAGGGTGTAAACCCGCTGAAGGTTCATCTAGCACGTAAACCACCCCAAATAATTTAGAGCGAATTTGTGTGGCAAGTCGCAATCGTTGTAGTTCTCCGGGTGAGAGCGTTGGCGTTGTACGCTCAAGCGACAAGTACCCTAAACCAAGCATGGTTAGTGCTTCAATACGAGTGAGAATGTCACTGGCAATGCGCTGCGTAACAATGGCTTGCTCTGGATTTTTTGTATTCTTATTTACTTTGGTGCTGGCGGCATTACTTAATTTTTTAGCAAGCTCGTTTAATGTAAGTTGAGATAGCTCGCCAATATCGAGCCCTGCAAATTTAACACTTAACGATGCTTGTTTTAATTTTTTACCTTGGCAAGTAGGGCACTGCGATATTTGCATAAACTGCGATACGCGCTTTTTTGTACGCGGGCTTTGGGTAGTAGCAAAAGACTGTAAAACAAAGCGTTTAGCGCTTGAAAAAGTTCCCATGTAGCTTGGATCTTCGTTATTTTTTATCGCATTTTGTGTTTGCTCATAGGTGTAATCTGGGTATACCGGCACAGTAGGAGTTTCGTCGGTAAATAAAATCCAATCGCGTGCTTTTTTAGAAAGTTTGTTCCAAGGCGTATCTATGTCATAACCAAGCGAGGTAAGTATACGGCTTAGGTTTTTACCTTGCCATGCTGGTGGCCACGCTTCAATGGCGCGCTGGCGAATAGTTTTTGTTTCATCTGGCACAAGTAGCTTTTCGGTTACTTCAAACACTCGGCCTATTCCTGAGCATTCTGGGCACGCACCTTGTGGCGTATTCGGCGAAAACGCATCGGCGTAAAGTATGCTTTGCCCTTTGGGATAATCGCCAGCACGAGAGTAAAGCATGCGTAGCGCGTTAGAAATAGTTGTTATGCTGCCAACGGATGAGCGAACCGAGGGCGCGCCGCGTTGCTGCTGCAAAGCAACAGCAGGCGGTAGTCCTTCAATAGAATCAACATCGGGTTCATCAACTTGATCTATTAACCTACGGGCGTAAGGCGAAACTGAATCAAGATAACGGTGCTGCGACTCAGCAAACAGCGTTCCAAACGCAAGCGACGATTTTCCAGAGCCCGATATTCCTGTAAAAACAACCAATGCGTTACGAGGTAAATCAACGTCTACATTTTTTAAGTTGTGAACGCGTGCCCCTCTTACTTGAATGCTATTACTGGGATCAGATAAATCCATTGTTGAATTTTTATGTGTGCTTGCCATACGTTTATACTCCTGTTTAATCGCGCTTTTTACTTTAAGTTAGCTTTAATTATTTACTCTTATCACTCGTTATTACCCTAAAGTAACGCAAGCACACTGAATGAGCGCTTAGTCTGTAGTGGCGCAGCCAAAGCGCTGGATAAAATTGCGATGATTGTTTGTTTACATAATAGGTATGGAATGCGAATATAATTTAAACAGTTATTGTTATGTAATTTACTAGATATTTTACTAGGTAATAAAAAGGAACTAACAGTGAATAAAGCCTTAGTGATCATTTTATTAGTGCTTTCGTGGGCAACCCAAGCCGACTCTATTAAAGCGCTAAATGTTGACCGTGCAGTACCAAATAGCATGCACTTATCGTTTGCAAACGATAGCAACATAACCCCTAAAAAAGGGGATTTTAAAATCGTTAATTATGTATTAATGAGCAATGAAGAGGGCGAACGCTGGGCTGTTATAACGCTAACTAACTTATCGTCGGGTAATCGCGAATTAGGCCAGGAACATTTACTTGCACTTTTTGCTGACGGCAGCCGATTCATGCCAATGGAATTTAAACTCGGTTTCAAAGGCAACGAAACACAATCGGTAACTGTATCGTTTGCCGATTATAAATTCCCTATTTTAAGTGTGTATTCGAGTAACGATTTGTAACTAATAACGATGCGATAATATTAAATTAGGGATATTTCTAAAATTAAGGGTTTTTATGAAGTTTGAAGATGCGCAACAAAATATGAACCTCGCATACTTCGGTGGTGGAACCGGTGTATTAGTGTCTGGCTTGGTTTGGTGTATAGCTGGCTTTGTCGCATTACTGCATTCAAATCAATCGAGTATGCTTACTTTGTTTTTTGGTGGTATGTTTATACATCCTTTAGCCATGCTACTTTCAAAAGCTCTTAAACGCTCTGGCAATCATGACCCTAAAAACCCATTAGGTAAATTGGCCTTAGAAAGCACTATTATTTTATTTGTTGGTTTGTTTTTAGCGTTTTATGTAGCAAAACTTCAAGCTGAATGGTTTTATTCAATAATGCTGATGATAATTGGTGTTCGCTATTTAGTTTTCAACACTTTATATGGCATGAAAGTGTACTGGATTTTAGGTGCTTCGCTTATGTTTTTTGGCATGCTGTGTATTGTATTAAATGCCAATTTTGTAATCGGCGCCTTTATTGGCGGGATAACCGAAATAGTATTTGCGCTAGTGATATTTGCCCAATCGAAAGGTATGGTTTTAAAAACAGAATAACAAGCTCTTATAATCGCAAAAATAGCATGCTGTTGGAGTTACCCTTCAGCTTGGTATATAGCAAAGGCTTTTAAAGTATTGAGTATTTGCAAATTGCATGTATTCATTAGTCGGCTTAGAGCGATAACCGGACATTGAGATTTGCTTAATATCGTCGTTAATTGATTGGTTAAACTGCTCTTTGCGCATATATTCATTAAAATGAGCGCTGAGCGCATATTGTTCTATTAAACTTTACTTTAAAGCTTTAAAAAACTTTTGGTAGTAATGCTTTAGGTTATTTGTTAAAAGTAGATGAATAAGCGTCTAGTCGGCAGAAATATGCGCGATGAGCGCACTATTAAATTGTTATACAAGTAGCTGATGATTAGAGATAAAGTGGTAGAAATAATTTCACAAGAAATGAATTTGCCTATTGAATCGATTTCAATGGACAGTACTTTTTTAGTCGATTTGAATATCGACGGCGATGACGCTTGGGAAGTTTTTGAGCGTTGTTATGAACAATTTAACTTAGATCTATGCAACTTGAAATTCACAGATTATTTCAGCTCAGAGCCTTGCTACAAGGGAGCTTTCTATATGTTTCGTAAGCTAAAGTTAAAAGACGAGCATTTAGCAAGGAAAAAGGAAAGATTTACTGTAGCTGATTTAGTCAATGCTTGTGAACAAGGTGATTTTGAAAAACTTGTATAACAACTCAATAAACTCACTCACTTCGTTCGCTGGGACGCATACACGCGGGGCGGCTGCGCCATTATGCCCCACATGTCTGCGCCCGTTATTGAAAAGTTACATATACAAAGTAATCCACATCATATGAATAAATTGCAGAAATGGATCTTAAAGGGCTTACTAACAAAGCCATGCCCAACTCGCATTCCAAGAACAGGTGATAGCGGTAAGCAAGTCAATTGCTATTCGATCAGTTTATATGAAGGCAATATCCCAATTATGCTGGTTAACTCTATTGATGATAACTGTCTAAGTGGCAGCCATTTTGAGGGAGGTGGTTTTCGCACCGATGCATCTATTCCTTTCAATCTAACGAAAGGATTAAATATCAGGATTGAACATTATCACGGCCTCATTACACATACATACACAGGGTTAATCGACTTCGCAATTCATGAGTGGACAAAATTTTATAGGCTCCAATCTATTTTTGCTCTAGCAAAGCATTCTGTTCCGCAGTTCTTCTTTAATAAAAAGAAACTTCAGCTTCCCAAACGAATGTCAATTCTAGAAGCAATAATTGCAAAACAATCCGAGGAGCCCGAAAAGGCATTTAGTTCTTTAGATCTTATGAGCTATATGTATTCTCTCAGGTGGTATCTTCACCCTCAGAGATCAGAGTTGCGGAAAAAGATGGATTTATATTTATCGTCATTTGAGGCTTCTGGCGAGCTTAGACGTAACGGTGGCAAACTTGAATATTTTATAACCGGGAAAGCCGTATCAACTCTTGAACAGTATCAAATAGAAACTGCCAGAGCTAAAGATGCTGAATCTTCTAATACTTGGATGCTTAGGCTTACTGCTATTTTGGCATTTTTCGCTGCATTTCAATCAGGTTTAATTACTTCACCCGCATTGATTGATTTAGGGGAGGTATGGCAATGGCTAATATCATACATGTAACAAGTCAAGGCAGCATCGCCACTACGTGGCTGGACGCGCTAACGTGCGCCGCTGCTTGAGTCGTTACGAACGTCCGCTATTGGCACTTTTGTGAAGTTCAACTGTGAGCGAAAAACTGACTGTCAGCCCCAATTATTCCAAATATTGATTACCTTATAAAAGAAACAACAACCAGATTAATAAACCCCGCAATCACAGCCTAATCAATAAGCATAAATTGATGAGATATTGTTACTTTTAGTGCCTTATTGTTATTTATTGATCGTAATCAATAGATAACCCTTTAATACTCACTACACTTAACTTGCTGAGATGGGGCCGAGTCTATTCTTATGGAGTTGGTAATATCATTGAAAAATATGATTTTAGATTGTGAAGGAGAATAATATGCGAACAGGTAATATTTTATGGCCTACGGATTTTTCTGATACTGCATCACATGCTTTGCAATATGCCATTGAAATGGCGAATTTATATCAAGTAGGCATTCGTATTTTACACATTGTTGATCAGCCTTCAGATAATGAGAATTATATGATCCTTGCGATAACTCCCCAAGAGTTAGCTAAAAATATGGAAGACGCTGCGGCGAGTAAAATGCACGAGTTATTAGGTCAGTTGAATACTGATTTAAAGATTGAAACGGTTATTCGACATGGTGATGCCATTAATGAGATTTTAGATGAGACTAATAGCGGTGATATAGGCATGGTGGTAATTGCCAGTCATGGAAGAACCGGACTTTCTCATTTTTTGAATGTTAACGTTGCGGAAACGATCGCCAATAAAGCTGATTGCCCAGTGTTAATAGTCAAATAAAATTGGCGCGTATCTCTTGTCCCGCTGCGGTTTTAGACGGGACAAAGTGGCCAGCAGGTTGGGTAAAAATGTGAGTTGTGTAAACGTCAATACACGGTTTAATTGCCCGAAAGTGAACGTTTCATACTGGGGCAGTACCTGTATGTATAACCTGGTCTTTTCCTAATGAATTGACTGAATAATGAAGGTCCGCTTATGGCCACTCTCCAACCACTCGACAACATAAAATGTTGAAAATAATTGGCAAGGTATTTTACTGTGTCGGATGACGCTTCGCTTATCCGACCTACACTTACACAAAACCGCTTATTTGGATTTTCCCACCGGTAAAATAAAACGTTTATTCAATACTAATACCTTGTTTTAAAAGGTACTCAACTGCTTTATCAGTATGGGGCTTAAATGCCTTCCAACGGCCTATTGCTTTATTATTAAGTGGTTGGCGTACTTGCACTTTGCTAGCCGTAGAGACCGGTGCGGTGTTTAAGTGAAAATCTATACACTGGGGTTGCCAATCTAAGTTACAAAAGCTGACTAACTCTTTAATTTGTTGCTCGGGCTGTGCGACTAATTCTTCGTATTTTACTAATTTTATATTGCTGTGCAGGGCGCTGAAGTGCTGCATTAGTTTGTAAAAACGGCTGTAAAATTTTGCAGTGTCGAGTAAATCGAGCGAGTAAGCATAGTAGGGGTTATTAATGGTAAATAATTGGCGATAGTTGCCAATACAGGTATCCATTGGATCGCGCAGCATACAAATAATTTTAGCGTTTGGCAGTGCTTTGGTTATTAAATCGATATAAAAAAAGTTAAACGGGAGCTTATCAATAAAGTGTTTATGGCTGCCTGTTATTACGCGTGTTGCGTTTAAATAGGTTGACCCAAGCTGATTAAAATCAAGCTCGTAGGCTTTACTGAGCGTTTGAGTGTCGAGCACGTGAGGTGTTTGTGTTTGGCTTAGCTTTTTAACACTTAGGCCAAAGTCTTGTAATTCACCGGCTGATTGCACGTCGCTGTGGCTCGATAAAATACGCTCAACTAATGTGGTGCCAGAGCGGGGCATACCTAATACAAAAATAGGTTCGGCCGTTGGGTTACCTTGTGTTAGCGCTTGTTTGTGCTGTTCACTTAAGCGTTTAATATGTTCAAATAACTCAGTTGAGCTTTTATGATCAAACGGCTGCACAGCACGTTTTGCTACTTTACCTTGCTCTAACGCGTTAAAAGCGTCTGAAAATTCACCAATATCTTGATACTCTTTTGCTAAAGCATGGCCAATATGCAGTTTTGCATCGGGGTGTGTTACTTGCTCAAATACGTTTTTTAAGCGCTCAATATGGTTGTTTTGCTTACTTACTTTAGTTAAATCACTTAATGCAAAATGACTTTGATGATGCAGCGGGTTAAGCGCTATGGCATTTTCAAAAGCGTGTTGGGCTTTATCAAATAGCCCTAAAAACTTAGCGCTTACGCCGTAGTTATAATAAAACGGTGGTTGAGCTTTGTTAGTCGCTGTAGCCAGTGTAATAGCGCGCTCAAAGTAGTTAAGTGCTTGCTCGTGAATGCCTGCTTGAGTAAGTGCAACGCCGAGTGTGTCGGCATCAAGGGCTTTAGTTATTTGTTTTAATGGCACCGATAGTGCGGTGTTTTTTGCTTTTTGTAATTCGCCAGTTAGTGCGTAACATTTAGCAAGTTGCGCGGTGTATTCAATACTTTGGCCAAGGGTAAGAGCTTTTTCGATGAGCTTTATTGCTTTGTGTATTTGCCCAACAGTTAAATTAACCATTGCCAGCAAAAAATACCCATCAGCAAAGTCTGGTTTGAGTGTCACTAACTCCACTAGGGCTTTGTGTGCTTGCTCTATTTTACCTTGGTTTAGGGAGTGTATTGCGCTTTGATGAAGTTGCTTTAAATTTGGCTGCATGGTTTTGGTAATTATTATTTTGTAAAAGAAAATAAAAAGGCTCAAATAAATTTGAGCCTTACAACATTGTTTAAAAATTACTATAAATTATATTTCAAATTTGTAGTTAAATTTAACACCTACCGTAAGCGGGCGATTAATGTAATGGCCGTAGTTACGTTGTATGTCGGCGCCATTAGCTGATGTTATATCGGCATCTGAGCGACGAACGGATGTAACCGCGTATTTGTTGAATAGGTTATCAACATATAGCGTAGTTGACCATGCATCAGCCGTTAATTTAGCTGATATATTACTTAAGCTGTAACCTGGTAGTGTTTCACCGTTATCACGAAGGCCAACTCTAGAAAGTACATCGCTTTGCGCGGTTAAACCGTAGTTAATATCAAGCGTTTTATCGTTAAACACGTCTGTTTGATAGTTTACACCCATCGAAAATTGGTTTTCAGGTGAACCAGGTAAACGGTCGCCGTCTTCTGCGCCACCGGTACCATCGGCATTAAACAAAAATGGTGCGTCTGATGTTAGTTCTGCTTTTGTGTAAGCGTACGTAGCGTAAACTGAAAACGAGTCAGATAAAATTGCACGAGTCGAAATTTCTACCCCTTTTGCATTAGCGCTGCCTGCGTTTGAAAGGTACGTTAACTGACCTATATCTGTAGCGCCAGTGATTTGCGCATCATCCCAATCTACGTTAAATAACGCGGCGTTAAAGTGTAGTTGGCTTCTAAACCATGTACTTTTAAAGCCTAGCTCGTAGTTTGTTGTGGTGTCGGCTTCATATAATAATTCGTCAGGTTTACCACAACCTGTTTGTTGATCCTCAACAATTGGATCAGGACAAGACACTAAACCGTTTGAGCCGCCAATTCTAAAGCCTTCACTTACTGTTACGTAACCCATTACTGAGTCAGTGAACTGGTATTTAGCATTAAATTTAAATAAGTTACCGTTATCGCCTGCTTCGTCTTTTTCGTATGCAACGGTGGTTACATCAGGATCTACTCCACCATACAATGTATTTGCTAGCGGGAAGTCAAAAGCCGCTTGCGACTCTATATCGTATTTGTAAAAACGGGCACCAATGGTCACATCTAATTTGTCGGTAACTTGGTAGCCAACTTCACCAAATAGTGCAGATTCAGTGACGGTACTTTTTGTAAGCTCTAAGTACTCTAATGAGTCAGGTCTTAGCTGCTCGCCACCAAAGTTATCGATAGCGAATTGGTCAAACCCAGGCGTAAACTCTCGGCTTGACGCTTCGGTTTCTGTTTTGTTGTAAAAGCCACCCACAATCCAGTTAAAGTCGCTGTCGCCTTGCGACACTAAGCGAATTTCTTGAGTGAAGGTATCTTCTTCGTCTATTTCACGGGTAAACGTTGAAAACGAAGGAAATTCTTCATAGCCGTAATCAAGACGAATAAGTAAGTCTGTTTGGTCGCGTTGGCCGTCGGCATCAAAGCTCGAAATACCGGTTGCCGATACGAGCTCTGCAAAACCTAGGTCGGCTTTTAGTTCAAGGCTTAGTAATTGATCTTTTTTCTCGCGAGGCTCTTCAAAGCGATAAGCCGATTCGTATTTACCTATTACATCGCTTAAGCCGTTGTTTGCATTAAGGCTGTTGTAATGAACAATCGAGCGGCCTTCGCTGTCTTGGTTTTGGTAAAAGTAGTTAAGCGTACCTTCAAACGATTCATTTGGTTTAAAGCGTACAGAAATACGACCAGTAGTGGTGGTTTCGCCGTTGGCGTCTTTCACATTTTTAAGGTTGTTATTAACTGCTGAGCTGTCGCTCCAATCTGGATCTGGCAACGATACGCCAGGCTCGCGTACTACGTAACCGTAATCGATAAAACCAGGGTCTTCATATACGTTTAAGCTGGCGCGTACTGCAAGCTTGTCTTCAATTAGTGGCAGGTTAAATATAAAGCCGCCTTCGCCACCTAAAGAGTCACTTTCTTTTGTTTGAAATAGGTCGCCGTATACTTCAAGCGATGTAAAATCAAGCTCAGGCTGTTTAAGCATGTAACGAATTGCACCGCCCAATGTGCCTGCTCCATAAAGCGTGCCTTGTGGCCCAATTAATACTTCAACACGCTCAATATCTACTAGGCGCATATCTACCGAAACTGGAATTTCGTTAATGTAAGTAGATACCGTGCCACCATCTGACGATGGACCAGAAGAGTTTGTATTTAAACCACGAACAATAATAGGCGAGCCTGAGCGGCCACCTTGATCGGTAATTGTTAAACCAGGTACCCAGCGTGCTACATCCGCAAGCTCATTGATATTTTGATCTTTCATAATATCTGCATCAAGGGCTGTAATATTTAGCGGTGCATTTTGCACAGAGCCGCTGCGCCTTGTTGCTGTAACTTCGATTACTTCGAGTGATTTGTTTTTAGCTGCAACTTCTTCTTGAGCAAGTGCGGCATTAGGCAATAAAAATACGCTAGAAACAGCGCTCGAAATAGCCAAGGTTAACAAGCTTGGTTTAAACATAAAAAGTGATCCCCAGTTCAAATGTTTTACATTAGTAAATTAAGTTAAGCAGTTTATCAGGGAGTGAAGTAGCTTGGAATATTTAAATTGAATTTTAATTCACTTTTATAGAATAAATATGGTTGGTGTGTAGGGTTTTTATTTGGTTAATAGGCAATTTAAGCAATAACTTAGCGTAATTAGGTACATTTAGATTAAAAACTAAACCCTTCAACAATGGTAAATAGTCATTCATATTTTTAAGATGGTGTTATGACGTGCTCGTTAAACAAATTATTACATTAAAATTAATATTTCATAATGTCATTACTTATACTTTTATTAGCACTATTAAAGTGTATTTTGATCCCCATTAAGAATGTTAAGTCGCCATTATTAGTGACAGTTTAAGTTATTGAGTGAGCGTGTTTGATTGCCGCTTCGTATTCTCTTTTTTATTTTGTCCGCACTTTTTTGTGCGTGTTTTTAAGGATTAACAATGAGCCAACTATTTTCGCCTTTATCACTTGGGCAAGTAACGTTAGATAACCGTATTATTATTGCACCCATGTGCCAGTATTCAGCCAATAATGGCGCTGCTAGCGATTGGCATACTATTCATTTAGGCCAATTGAGTTTAAGTGGTGCAGGGTTACTTATTTTAGAAGCAACAGCAGTAAACCCAGAAGGGCGTATTAGTTACGGCGATTTAGGGCTTTGGAATAACGAAACCCAACAAGCACTAGGCAAAAGCCTAAAAGCAGTAAGGCAATACAGCCCTATGCCTATTGGTATTCAGTTAGCGCATGCTGGGCGCAAAGCATCAACTGAAAAACCATGGGACGGTGGTGATGCCATTGCACCTGATGATGTAAATGGCTGGCAAACGCTCGCACCTTCGGCAATTGCGTACGACGCTAACAGCCCGGTGCCAAAAGCAATGAGCCAATCTGACATAGATTCACTAATTAAAGATTTTGTAAGTGCAGCTAAACGCGCTGATGAACTCGGCCTTGATTTAATCGAGCTACATGGTGCGCACGGTTACCTGTTACATCAATTTTTGTCGCCACTTTCAAACAAGCGCGATGACAACTACGGTGGCAGCCTAGAAAACAGAATGCGCTTATTACTTGATGTGTTTAAAGCGGTAAGAGCGGTATTCCCCAGTAATAAAGCAGTGGGTGTGCGTATTTCGGCAACCGATTGGGTTGAAGGTGGCTGGGATTTAGAGCAATCGATAGTGCTTAGTAAAGCGCTTGATGAACTAGGTTGTGATTTTATTCATGTAAGTACGGCGGGCCTAAGCCCAGAGCAACAAATACCAGTTAAACCTAATTTCCAGGTACCGTTTGCAACAGCCATAAAAGAAGCGGTTAAAATGCCTGTTATAGCGGTGGGTTTAATTACACAGGCGCAACAAGCCGAAGATATTATTAGTGAGCAGCAAGCCGATGGCGTAGCACTAGCGCGTGGCATTTTATATAACCCGCACTGGCCGTGGCATGCAGCTGCAGAGCTTGGCGCTACAGTAACTGCACCTAAACAGTATTTACGCTCAAGCCCACATGGGCAGCCATCACCAATAAAATAAAGTTTAGTTTTTTTGTAGAAACCCAACCCGCGTTTGCGGGTTGGGTTTTATTATTTTTATAAAGTAGAGACACACATGACCCAAACAGGCGTTTCAGCGCAACCTCTTAGCAATACACTCGTTACTATTATTGCTTTGTGTTGCGGTCTTATTGTTGCCAATATTTATTACGCTCAACCTATTATTGAGTTACTTGCCCCAGAAGTTGGATTAAGTTCACGCAGTGCTAGCCTTATCGTATCGCTTACACAAATAGGCTACGCTTTGGGGTTGTTTTTTTTAGTACCACTAGCTGATTTAGTTGAAAATAAAAAGCTTATGTTGGTCACTCTTGGTGTGTCGTTTTTGAGTTTAGTGGGTACGGCACTTGCTGATTCACCTAATGTAATGCTTATTTTGTGTTTGATGATAGGTATAAGTTCGGTTTCTGTTCAGGTGCTTATTCCACTTGCTGCGCATTTATCGTCTGACGAAAAACGCGGACAAGTTCTTGGTAATATTATGGCGGGTTTGTTGTTAGGTATTTTGCTAGCAAGACCTATATCGAGCTTAATAGCCGATCACTTTGGTTGGCGTGCTGTATTTTACTTTGCAGCAGGGTGTATGGTGTTTATTGCAGGCGTAATTTATTTTGCTATTCCAAGCAGGCAACCGACCCATAAAACAACGTATTTTAAGTTATTAAAATCGCTTAAACAGTTAATGATTAGCCAACCAGTGCTGCGCCAACGTTCACTTTTTCAAGCGTTAATGTTTGCATCGTTCAGTTTATTTTGGACGAGCGTACCGGTTGTGCTTGCCCGTGAGTATGGTTTATCCCAATCAGAAATAGCATTATTTGCACTAGTGGGCGCAGCAGGTGCTGTAGCAGCCCCCATTGTTGGGCGTTTGGCTGATAAAGGTTATACGCATCAGTTATCGTTACTGGCCAAACTTATTGCAGCATTGTGCTTTTTACCTAGCTTATTTGAGTTACCTTACGGCATTATAGTATTGGCATTAACCGGTGTGTTTATTGATTTTTCTGTGCAGGCCAATATGGTATTGGGTCAACGTGCAGTGTATGCACTAGAGCCACAAAGCCGTGCGCGTTTAAACGCTATTTACATGACGAGTATATTTGTAGGTGGCGCAGTAGGCTCGCTTATTGCCAGCCCACTATATGAAGCGGGCGGATGGACAGGTATTGCACTGGTGGCTACCGGCATGCCGCTTATTTCGTTGATTGGTTATTTGGTTACAACTAAAAAGCAAAGTAAGGCTGTGAGTTAAAAAATTACCAGATACAACACAATAAAGTCACCATGTTGCGTGGTGACTTTATTTAACTTGTTTAGGTTAGTTTGGTAGTTAATTAAGTAGCCTGTTTTTTTGCGTTTGAAAACGAGCTACCAACAGATGCAATAATTACAAGCAAAATAGCGAGCCACTGCCATAAAGTAAGCAATTCACCCAGTATAATAAACCCTGCGAGCGAGGCAATTGCAGGCTCTAAGCTCATCATTACGCTAAACCCTTGTGAAGGCATGTTACGCAGTGCAACCATTTCAAGTGTATAAGGCAGTGCACTTGATAAAATAGCAATACCAATCCCTAATGGGATAATTTCCCATGTAAACGCGGCGCTTTGCATAATGCCGCCGTAAGGCACTAGCACTATAGCGGCAACAGTCATGCCCAATGCGACAGTGGCTCCACCAGAGCTTTGTGTGCCCGTTTTTTTACCAAATAATATATAACCTGCCCAACATGCACCGGCACCAAGCGCAAGCGATACACCCAATGGATCAAGGCTGTCTTGGCCGCTCATATCTGGAAGCAAAAGCAAAATACCAGCAATAGCACAGGCAACCCAAAACAAGTCACGTTTGCGGCGTGATGAAAATAAGGCAACAGCAAGCGGGCCTGTAAATTCAAGCGCTACACCTATGCCTAGTGGAATGCGTTCAATGGCGTAATAAAACAAAATATTCATGCCGCCTAAACTTAAACCATACACAATTATAGGAATACGATTACCAGAAGTGGGTAAGTGTTTCCAAGGTTTAAACACTAAGCAAAGTATAAATGCAGAAAAACCAAGCCTAAGGGCAGTTGTACCTTCAGGGCCAACAATAGGAAAAAGCTGTTTTGCAAACGACGCGCCCGTTTGAATGGTCATCATGGCAAGCAATACACACACGATAGCCAGTAAATAACTTTTTGAAGATGCTTGCATTTTAATCCTTGAGTTGAGTAACTCTATCAATTAGTTATGTAATGCAGGGAGTATAAAAGCTAAACCCGCCCGATATTAATGGCGGCATAGTATCTTTTTTTAAATTTATAGGTAAGTGTTTGCGACCAAAAATAACGCAATTAAAAGTATATTAAATAGGGCAGATAAATAAAGTAAGAGGTAAAGTTAGCAAACAGGTGTTTGCTAACTTTAATAAGTTGGTTAAAAGACCTTAGTGGGCACTTTTATTAACTAAGCCATCAAGCGAGTAGAGGCCTCGTTTTTCATCATTTTTGCGTTTAATTTCTTCAAGTGCGCGCGATTCTACGGCATCAAATAAAGCATTAATTAAGCGGTTAAAATGTTTGTGCATTGCACTGCGCGCTGCATTTGCATCATGCGACTTTAGGGCTGTATAAATAGCGGTGTGTTCATCCATAACGCACTCGTTATTGTTTTTACACACACTGCCATAGTCAGCAACAATTTGTGGATTTGTTAAACGTAAATCCCACAAGTTAGACACTGCAAATTCAAGTGCTTTATTACGCGTTGCTCTAGCTATAATTTCGTGGAACTCACGATCGGCTTGCTCAACATACAGGCCTTTTTCCATAGCAATTAATGTTTTATTTAGTTGCTCTAGTTCTTCTTCTGTAATGCTTTGAGCAGCTAAAGCGGCAATTTCGCCTTCAATTAATGCGCGAGCTTGAGTGAGTTCAAATGCACTGATTTCTTTTGATTTTATAGATGCATTTTTTTGTTCTACTACGTAAACACCAGAGCCGGTTTTAACTTCAACTCGGCCACGTACTTCTAATGCGATAATAGCTTCTCTAATGGTAGGGCGACTTACATCAAACATTTCTGCAAGTTCACGTTCAGGTGGTAAACGACTCCCAGCAGAAAATTCGCCTTGATTTATTAAAGACTCAATTTTATCAACTATGCGCCAAAATAAGCGACGATTACCCATACTTTACCTTCATTACCTTAAGGAATAATGGCCTCTGGGGCCTATAAGTCAAAACCAACTGTTAATATCAGAGGTTACCTTAAAATTCACTATTATGTCAAAATTCTAACGCGATGTTAGGGTTAAAAACCACTATACACCAATGGTTGCATTCTTGTATTACCAATTTAGTTTAAAATAATGCAATTGGCCAGCTTGATTGGTAATGTTTTTATGTGTTAGGTTAGATTTAAGGTTATTGAGTAACAAATATTGGTAATAAACCGAGTTGGGTTGTCAGTGTTAAGTTTGTTGTAGAAGTATTTGATTGCCCATGGATGGGGATCGCTATTTTAAAGTGTTTTGTAAGATGTGTCGTTGTACGAGAGCTATTTAAGCTTTCTTCTGGGCGTTAACTGTCGTTGGTTAACGCCCATATTTTATTTAATTAGTCGTTAGGGCGTGTTGACCTTTGTGGATTGAAATTTGTTCAATCTAGGGACGATTTAATCGCGGCGCGAGGTTTGTAACCTAGTGGGCTAAGTAAAAACCGAGCAACAAAGAGTTAATCGTCCCTAGAAAGAACCCAAGGGCAGCGCATGTTTGGCATTTATGCTGCGTTATCGCCTATTTATGGGGAATAACCACACTACATAGGCTCTGCCTTGCCTAAAAACCAAACATACAGCTGCAAAATCAATCACGAAAGGTCAACACGCCCTAGGGTACACAACCCCAAGCTGTTTGCGCGCTTCATCAAGAACGCTCATTACGTTACTGGCTAAAATGTGCGTATTAATTGGTGACTCAAGGATATTTTGCTTTACTAATGACATAAAATGCTCAACTTCGTATTTCATAAAGTGCCCATCAAACGGCTGGGATATAACCTCTACATCACCATTATTAGCAATAAACTCCACCTTTTTAAGTTGCGATACCGCTTCTATACGTATGCGCCCAAGCTCGCCTTGTATTTCGGTTATGTTGTCGCCTTGCGATATTTTGGAGTAACTAATAACGGCTTGTTTATCAGCGTAGTTTAGTAATACATCGCCCGCACCATCTACACCAGTATCAAGCAATACGCCACTGGCACTCACGCTTTTTGGTGCCCCCCAAAGTGCAATTAATAAATACAGTGGGTAAATCCCTAAATCAACTAAAGCGCCGTTAGCAAACTCGGGTAAAAATGTGTTTGGGCGTTCGCCATTTTTATACTTATCGTAACGCGATGAGTATTGACTGTACTGGCCAATATATTTACGTGGTGTGCCAATTTTTACCATTGCTTGTTGCAGCTGTTCATAGTTAGGCAAGTGAGTGGTCATCATGGCTTCCATGTAAAGGCGCTGATGCTTTTTTGCTGCAGCTATAATGCTTGCAAGCTCTTTAGAGTTGGCTGCTGATGGTTTTTCGCCAAGGACATGTTTACCCGCTTCTAGACACATAATGGCATATTGTTTGTGTAAGCTGTTAGGGGCGGCTATGTAGACAGCATCGACATGTTTATCTTGGCAAACTTGCTCGATTGAGGTGAAAATTTTTGCTTGTGCATTTTGTGGGTGTTTGGCTAAAAACGCTTCGCCGCTAGATACTGCGCGCGAGCACACCCCATATAAATTAAAATCGTTTAACGTATTTGCAGCGGCTAACAATGTGTCGCTAATAAAATTGGTGCCAACAATAACAAAGTTCATGCTCACTCCTTAGCTTAAATAAAAATAATAATAAGAGTGTTTAGTTTAACATTTTTTTAGTTCTATATGCTCGAGGGGAGCACCCAAACCAGCGTTTAACATTAACACTTAGTGTTGCTTGTTCCTGATACCCTAAAAGCTCAGATATGGTTGATATTGTAAATTGGTTTTGCGCTAAATAGTGTGCAGCTAAAGCGCGGCGAGTGGCATCTTTAAGTTTTACAAAACTCGTATTATGTTTGATAAGTTCTCGATGCAGAGTACGCGGGTGCATACCCAGCGCAGCTGACATAGTTTGGTTACTACATTGATAAATAGGAAGCATAGGCCTAATTAGCGCACTAACTTGGTTGGGCAACGGTTGTGTGTGTTCTTTGTTTTTTGCCAAGAAGTTTAGCGCTGCTTGTACTTTATTTAGTTTAGGGTGATCAAGCTCAAGGGTTAAATCACTTTTTGAGATTACAATGCCAGCGCTGTTGCGATGCTCTATAACGTTACAACCAAAGTAAGTGTTATAGGCACGAGTATTAGTACTTAATTTTTTTGGCAAAAATATATTAATTGGTTTGCAGCGGTTATTACTCAGCTTTTTAATAACAGCCAATGCTAAACCAATGGTTAGCTCAATGACTTGGTTTATGTGCGGTAATGGTTTTAAATTAATTTCGAATGATAAAAACAAGCTTTTATCATTCTCTAAAGGATGCGAGTTTAAGCTAAGTGCAGGGCTGTGTAAGTAAAGGTATTTAATAACCCAATTAAGTGCATCACCTAAATTAGTACTACTTTTGGCAGCTATTGCAATATGTCCTAAAATATCAAAATTTTGTCTACTTGCGAGCTTAAGGCCAAAACTAGAGCAATTGAACTTACAAGCACAGTATTCTAAAAGCTCAGCGTAATCTCGATAAGGTAAATATTGGTTGTCGAGATTTTTAAAGTCAACGTTACTAATATTACAGCTTTGCATTATTTCATGCGGATCGCCGCCAAATTCGCTAATTAGCGTGTCTATACCTTGTAATGACGTGGCTCTGATTAGGCTGCTCATGGTTAACCCCAAATAAGTGATGTCTAAAAATATCAAGTTTTATTGGGTTTTTCTATGCACTATTACTGTTAAGGCCGTTTAAAACTTTTATTAAGGTACACCATGAACAATACAACATTTGATTACATTGTGATTGGCGCAGGCAGTGGCGGCTGCGTTATGGCATCGCGCTTGTCTGAGGATAAAAATGTCAGTGTGTGTTTAATTGAAGCTGGCGGCAGCGATAAAAATGCATTTGTGCAAATGCCAGCTGGCATAGCAGCGAGTGTGCCTTATGGCATAAATAGCTGGCATTACAATACGGTGCCACAAAAAGCGCTTAATAACCGCTGTGGTTTTGTGCCGCGTGGCAAAGTATTGGGTGGGTCAAGCTCTACCAATGCAATGGTTTACATAAGAGGTAATAAGTACGATTACGACCAATGGGCAGCTAATGGCAATACGGGATGGGATTTTGATAGCTTACTCCCGTACTTTATTAAAGCTGAGAACAATAAAGCGTTTATAAATAATGAGCTGCACGGTACAAAAGGCCCGCTACATGTACAAGAGCTAAGTAACCCAAGCAATGTAAACCAATACTTTTTAAATGCCTGTGCTGAGCAGGGCGTTAATTTAAGCGGTGATATAAATGGTAAAGAGCAAAGCGGTGCGCGTTTATCGCAGGTAACTCAGCACAATGGCGAGCGTTGTAGTGCAGCAAAAGCATATTTAACACCGTATTTAAACCGCCCGAATTTAACGGTATTAACTCATAGCCACGTTAATAAAATAAATATAACCAATAAGATAGCGCAAGGCGTGCAAATAGAGCGTAATAAAGAGGTTATTAATTTACGTGCTAAAAAAGAGGTAATACTTAGTGCTGGCGCTATTAATTCGCCGCAGGTATTAATGCTTTCGGGTATTGGCCCAAAAGAGCAGTTAAGTGCACATAACATTAAGGTTCAGCACGTACTTGAAGGTGTTGGCGCTAATTTACAGGATCACTTAACGGTAGTGCCACTTTATAAATCAAAAACAAATAAAGGCACATTTGGTATAAGCCCGCTTGGCATTGCCAGTATTTTTAAAGGGTGCGTTAATTGGTTTAGTAAACGAGAAGGGCGATTAACCAGTAACTTTGCAGAGTCGCATGCGTTTATTAAATTATTTGAAGACTCGCCAGCGCCCGATGTGCAACTAGAATTTGTTATTGGGCTGGTGGACGATCATAGTCGTAAATTACACACTGGGCATGGTTACAGTATACACAGCAGTATTATGCGCCCCAAAAGCCGAGGTACTATTACATTAGCCGATAATAACCCGCGTAGTGCTCCACTTATTGACCCTAATTACTTAAGCCACCCAGATGATTTAACTGTAATGCTTGCAGGCCTTAAAAAAACACTCGCTATTATGCAAAGCAACGCTTTTGATAACATACGCGGTAAAATGCTCCACCCGCTTGATATAAATAATGATGAGCAGCTAATTGAGTTTATACGCCAAACTGCAGATACCGAATATCACCCAGTAGGGACATGTAAAATGGGGCAAGACTCAATGGCAGTGGTAGATACTAATTTGCGAGTACACGGGGTGAGTAACTTACGCGTAGTTGATGCGTCGATTATGCCTACTATTATTACCGGCAACACAAATGCGCCGGTAATTGCTATTGCTGAAAAAGCGGCTGATTTAATTAAACACGCAAAGGAATAATTAAATAAACTGTAGTAGGGCTATTAATTAGCGATAAAACTCATTTAGCCATTGTTGCCAATCGCTTTCAAGATGTAGCATTTGCTGATGCTTTTTAGCGTTTAGATGCTTGGCTTCGTCCTCGCTTGCCACATAAGGCCCAACGCGGCATAGGGGGCAATGGTTAGATGTTAAGTATGCAGGTTTGGTAAGACGTGAGCTTAATTCGCTAGTATGTTTATCGAGACTTTTTGGGCTGAAAACATAAGTTATACCGCTTGTGTCTTTAACGTGTTTATCGCGGTCAACATTACGAATTTTATAACCTTCAAAATGGCTAATATCAAATGGGATTTGGCCTAAATAATCTGCGGTCAAACCGTTATTTAAACTCCCTTCTATATTCCATTCTCGATAAGGTTTTACATCCTTTGAGGTGATGTAACAAAGCATTGGCCCATTTTTATCAAGCGCGTATTCGTTAGCGTATTTAATAAATTGGTGCAGTAAAGCGCGGTTTAATACGTTCATGCTGGTTTGGCGCGTGTTGTTTTCAAACGCTTCACGGCCAACAAATGCAGGTATAAGCGGAAACTGAAAAATAACCACATCAAAGCTTTTCTGGTTTTCACTTAGAGCTTGCCAACATGCAGGGTTTGTTACATCAAAACTATTAAGTACCTCAACGTTATGCGCTTTTAAGTTGCTAAGTGCATTGTGCTGGTATTTTTGCTCAATAGTAGTTTGGTCATCGTAAGTGGATGCAACCAATGCTTTTGGCGATAGATGGGTGTAAATAGCGTTCGAAAACGATAAATCGCCATCGCCTACAGTGAGTATTCGCCATTGAGGATTTAAATACATATTTTATTTAGCGTTTATGTTTGTAGCAGTATTATTTATATCGCTATTTGTTTGTGAGTCTTTTGCTAGTAAACGATGAAACGCAAGTCTGGTTTTTAATCCTTCGATTGCGATTTGTTTAATAATAAGATTAAAGGTAATTAAAATAGCAAAGGCAATATGAATAGGGCCGTGAGTAAATCCTGCATCTGTATCGTACAGTGTTAAACCGAATAGCAAAAATAAGACGACTAAAAATATTTCGAGTAATTGACTTGAATAAAAGCTTAAACGACCTTCGCTTTTATGATCTTTTTTAATGCGAATAGCACAAAAAAATGGGATCACTTTGATTTTAAATGCAGCGTTTTTTTCTACGTAGTTTTCGCCAAGTTCGTCGAGTTGTTGGCGTAGTTGGTCAATCATGGTGTGTCCTCAAATAGCAGTGCGCGGATATTACCTTATTACCACGTAATATTTAAGTTTACAGCTGCTATTTAGGGTAAATACCCATACCAATAGTCAAAATGTGACAAACAAATACAACAGAGGTAAGTACAAAGCGCATTTTTTGATAATCTTTATGATAGGTTTGCCATTGCGGCGTGGCTTTTTCAAATAAAAGTACTAGCCAAAAACTAGCACCTAACCAAGCGAGTGCCCACTCAACAGGTAAAAATGATAAAAATGGTATAGGTATTACAGGCGCAACAGCTTTTATAGCATTGCTATAAGTTTGCTCTCCGGCGCGCCATAAGTTACCCGCCATAAATGCTAAAATGGCGATACTGTAAAAAGTAAAAAACTCCAAGTTAAGGCTATTACTGCCAAACATGAGTGGCCAACCTACACACCCTAAAAACGGGATTAAGCCTAGGTAACCTAGCTGTATATGGTTAACAAATTTTTCCATTACGGTGTGCCTTATATTTAATGACTTATTTGAAGCGAGGCTATTGTAGCAGTATTGCGATTAGCGGTCTTAATAATTCGCCAGCGTTTACAATTCAACTAATGCTTACGATGACAATGATTATATAGTTCAATCCAAAAAATCGATTGTTTTAATCTAAATAATCAATTTTATTTAATTTTCCATTGGCCTTATTGTATTAATCAAGCCAACGCAGAAGGTCGTTTAAAACGAAAGCGTTGATTACTTTTAAAATACATAAACACAGATGAGGAAATACCATGAGCACTTCATTAATCAATACAAAATTACAACCATTCAATGCAACCGCTTACCACAACGGTGACTTTGTAGAATTGTCTGAAAAAGATGTTCTAGGTAAATGGTCTATCTTCTTCTTTTACCCAGCAGACTTTACATTTGTATGTCCTACCGAATTAGGTGACCTTGCAGATTACTATGCACAACTTAAAGAAATGGGCGTAGAAGTTTACTCAGTATCTACTGACACTCATTTTACTCATAAAGCATGGCACGACACGTCAGACACTATCGGTAAAATTACTTACCCAATGATTGGCGACCCAACAGGGCGTATTACACGTAGCTTTGGTGTAATGATTGAAGAAGAAGGTTTAGCACTTCGCGGTACATTTGTAATGAACCCAGAAGGCGAAATTAAAGTAATCGAAACTCACGATTTAGGAATTGGCCGAAGCGCTAAAGAACTAGTTCGTAAAGTACAAGCTGCACAATACATTGCAACTCACGATGGTGAAGTTTGCCCTGCATCTTGGCAGCCAGGTGAAGACACACTTGCACCTTCACTAGATTTAGTTGGTAAAATCTAAATATAGGTTTATTCCTACTATAAGGGCAGGTAACTGCCCTTAAATCAACGAACATTCGTTTGTTGGTGCCTCCTATATCAATATACTTGTTTAAGCACATGCATTATTTGGCATGGGAGGCTTGCTGTTTAAATTTTCCTAAAAGGGTTAAGCCATGTTAGATAACAACATAAAAAATCAATTAAAAAGCCATTTCGAATCGCTTACTCAACCTGTTGAGCTGCTTATTGCCTTGGATGACAGCAAAAAATCAGCAGAAGTAGAAAGCTTAGCAAACGATTTAGCCTCACTAAGCGATAAATTTACTGTAATAAGCAATCCTGATACAAGCGCACGTCGCCCGTCAATGGTTGTACATTCGCCTATTAAAAACACTCATGTTACGTTTGCAGGCGTACCTATGGGTCATGAATTCACAAGTTTAGTGTTAGCACTTTTGCATACTGGCGGACACGCAAGTAAAGCTAAAAGCGAAGACATTGAGCAAATACAATCGCTTACTCAAGAGCTGAACTTTGAAGTATACATAAGTTTAAGTTGCCAAACGTGCCCGCAAGTAGTGCAAGCACTTAACACTATGGCAGCGACAAACAGTAATATTAAAGCCACCATGATTGACGGTGCATTATTTCAAGATGAAGTAGAAGAGCGAAATATCTTAGCTGTACCGGCTGTATATTTAAATGGCGAACCATTTAGCCAAGGTGCACTAAGCCTTACTGACATACTCAATAAAGTAGATAGCAAAGGGGCTGCTAAACAAGCAGCAGCACTAAGCGAAAAAGACGAGTTTGATGTACTTGTAGTTGGTGGCGGCCCAGCGGGTGCGTCAGCTGCGATTTACTCAGCACGAAAAGGGTTAAATACAGGTATTGTTGCCGACAGATTTGGTGGACAAGTTGCCGATACACTAGCAATAGAGAACTTTATTTCGATTAAAGCGACTGAAGGGCCTAAATTGGTTGCCCAGCTTGAAGAGCACGTTAAAGAATACGATGTTGATGTAATGCATAATCAGCGTGCAGCGGCACTTGGTTATAACAATGGTTACGAAATTACACTAGAAAATGGCGCAGTACTTAAAGCCAAGTCGCTCGTACTTGCAACTGGTGCACGCTGGCGCGAAATGAACGTACCAGGCGAGCAAGAATATCGTGGCCACGGTGTGGCATATTGCCCACATTGCGACGGCCCTTTATTTAAAGGCAAACCTGTTGCTGTAATTGGTGGTGGTAATTCAGGTATAGAAGCGGCAATCGATTTAGCCAATATTGTGCAAAGCGTTACGGTACTTGAATTTGCAGACACACTACGAGCCGATGAAGTGCTTATTCGTAAAGCTAAAAGTATGGCAAATATTACTATTATCAAAAGTGCACAAACAACCGAAGTACTTGGTGATGGTAAAAAAGTAACAGGCTTAATGTACACAGATAGAGTGTCGGGAGAGAGTAAAGAGCTTGAACTTGCCGGTATATTTGTACAAATAGGCTTAATACCAAATACCGAGTGGTTAAAAGACAGCGACCTTGAATTAAGCAAATTTGGTGAAATACTAATTGATGCTAAAGGCGCAACTTCATTACCAGGAATTTACGGCGCGGGGGATGCAACCAATACTCCGTTTAAACAAATTATTATTGCAATGGGCAGTGGTGCAACAGCAAGCTTAGGCGCATTTGATTATTTAATTCGTCACTCTGAAGAAGCTGATCAAAGCGCTGCTTAATGTAATTAGTAAAAACTCTCTTGATATAACAGCAAGGCTACACCCATAGCTGTTTGTTAACCCAAGCCGCCCTTCTCCAAAGGCGGCTTTTTTAATGCTTAAGAATTAGCTCACGATTTAATCGCACCCACCGCCAGAATCACCGCCGCTACAATTTGTATGAGAATGCGATGAGCTACTGCTAGAGGAAACTGCTGAGTCACTGCCAGTATAAGCAGATGATCCACGTGATGACTTAGCACTGATAAATGTAACTAACAGCAATACGCCTGATACGATAACTATTGTTATTGATGAGCTCCATTGCCCAGTGGAAACGCCTTTAAATACTGCAACAATAAGGACAGTTAGTAATATAGTTCTAATTATGTTTTTCATTGTTAATGCCTTATCTAACTATATTTAGCACGCAGTTAAGTGTGCAAAGCTAATATTTTTAAAGCTTTAGTAATTGTGCCGCTGACGCAATAGCGACTTCTAAAGAATGCATTTTAAACGGTTTTGAAATAAACATATCCATACCAGCTTGTTTGCATGCTAATTTATCTTGCGATGAAGTATTGGCTGTAAGGGCAACAATATAGGTTGAATCGTGCGGACAGATACTTTTTGAACGCAGTTGTTTTGTAGCCTCAAAACCATCGAGTATAGGCATAATACAATCCATAAAAATAAGGTCGTAATGCTTTTGCTCGCATTTAAATATGGCATCTTGCCCATCTACTGCAAAGTCTGGCTTTATATTGAGTTTATTAAGCGACGCATCAAGAACGAGTCTGTTTATGTCGTTGTCATCCACCACTAAAACAGAAAGCTTAGAAGCGTTAATGTTTATTTTTGATAGTGGATTTAGCTCTACTTTTTGCTCTTTACCTAGCTCTATAGGGATACTTAGCGAAAAAGTAGTTCCTTGATTTACTTTACTACTTACCTTGATTGTTCCGCCCATGTACTCAACAAGTTCTTTAACTATTGCGAGGCCAAGTCCTGTGCCTCCTTTACTGTTTTTAGCATCTACTTCTTGAGTAAAAGGGGAGAATAAAGATTCAAGAAATTGGCTAGTCATGCCTCTTCCCGTATCGGCGACTTTAATGTTTAGCGTTAATTTATTATTGTTATTAATCACAGACGTGTGCAGTTTTACATAACCACGCTCAGTAAATTTTAACGCATTACTTAATAAGTTGGAGGTAATTTGACTTAGGCGTGTGTTATCGCAATATGCCCAGCAGCTATCAGAAATTTCATTTTTTACTTCTAGTTCTACATTGCTGTTTTTAAATAACGGGGTGTACAAAGAAATGAGATCTGTAAATGTTGTATTTAATAAAACATCCGTGGGTTCTAGTTTTAACTCACCGTGGTTAATTTTAGAAAAATCGAGTACTTCGTTTATTATGCTCAAGAGTATATCTGCGCTACGCAGCGCGACTTTTATTTTTTCGGTTCTCTTTTGTTCGTTATGTTCATCTATTAACGTAGTAAGCATGCCCGTAATGCCATTTAGCGGTGTTCTAAGTTCGTGGCTTATTTTTGCAAAAAGCATGCTTCTATCTTCGAGTAATCGCTCGGCTTGTGCTTGTTTATTTTTAAGCTCTTCTCTTAGAGTCACTGCTTCGGTAATATTTTGAAAGGTACCAAACAAACGTACACAGGTATCACCGTCAAATTCGGCTTCGCCAAATGTAGATACCCAAATGGTTTGATTTTTGGCTGTAATAATTTCAAGTTCTAGATGCCACTTTTCGCCGTGTTGTATAGCAAGCTCAACTGCTTTATTTATTTTATCTCTGCTTGTACCTTCTTTATAAAAGTTAACTGCAGATTCAATTTCAGGCTGATAGTTTTCATCAACTTGATGGATTTGTTTAGTTTGCTGACTCCAATAAATTTTATTATTAGTAAGGTCAACTTCCCACGTGCCTATATTTGCTATGCTTTCTAGTTTTAATAAGCTATTGCTGTTTTTTATTAATTTTTCTTTAGTGATACTGCGGGCTAGTTCTGCCCCTAACCACTGCGCAAATAACTCAATATAGTCGTAGGCGGCATCTGTAAATACTGGAGATTGATTGGCAGAAGAAAAATTTACAGTTCCAAATATATCGGTACCTATTTTAATAGGTGCCCCAATATATGACTCAAGTTTAAAGTTTGCATAGCAAGGATGGTCAGCAATTGCGCTTTGCGAGACGTTATGAAATGCAAGTGCAGAACCCGCACTAAGAGTGTGTACACAATAGGTGCCATCTAAATCAAATTGAGTACCTATTTCTAATGCATTATCTGGCGTAATGGCATATAACACGGTATAGCAGTTTTTCTCGACCTTACTAATAATAGCTAAATCAAGGTTAAACACTTCAAGTCCAAATGCTAATAGTTGATGGGTTTTTCCATCAAAGTCTAAGCTTTGGTTAGATACTATGTCGTGAAATTGCCTAAGAAAATTCAATAGTAAACATCCTGTTGGTTTTAGAACTAAGTCTATAGCTTGATAAAGCACTAGTTTAACAAAAAAGTGAAATATATTTAGTTAATTATTACTTTATATAAACTTTCTCTAATTAAGCACAACTGATTTAAACACAAACTGCGAGTAAGTTGCTCGCAGCTTATTGTGTATATTAGTACGTTGAGTTTGGTGTGTACTCAGGGTTGATATCGCCGTCTACTTCCTCTGGGTCAACATCGTTAATAAGCAGTGTTTCACGTACCGCTTCAATGTGATCAAGTACGCTTTGGTAGCGCTCGCCATATTCATACTTTGTCACTTCAATCGCTTTAGGCATGTAAGTAAAAGCTATTTTTAGGGCGTGGAGTGCTTCTTCGTTTATTTTTTCGCTCATAATGTTCTCTTATGTGTAGGCTATAGCTAACCTGAGTTCTGAATAATAAATCTATCTCAAGCAGCTATTTTTAGCGCTAACTGCGTTGAATTTCCTTGCAATAGACCAGCTATTGACGCGTAAATTCGCCTTGTTTTCACCAAAAATTTCTAGCTAGAGAGAGACAGACTTAAATATCGTTATTATTTACAGTGTTTTTAAATCTCTTAACCAGAATTTAGGTTAGTTAGTAAAATAACACCAAATACGATTCGGTAAAGACCAAAACTAACAAAAGTGAAATTTTCTAGAAAGCGTATGAATAGTTTAATAGTAAAATAAGCAACTATAAAAGACGTTAAAAAACCTACAGCAAGGGCAGTTAGGTCATCTAAGCTAAACAGTTGGTAATGTTTAAGTAAGTCGTACCCTGAGGCTGCTGCAAGTACAGGTAAACCAAGTAAAAATGAAAATTCAGCGCTGGCTTTTCGGTTTAAACCACACAACATGGCACCAACAATAGAACTTCCAGCACGACTAGTCCCTGGAATTAACGCAAATACTTGTGCTACGCCAATCCAAAGAGCTTGTTTATAAGTAACTTGGGTTACATCGGTAGTTGTGCAGTGAGCCTCTTTATAACTGCGCTCTAATAGTAAAAAAATCACACCGCCTACAATAAACATAACACCCACTACAGGTACGCTAAACAGTGTTTTTATTACATCACTAAATATAAAACCAATAATACCCAAAGGAATAAATGCAATGGCAACTTTCACCCATAAATTGAAATATTTAGGGCTAAACTTGTCTTTATAGTTGGCTAGTACCGCCAAAATGGCGGCAAGTTGGATAATGACTTCGAAGGCGAGGTTAGTGTCTGTTGATTCAATGCCTAACCACTTTGACGCTACAATTAAGTGCCCAGTTGATGATATGGGTAAAAATTCTGTTATACCTTCAATAATACCTAAAATAATCGCGTTAATTATATCCACGGTTTACTGCTTCCTGAAAAATTAAAAAGCCCGAACTCGGCTTAACTGAAATGACGCATTACTGCGTACCTAAATTGCGAGGCGTAGCATAAAAGCTCTTAAAGCAAACCAACAGTATTTTTAGACTTAATGTGTTTAATAAATTGCATTAAGTGTTAAATGCACAATATAATAACAATTGTTATCATTTGCATATACTGTTTTGTATATGTTTGGGCAAATTTAATGAGCGAATAATGAATAATAAAAAAACGTTTACAGCTACACGGCGAAGGCACCTAATTGCATGTGTGTTAGCGCTAATTACTGCGGTAATAATGATTCCGGGTATGACAACTTATTTACCGTTTCAAATGAATGAACAAATATTACTGCCTATTTTACTCTTTCCTGTTATTTGGACTGCGTTGTTTATTTATTCGTATTTGGCGCAAAAGGTATGGCAACCGTTTGTTGTAATGATTGCACTGTGTGTACTACATGGTTTATTGAGTTTTTGGGCGTTAACGCAGGGGCAGGGATGAAGTCGATTACTTTAAAAAAGCTATTTTTATTACATAGCTGGGTAGGAATTATTACTGCGGTACTGCTATTTGTTGTTGCATTTAGTGGGGCATTAGCAGTGCTGTCGCGACCTGAGTTAAAAATATGGGCAAATCCAGAGCTACAATCTAGCCAACACGTTGCCAGCGCACAAATTAATCGACTAGTAAACGAATACCATAAACAAGTACCTAGTGAATTTGGCGAAAACATTCATGTGTTTTTACCAAGTGGGCATAACTTTCATTTATTAACGTTGGTATTTGAATCCCACCATGGCGATGAAAACTATGACCAAGAGGTGGCCAGAGTATTCCAGTTTCATCCGGATACTTTGGCGCTGGAAAATACTTACTATGGGCCTAGTAAAGAGTTTTACGCTAATAAAAAAACAGATGCGCCAACCTACATAGGTGAGTTTCATGCAGATTTGCATTTAGGGCGACCAATTGGGTTAATACTCACTGGTTTTTTAGGTTTAACACTTTTAGTAAGTGCAGTTACAGGCTTGTTTATTCATCGTAAATTGATAAAAGAGCTCTTTACGTTTAGGCGAGATAAAGGATTAGATATTGCAGTAAGCGATGCTCATAAGGTCATAGGTATTTGGGGCAGCGTATTTAATATTGTAATTGGTTTTACAGGATCATTTTTAGGGCTTGCGACCGTTATTTTATTACCAGCAGCTGCGTTTGTGAGCTTTGGTGGCGATCAAGATAAGTTAATAGAAACGTTTACCGCAATTCCTGAGCCGGTAGTTAGCCACATTAAGCAACCTACAAAAATAGACACTATTTTAGAGCATGTGCATAGTCGTTACCCTGAAGCAATAATTAGGGATGTCACAATAATGGCGCATAACGATGCGAATGCGCAGGTGTATTTGCGTTTGTTAGGTGGCGAGGCAGTTGCTTCTCAATTACTGCATTATAAAGGCAATGGTGAGTTTGTGCAGTCGATGAGTAGTTTTGGTGATATTTCAGGTGTTTCGATAAAAGTAATTGAGTTGATGTTTCCGCTGCACTTTGGGAACTTTGCAGGGGTGTTTGTAAAATTACTTTGGGTATTGCTTGGCTTAAGTACTGCGCTTTTACCTATTTCGGGCATGATGATGTGGCTAGCAAAGCGTACACGTGGCAGTAGCCCGTCGCTGAGTGTGCAGGCATATGCACGCTGGAATCGTTTTATTATTGGTAGTTGTGGAGGCTTGGTATTAGCAAGCTTTGTGTTATTTCCTTTGCAAGTTGTACTTAATTATACCGTTATTGGTGTGGCGCAAAATAGCTTTTTTGGACCCGTGTTTTTTTATACGTGGTTGGCATGGTTACTCTCAAGTGTATTGCCTGTAGGTTATAAAAACTATTTTAAGCTGACTCTTTTACTATGCGGCGCTTCGCTTGCTTTGGTGCTGCCGCTCAATATTATATTTGGCGTGAGCAATGTTATTTACCTTAATAGCTCGCTTGTCGCGATAGTAGATATAAGCTTTATGGTGGTGGGTATCGCGTGTATTTTTGGTGCCTTAAAAATAAAAAACACACAAAAATTACAAGCAGAGGTACAACCCGCATGAACGAACTACTAATTATAATTGCCATGGTAAGTCTATTATTAATGATGCTCAATATACGCAAAAACACACTCACAATACCCACTAAAGCTTTTTTAAGTACACTGCTATTTAGTTTAGCGCTGATATGCTTTATGAGTGTTTATGGTATTTTAGGCGGTGCAATATGCACCGTTGTAGGAGCTATGTTAGCTGGTTTACTAACTGCAGTTATTGCGGGTAAAGCGCCGCAATTATTAGGGTAAATAATGCATTTATTTAGCTAAAAAGGCTTTAGCAGTATCAACTCCCATATTGTAACCACTATTAAGTATTTCAAACTTTTTAGTGGTTCGGCCAACTTTAAAATTAGCTGGTGGAGCAATAATATTGATTTTGCAGTCACTAGGTGGATTCATAATAAAATCGATAGACTTATTATAAAAATCAGCCCTGTTTAAGGTCGTTTGAATTAATGCAGGATAGTTTTTATACATTTTTTTAGTAAGCCAAGGTGCCTTACTTGGCTTTTTACGATAGCCTAAACATTGAGACAAAATAACGGTGATTTCGCGTGCACCCATTTCGTACGCTTTTATTACCGGAATTGAATCCGCAACACCGCCATCGGTCATCGCTATGTCATTAATAATAGGGTAGTCACGATATGCAATGGGTATAGCGCATGATGCTTTTAATTGATGCACCATATCGGCGCTGGTGGCTTTTAAATAGTGTGCTTTGCCTGATTCGATTGCCGTAGATACAATATAAAACTCTTGTGGAGTTTGTTCGAATACCTCTGTATGAAGGCGTATTTCGCGAATTGTTTCTTGCCATAACCAATCTAAATCAAATAAATGACCACCTTTAATAAAGCGCGCTAAATTAATAAATTCAGGACGGCATGAGTAGTCGGTAATCACTTTATAATTTCGCATTGGTTGTTTGCATAAAAATGCGGCTATATTAGTTGCTCCGGCTGAAACACCAAAATAGCGTTCAAACGGCTGGTATTGCTGTTTTAAAAACTCATCAAGCACACCTGCGGCAAATATACCGCGCATTGCACCGCCTTCAACGACGAGTGTGTTTTTATTATTGTTGTTCATGGTCAATCCTTTTTATTAAATTTGATGTTATCAACTCAGTCTAAAAAATGCGATAGAGATTACTAAATGTGTTGATAAATTAAAGCCAGGTACACATCGCGAAATTCACTGTTTTCTGGTAAGGTTTAGTATTACAAGGCTTTGTTAATAATAAAGAATAATTACTTATGTTTGATCCTAGCGTAACCATTTTTGAAAGCACACAGAGTCAGCTTGCAGAAAGTCCTCTTTGGCATCCTATGCTGAACACTTTTTTTTGGGTCGATATAAATAAAAAATTACTTTTAAGCAAAAATATACACAGCGAAAGCCAACTAAAAACCGTGAATATGCCCGATACGCTCAGTGCAATAGCGTGGATTGATGAGCAGCACTTATTGCTAGGGACAAGTACTGGTATATACAAATACCATATTAATTCAAGCACTCGCCATCTTATCCTTAGTATTGAAAATACACAGCTAGATCGACGTTCAAACGACGGCCGTGCTGATCCATGGGGTGGCTTTTGGTTAAGTACAATGGATGTAAATGCTAAAAAAGGGGATGGTAAAATATACCGTTATTATAAAAACCAGCTTAAAGCCGTTGTAAGTGGTTTGAGTATCCCAAATGGATTGTGTTTTGATAAGCCCCGTTTACGCGGTTATTACTGCGACTCTTTAACGAGTTGTATTTATGTATTAGATTTGGATGAGAAAACTGGTGAGCCTTGCGCTGAGCCACGTGTTTTTTATCAATTTAATAATACTGATGTTGACCCCGATGGCTGCGTAACCGATAAATTAGGTAATTTGTGGCTAGCTGTTTGGGCAATGGGGTGTGTTATGTGTTTATCCCCAAGCGGTGAGTTAATTAAAACAATAAAGCTTTGTGCATTAAAACCGACATGCACCGCCTTCGGTGGTGAAAATGCTGAGTTGCTAATTGTGACATCGGCATTTGATGAAGCGATTAATAATACAGTTGGTGAACAAGGCGCTGTTTTTCAGATCTCCGGTATAAAAAACGGGCAGTTTGAGCCGTCCGTTTTACTGTGACTTGTAATTTACAGTGATGATTAGCTTTTAGGCGTAACCCACATAACACCCACTTCTTTTTTGGTTACTAAAACCTCAGTACCGGCGATAATTGGTTGCTCACTTTTGAGCCTTACTTAGCTTACTACGCGTAAATCACTGAGTAGTTGGATTGTTTATAATTTCAGGTGTATGGATTATCACTACAGCAAACTTTAAACCACTAAAACTCACTGCAGTGCGCCACCTTGGTCGGTTTTTAAAAACTAGCTATTTTATTTCTACCTGTTTCTTTTGCGTTATAAAGGGCTATGTCGGCGTTAGTTATAACCTCTTTGGGTTTTGTTTTGTGATTGGGTATGAAACTATAAAACCCAATGCTTAAAGTGAGGTATTTACTGACAGTTGAAAAGTTATGTTCAATTGCGAGTTCTGCGATTTTTTCCTGAATAAGAACAGCAAACCTTTGACAGTGATCTGTGTCGACTGCAGGTAAAACTATCGCAAATTCTTCACCCCCGAAACGAGCTGCTAGATCACCTTCCCGTTTACAAATATTGTGTAGCGCTTTGGCCACTCGTTTTAGCACTTCATCGCCAAGCTGATGCCCATAGTTATCGTTATAACGCTTAAAAAAATCAATATCACACATAATTAAACTAATAGGTTCTTTATTACGTGCACAACGCTTAATTTCGCATTTTAAAGTCTGATCAAAACAACGTCTATTAGCAATGTTTGTAAGGCCATCAGTATTAACTTGTTTATTGAGTTTTTGGTTGGCGTTAATGAGTTGCTGCTGAGTTTGTTGAAGCTCTTGCTTATAATTTAAATTTTTGAAAGCATTAGCAAGCATTTCACCTACTAACCTTAGGCGAATAAGGTCTAAATCTGTCCAGTCTCGCTTTTGAATAACACAATCACAGCCAATAAAGCCAACCAGTTCTTTGTCATAGCGTAAACCAATGCAAAGTACCGATTTTATTTCTTGTCGCTGGAAAATCGTTTTTTCGCTCATTGCTTGAATGGGGAGCAACGTTACATCATTCACTCTGAATAAGTGGGTACGGGCCATCGAACTAAAAAAATAAGGGAGGTCGCTTTTTAAAAGGTTTTGTAAGTCGTCTTTAAAAGCTTTGATACCATCATTGACCCATTCGTGAGTGTTATTAATAGTTTTACCATCTTCGGCAAACTTAAAAAGATAGCTTCTATCGGCATTGCAAACCGTACCGACTGCTTTTAATGCATAGTTGATATGCTTATCAACATCGTCATTTTGAATATCAATTAAGTCAGTTGAGATGTTCGATATAATATTATCAAAATCATATTGTTCATCCACGTTGTTATTTAATATATCGATAATAATAATGGAGTTTGAATTAGGTAAATTTGCAAATTTTACGTTGAGTAGCAATTTGGATGATTGTTTCGATAAAATAAACTGGCATTGGTTATTTGCCGTAAAATAATCAAAGAATAGTTCCTCGAACAACAGATCTTTTTTATTGTGATGATTGGTTAAAGTGATGTGTGAAAAATCAGTTTTATAAAAATGTGATTGGTCTTTTAAGTCAAACAAGTCCTGTGCCTGGCTGTTAACTTTAAATATATCTTCATTGGCATTATAAAGTAATACACAAAACGGCAATAACTCCAAGTTTTGCCATGCTTCTTCTGATAGGTTATTACTCACTCAACTCTCCATGTGTCCAAGCCATAATTAAATTCTTTTTCTTTACTAACTATTAGCACATTTTTTTTGATTTACTAAGTTTTTAGTGCGTTTGCGGGCAGTACGTATTATAATTGATACTGTATATCATTACCCATTTCTACTCTAAGCCATCTTTGGCTTATTTGCATTTTAAGTATAGGTTATTCAAGCATTTCATGACAGAAATCACTACACACCAAGCTTCTCGTCGTCGGTTACTCATTGCGCTAGCAATTACGTGTTCGTTTATGGTAATTCAGGTTATAGGTGCTTATTATTCTAATTCGCTTGCGGTTCTTGCTGATGCGGGGCATTTGTTTGTCCACAATAGCTCGTTATTCATCGCACTGATAGCATCAAGTCTCGCTATTCATTTTGCCAAAACCTATAACGATGGTCATCAAAGAGCCGAGCTTTTGGGCGGTCTGGTGAACGGGTTGTTATACCTAGCAATCAGTTTAATTATTTTGTATGAAGGTGGTGAGCGCTATATACACCAACATGAAGGAAATGAGCTGGCTATCAATAGTTATTTAATGTCGGTTATTGCTGCTATTGGTTTTTTATTTCATGGAGCTGCAGCATGGGTTTTATATAAAGGCCGCAAAGCGAGTATTAATGTGTACGCGGTATTTTTACATTCATTCTTTGATCTGATTTCTACCGTATCGACATTTGTTGCCGGTATTCTTATATATTTCACAGGCTGGGTTGTAATCGATATTTTATCGAGTATGTTAATTGCTTCTTTCGTATTATTCACCGGTATTAAGGTCATAATTAGTTGTATAAAAGGTTTACGCCTAAATAAAGCGAAACTTCCTAAAGTTACTGATATTGAAAGTAAAATTACAGATATGGAACATGTTCATAATGTCCATAACGTCACTGTAACGCGCAAATATAATGGTATTGTAGTAGGCGCACACGTTGTCCTTAAACAACATTGTACGATTGAAAAACATGATGAAGCGTGTCGTATGAAGGTAGAGCAATTATTAGCCGAAAAATTTAATGTACGTAATAGTGTATTACAAATTGAAAGCCATGAATGCCATCATATCCATTAATAGCATCTGATTAATATAAAAGCGTGTAATAATGATTAGCACGCTTTTAATGTTTCAAATCAAATCAAATCAAATCAAATCAAATCAATGATATTGCTAAAACAATCGCTTTTACGTAAGTCTTTAGCATTCATTGGTTTTGCAAAGTAATAACCCTGTAATACATGGCAGCCAACCTCGGCTAAAAAGAGCATCTGTTCGCGCGTTTCTACTCCTTCTGCAATGCAGTATAGATCTAAGTTTTCTGCCAATGAAAAAATAGTTTTAATAATTGATTCATCTCCCTTATCTATACCAATACTATTTACAAAGCTTTGATCTATCTTAATAACATTAATAGGGAATTGGCTTAAGTAGGTGAGTGATGAGTATCCTGTACCAAAATCGTCAAGCAGTAATTTAAACCCAGCAGCTTTTAGTTTTTGCAGCTGTTTGGCTGCTTTAAGCTTATCTTCTAATAAAATACTCTCTGTTATTTCGAGCCTTAATTGTCTTGGATGAACTTGAGAGTCCGCTAATATAGCCATTAACCGCTGTGTTATGTTTGTTTTTAAAATGTGTTTAGGCGATAAGTTTAAAGATATATAAAACAACGGGTTTTCGCTGAGTATAGGCGCAAGTTCAATTAGTGAACGGTGCAAGGCTTGCTCAGTAAGAAGTTCTATTAAACCGGTTTCCTCAGCTACAGGAATAAAAAGAGCTGGAGATATTAACTGGCCTTCATTTTTCCAGCGCATGAGTAACTCCACGCCATTTATTGTTTTCTCTTCTATGTCGATAATAGGCTGGTAGTGATTAAAAAATCGGTTGTCTTTTACTGCATCTTTTAAATCATTTTCAAGCAGTAACTTTTGTTTTATTAGCTCATTCATTTCATCGCTAAAAAACTTAAAGTCGTTTCTCCCGCCTTGCTTAGCGTGCATCATTGCAACATCGGCATTACGAATGAGTATATCTGTGGTTACAGCATCGAATGGGTATAGAGCTACGCCAATACTTGCTGAAATATTAATAGAGAAGTCTTCAATAATTACTTTATTAGCTAATTCATTACTAATTTTTCTTACGGTATCGCGAAGAGATTGGAGTGATTTTATATTTTGAATCAGCACTAAAAATTCATCACCACTTTGGCGGCCAAGTATAGCGTTTTCGCTAAGCATACCGCTTACTCTTTGGGTAATATTACATAACAACTTGTCACCCACTGCATGACCAAAAGAGTCATTAACAGGTTTGAACTTATCTAAATCAATAAATAATAATGCGCATTGGGTATTGTTTTTATCGGCATATTTAATCGCCTTTTCAATGTTTTGATACATTAAACTACGATTAGGTAGGTGCGTTAGAGGGTCAAAATTAGCCAAATAGCGCAGTTCGTTTTCAGCACGTTTTTGTTCAGTTAAATCTGTAATAACAATCACATAGTAACTTGCAGTGTCTTTTGTTACAGCTGTGGCACTTATATGTATTGGGTGTTCGTTATTTCTTGCTGTTCTTATATAAACATCACTTTGCCAGTTTTCAGTTGGTTTTAATTTTTTTAAAATACTAGCAAACTCTCTGCACTTATCTTTACCAATTGCTTTAATAAACAATTTAGGGCTAATTTTGGTTGCCGTTTGCTCGTTTGAAAATGTTTCAATAAAACTATTGTTCGCAGAAAATGGCATTAAACGCTTATCGAGTATAAGTAACCAATCGTTTATTTGGCTAAACGCTTCACCTAAAATTTTTGCTTGTTGCTCATTAGCTCGTTGCTCGGTGATATTGGTATATATGCCAGAAACATATAGAGGCTCATTTGTTTGAGGATCGTATATAACTTGCCCTGTATCTTGATACCAAAGCCAATGGCCATTTTTATGCTGTAAACGGTAAGTTGCTTGCCAGTTTTGTTGTTTTTTGTATTTGAAGTAGTTTTCCCATTGGTTTTCAAAACGACGTCGATCGTCTGGGTGTATAAGCGCTAAAAATTGATCTATATGCACGCGTTCAGGTAAGTCTGTATAGCCTAATTCACTTCCTCTGAGCGTATTTACGGAAGCGTCTTTAAAATTATAATCCCATACGCCGCTTTTATTATTTTTAAGCGCGAGTTCTGTTTGCTTTTGCGAATGAATAGTCGCTCTATGGGCTTGTTCAATTGCTACTCGGCGGCTGCGATACTGCCAAAAAATAAAAAATAACACCCCAAGTATTAAAATAATGTAGGTGGCTATAGCAATGGGCGATTTCCAAGGAGCATACGCCACGTTGATATTAAGTGTTGTAGGCTCGCTTGTAATAATACCATCACGATTATGTGCTGATATTTTTAGTGAGTAATTACCAGGTTGAAGCTTTGTGAAAAACACTTGATTAGATTGTAAATCTTCATATGTTAGAGACGTAGGCCCTGAAAGGATTACTTTATAATATGCTTTATCAATATTAGGGTAAGAGAAGTTAGAAAAGCTAACCGTCAATCCCATGTCTTCATAATTTAATTCAAGTGGTTTGCTAAGGTATTTATGAGGATTGTAATTGAGTTCCCTAGTAAGGAGGCTAATATCAGTAATGGCTAGATTACTTTTTTGTAGTTGTTCTTTTTCATTAAAGTCTATCGGGTCAAGAAGTAAGGCTCCAGCATTGCTGCCGAACATAAGCCTGCCATCGCTTAGTGTTGCTGCCGCTATTGGTGTAAATTGATTTATATTCAACCCGTCTTTTACTGAAAAACTCACTACATTGAGAGTATCTAGGTCTATTTGATACAGACCATTGTCGGTACTTGCCCATAAAAAGCCGTTTTCATCAGGAAGTAGTGAATAGATAGAATCAGTATTAAACGAATTTTTTAATCCTATATAGTGCTTTCTTTCATAAGTAACGGGGTCAACGCCGAGCAAACCTTCGTGAGTGGTTGCTAACCATAAAATGTTTCGTTTTGAGTCTAAGTAAAAGTTTTCTACAGTGTAAAAAATATCTTCTTTAGGATTAAAAGACTGAAATATAGTCGTTAAAGTTTTCGTTTTTTCGTTGTACCTAAGGAAGCTTTTTGATGTGCCAAGTACAAACTCTTCAGGATGTGTGTCGAGGTGTTTATAAAAAGCGTAAGAAAATAAAGGATCGACTTGCTCTTTGAGCCCCTTAATAATTCTTGTTTTTCCTGTTGTTTCATTAAAAACATAAAAATTATCATCCGACATAAATGCATATGTGTCTGCAGATAACTGGGCAAAGCCAAATAAGTTGGATTGGTTAATTACATCTTTTTCTGTGTCTTTATTTTCAATAATTTTACCCGTTTTTTTATCAAACAGTTTAAAACCATCGAAAGTAACAAGCCAAAGGAACTGATTATCACCAATTGAAGACGCAAAAATATCATAAACGGCAGATGCCCCGTATATTGCTTTTGAGTCGGTTGAGCTCAGATATACATCACTTTTATTTGTTGCTTTGTCGTACCGTGCAATTCCATCTTCTGTTCCTAACCAAATAATATTATTTTTGTCTTGGTAGGTGGCATGAATAGTATTGTTACCGGGTAAAGTAATGTGTTTAAACCGTCGGGTTTTAATTGGCCATGTAAACACGCCCTGGGTTCTAGATGCGAGCCAAAGTACGCCGGACTTATCAACCATTAGATCGTTTATTGAGTTTTCATTAATATTAAACTTACTTTTTTCATAATTTAATACGAATTCTAGTTCTTTGGTTTCGCGGTGATAACTGAACAATCCACTTTCGGTTGCTACAAACTCCCCGTAAACAGTATTGGCATAATCCCATATATTATAATCAGGAATTAAAGTTGTAATATTTGCTGCAGATATATTTTTGGTATTATCAAATGCTAATTGATACATGCCTTCAACAGTACCAACAAGTAGTCCTAATTCATTATCAACACTTAAGAATTTGACGTTTACATTATCTATCGTATTTTTTTCAGGGGGATGAAGAGGTATTTTTACAAGTTCTGAATTATCTATATTTGCAGTGTATAAACCATCATTTGTACCAATATATAAAGTGTTTTTATATATTGTTAATGACCGAATGTAGTCACCTTTATTTGGCAGGGTTAGCTTAAATGTAAAGTGTTTACTCGTCTCATCAAATGTATATATTTGAGCATCTATGGCGAAATAAAAAGTGTTTTGTTGCTGAGTCATTGCAGAGATTGGAGAGAACATTTTTTGTTCTTTATCTATTTGACCAGAATAGATTTTTTCGGTTTTTAAAGTGAGGGGATCTATTATATAGGCACCAGAAAGGTCTGTTGAGACAATGATTTTTCCGTCTTCGGCTTTAAATAATGCGTAAATATAGTGTTTATCTAGACCAAAGCCGCCACTAAAAGTTTTTACATTATATCCATCAAAACGATTTAAACCCTGTTGGGTTGCTATCCAAATATAACCAATATCATCCTCTTGAGTCTGCAAAACGTAACTTTGCGATAGGCCTTCGTCAGTAGAAATACGTTGTAATTGCTGAGCATAGTTTTGTGATGCAAAAGTGCTTTGGCTGCATAGTAAAAAAGTAATGATGATATGAAAAAAAAATTTGCTCAAACGCACTTATAAACACTCTCAGTGGAAGATAGGATGATGATTAGCTAGATAGTAAATATAGCATAAGTTTTTATTTTTTAATTACAAATAATATACATAGCGCTAAAAGTTCTATTTTCAAATAGTGAGCTAATCTATATAGATAACAGTTAATGTTCATAAGGAGAGTATAGTGGTTTTATCTCATATTGATGCAAAAAATAGCGTGTTATTAATAATAGACCTACAAGAGTTGCTTGCTCCTGCAATTAAAGATTTTCCGAATATTTTAAAAAGTACATTGCAGTTAGCGCAGGCGGGTATTATTCACGGCGTCCCAGTCTTAATAACCGAGCAATATGTCAGAGGTTTGGGCGAGACTAATCAGCAAATTAAAAATACGTTACCTAATGCTACGTATTTTCATAAAACGTACTTTAGTGCGTGTGCAGAGCCTGGCTTTGTTGATAAGTTAAAAAGCCATGGTAAAAAGCAAGTTGTTATTGTTGGCACTGAAGCACATGTGTGTGTTTTACAAACATGCTTAGATTTAATAGAAAATGGCTTTGAAGTTATTATTGTTTACGACGGAGTTGGTTCGAGAAATCCGCAACATAAAAATTTGGCGATTGACCAGCTACGCCAAGCTGGTGCTGTAATTTCATGCGCTGAAATAGTTATTTTTCAATGGACAAAAAAAGCTGCAACGCCTACGTTTAAAAAAATACTGCCTATAATTAAGTAGACCGCATGTATGTAATGTAAATTAAATGTATTATTTTTGATGTGTCGGTAGTTAATTATTGTGTTAAGTAAACTGAAACTCGTTTATATACGTATATTGCAGACTGCTTTATAAAACAACAATGCAAACAACAATTTTAAGGTTCTTATGTCTAGTATTGGCCGGTTATTTACAATTATTTTCAGTCTTTTGTTTGTCGAGTCTATTGCTATAGGCTTGTATTTCGACACATTAGCGCAGGCTTTTATGATAGGTTTGCCATTGTGTTTGTTACCTATATGGCTTTTAAACACACAAGGTGATAACCCTATTATCCCCCATGTGGTAGCTGCCGCCATAATGATGTTTTCTTTTTTGCACATACAACAAACTTTTGGGTTGATTGAAGTCCATTTTGAAATATTTATTTTAATGCCCATGTTAATTGTTTTTGTACAGTGGCGAGTGTTTATTACCGCTATTATTTTTGTAGCGGTTCATCATTTATCTTTTTATTATTTACAAACTCAAAATACGGGCTTTTACGTATTTGACCCTGATAGGCTCGCTTTTACTACGGTGCTTATTCATGCTGGATACGCAATAGTTGAAGTATTAGTTGCAGGCTATATTGCAAAAACGCTGCAACGGGAACGTTGTGCGGGCTTATCTTTAAGTTATGCGACAGAACAAATAATGAAGGATCCTGAAAACATTAAACTCTCTCTTCGCGCGGATGACACTAAAAGCGAAGCTGTAGCAGGATTTAACACATTACTAGATTACTTATCTGATGTTATTAAACAGGTACAAACTCAATCAGAATCATTGCAAAAAAACTCACAAGAGCTTATTGATGTTCACGATCAGTTAGCGAGTGGAGCGGTTCAACGTACGCAACAAACCGATGATATTGCTAATTCTGGCGCTCAAGTTGCCAATGGCTTTAAACTTGTAGAAGAAGAAAGTGAGGTGCTTAAGCGCCAAGTTGACCATATTACACAATCTGCAGGTGATGCATTAAAAGAAGTGCTTCAAACAGACGCTAAAAGTAGAGAGTTGTTAACACTGCTTAACCATACTGAAGAAAAAATAAATCACTTAGTGGCAGCGGGCGATGTTATTTCAGGGCTTCTTAATGAAATATCAGGTATTGCTGAGCAAACAAACCTACTTGCTTTAAATGCCGCTATTGAAGCTGCCCGCGCAGGCGAACACGGTCGAGGTTTTGCTGTTGTTGCTGATGAGGTAAGATCTTTGGCCAACCACAGTAAAGCAACAACAGATAAAATTAGTCTTACATTAAAAGATCTTGTTAATAATAGTAAAACGTCAACGCAATCAATGAGTCAGTGTGTGAGTTTTGTAGTTGATTTAACAAGTATTAGTGCTGCAATGAAAGAGAATATTTCAGCAATGAGCGAGCAAATAGCCGCAGTATCTTCAAGCTCTGACTCAGTTGCACAAGTGGTAGCGGAGCAGGCAGGTAATACCGAGTTAATAGCAAGCAGTACTGATACTATGCGCCAAAATCAGTACCAAGATACGCAAATAGTGCAGCAGTTAACCGCTAAGGTGCAGTTAATCGATGTAAGTATTGATGTATTAGAGCAAAGCATTGCCAAGTTTAAATAAATCTAACTCTTTTGTATTTTCGCTTATAGCTATATGGCTTGTTTGTGTTGTTGCAGGGTTAGTGTATTTTCAGTTAGAGCAACTTAAACCGTTTGATAGCTCAAAAGTTTTATTGCAAAAGCACTGGTTTAATAACTTTAAAAAGCAATTGGACTGGGTTGACACTAATAAAGCGTCGTTAGTGCTTATAACTGAAAAAAATTGCGGGTGCACCATACAGGCTAAGCCGCATATTTCATCGTTAAGCTCCTTTGCTGCCAATAAAGCTATGAAGGTTGTACAAGTTGAATTAACACCAAAGCTTAAACACGTTATTCCGGCAACGCCTGCCGCCGTTATTATTAATAAAAACGGTGAGTTTGTTTATGCCGGTCCGCTCTCTGAAGGATTAGCGTGTGCCCAAGGAAGTGGCTTTGTTGAAACTGCGGTCACTAATTTAGCTGCAGGTTTTAATTCCAACCTTTTAATTACGCAAACCAAGGGGTGTTATTGTGTAAATAATGCATAAATAACGTGCAGAAAAAACTAAAGCTCGCACTTGAATTAACAGTTGCGAGCTTTAACATTGATTAAATTGTAACTAAGCCATAAATACCTAATGACACAAACACACAAGCAGCAATAGCACGTACGGTGTTTAGAGATATTCTTTTTAGTAATGCATTACCAGCATATATAACAGGCACGTTAGCAATTAGCATACCTAACGTGGTTCCTACCGTTACCCAAAACACAGACTGATATTGTGCGCCTAGCAACACTGTCGCTATTTGTGTTTTATCACCAATTTCTGCAATAAAAAATAATACAAAAGCAACTAAAAAAGCCCCGTAGCTATCATATTTACTACTTACATCTTCGTCTTTATCTGGAACTAATAGCCAAAGGCCAACAACAATAAAGCTGATGTTTACAAGCCAAGGTAAATATTCAGAAGAAAAACTATTACTTAACCACTGCCCAAACCACGCTGATAGGCCATGATTGAGTAAAGTTGCGGCTAAAATACCAAGAATAAGTGCGCCTTTATTACGAAAACGGGCGGCTAACAGGAGTGATAAAAGCTGGGTTTTATCGCCTATTTCGGCAAGTGTAACAGTGACGGTTGAGGTTAAAAAAATTTCCATTATTGATTCTTATAGGCGGGAATACTAAACCAAGGCAAACAACTATCTCCCGCCATGAGGATAGTGTCTACCTAGGTCTCGCCGATAACGCTTGCTACAACATTACAAACTTACCATGCACATGAGGTGCAATTATGTTGATAAGTTTACTCATTACTGAGCGGGCTACTCCCCTAAGAGGCGGCCATTATTCCATAACTTTATTTTTAGGTAAATATAGTTAAGAGAACAAATACCATATTCTCATAAATAATTTATATTTATTAGTGAGGAAGCTATTGATAACAATTGTCGTTTAGATTAGTATGCATCTATTGATTGTAATTAACACGGTTTGTATTGATGTATATTTGTCTTTGTCACGGTGTGACTGATAAAAAAATTGAGCAAACAATTGACGATGGTGCAACGACCATGCGTGAATTAACCAAAGAGCTTAAAGTAGGCAGCCAATGCGGTAAGTGTTGTGGTTGTACTAAAAAGATCCTTAATCGCAGACTTATTCAAATTGCGGATGTAACGGATCAAGTTGCTTAATTACATATAAAATTTAGATATAAAAAAAGCAGCTTTTTAGCTGCTTTTTTTATGCTTGTTACTATTTACAGTTGAGACTGTAAGTAGTTTTTAATACCCGTATTTTTAATAAGTAATTGTTGGGTTTCTAACCAATCAATTTGCTCTTCTTGTTCATTTAAAATGTGATCAAGGGCTTCACGGGTAATGTAATCTTTTTTACTTTCAGCCAGCTTAACTGCGCTACGTAACTCATCAATAGTATCGAGTTCAAAACTCATGTTAGCAGCAATCATTTCTTCGCTGTTTTCACCAATACGTAATCGGCCTAAGTCTTGAAGATTTGGTAAGCCTTCTAAAAACAAAATACGTTCAATTAAACGATCAGCGTTTTTCATTTTTTGAATGGATACTTTGTAGTCTGCTTTATCAAGCTGTGTAAAGCCAAAATCTTTAAACATACGTGCATGTAAAAAGTATTGGTTAATACCAACAAGCTCATTAGCGAGTACTTTATTAAGCGCTGCAATAACGTCTTTATCGCCTTTCATAATATGCTCCTACTAAGCCATTTGTGCTTGATGATAATTTTCAGAACCAATTTTATCAATTAGACCAAGTTGTTGCTCTAACCAGTAAACATGATCTTCTTCGGTATCAAATAACAGCTTTTCTAAAATGCTTCGAGATTGATAATCTTGTTGTTCTTCACATATTGCGATTACGTCTTTAACACACGCAACTACTTCAAGCTCTAGTGTTAAATCGTTTTGCATCATGCTTTTTACATCGTTACCGATAAGTAAATCACGGCGCTTAGTCATATTTGGTACACCTTCTAAAAACAAGATGCGCTTAATAAGCCAGTCTGCGTGATCTTTTTCTTCTTCCATTTCGTGGTTAAGGCGCTCGTATAGTTTGTTTAAACCCCAGTCGTCATACATGCGCGAGTGTATAAAATACTGATCGATTGCTGCTAATTCGTTAGCTAACAATGTATTAAACGCATCGATTACTTTTTGATTACCTTTCATGATAAATCGCCTTAACTATTTCAATTGTATGCAGTGTAGTACAAATAGCCTATATTGCAAGTTTTCTCTATAAAAATCATTGCGTTACTATTGGTTTTGATTCTTATTTAAGTTTGCGTTACTGCTTGGTTTGTGGACAGTTTTTTATTTGTATTAGTATCTGAGAAAGATTACTAGAGGTATTTATAAACAATAAGTAGAGATACTGCTTTTCATATTATCTTTTTAAATAAATAGGCATGCTGATGCCTATTTATTGAGTCTATCACTAATTAAAACTGGTATTTAGCACCCAGCGTTGCGGTTGTGCCTAATCCTTTGATGTTATAGCCGCCGTAAGTGTAAGATTGTGCGCGGGCAGGGTAGTAATCGCTATTGAACAGGTTTTCGATACCAAAATAGCCACTCCACCTGGCGTTAACGTTGTACTGACCACTTAAATTAAATGTGTTGTAACTACTCACAGGGCCCTGATCGCCAGAGTATTGGCCCTGTGCATTTTTATCAAAGCGCTTTCTGTCACCTACATATAAAAAACTCATTGCAAGTGATAACTTTTCGTTAGTTTGCCATGTTAAATTAGCAGTGGCTTTCGGTGGGCTGATTTGTTTTGCCCCTAAATATTCATCCGCTTCGGTGTTTTTACCTTCTACGTAGCTGTATGTAGCGCTTAATTTAAGATCTTGATTAATAGTATAATTAACTAAACTTTCGTAACCCCATATTTCTTGCGGTGCGCGTACGGGTTCGTAAACACCCGTTACTTCGTTAAATTCATTACTGGTGCCAAGCTCTGAAGTACTTCTGTACAGTGCAAATTCAAAACGAACGTTTTCAAACTGTGAAGTAAAACCAACTTCGTAGTTGTCAATTATAGATGCTTGTGTCTGAATAAGTGCAATATCGTCAACGGTTGCAGCGCGAAGCAAGCGCCCAATATCAGAAATATCAGAGCCCTGTGAGTAACTAAAAAATGGGCTGAATGCATCTGTTAAATTGTATTTTATGCCTGCGTTATACGTTGTAGCGTCATAGTTTATGGTATCACCACGCACATTTAATGGGACTGAGCATTGCGAAGGGGTTCTACACAGTTTTAATGTTTGGTAGTCACTTACGCTCAAATCAATACTTTCGTTTCTTACACCTGCTTTTACAATAATATCGTCGTTTATTACCCATTTGGTTTGTAAAAAGCCAGCCACACTTTCCATGTCCATTTCTGGCACCCACACACGGCCATCCACTAAAGGTTGTGATGTTTTATCGTTTAAGGCATCAATACCGTAGATTAAGGTGGCTGTTACGTTTTCAAAATCAAACTGACTATTAAATGTAGCCCTTGCACCTTGCTTGTCTGATTTTATAACCGATTGACCACCGCTATAGCCTTCATCGAGGTTAGCTAGGTTAGTGGAGAAAAAGAATACGTTTTCTATATCTTGTTTATAAAGATCGAGGGTCATTTGTGTGTTTTCAAACAACGAGTAATCAACATATTTTAGGGTTATATTTTTGTTGCCTTCTGGGCCTTGCGGCTTACCTTGTTTTTGAAGCTCTAAGGGGACGTGTATAGCGTAAGTTTTTTCTCCTATATTGCCATCACCAGTAACATCGCCTAAATCAGTTTTTTGCTGTGAGCTGAAATAGTTATAGCTAAACTGCAGTTGCTTTTCGTCGTCAAAATCATAAGTTAGTTTGGTAAAATAGTTTTGAGTTTCAGAGTCTGATAAACCATATTGCAAGCCTAAAATATCGCCCTGCGCATCGCGTTGTACGCCGTTTTCTTCATAGCTTGCCGTTAACAGGTAGCTTAATTGGTCGAGCTTACCGTTTACTGCGGCTGATACTCTACCGCCACCACTTTCTGCTAATTTAACAGCGCTAAAGCGGTTTGAAATACTTATTTCGCCTTCCGGTTTACCATCACTACGCGCTTGTTTTGTTATGTAGTTAATAATGCCACCTGAGGCACCATTACCATAAATAGACGTTGCGCCTTTTATTACTTCAATGCGCGCTATGGCACTTGCATCAAGTGTTTTTACGCCTAAAGAACCATTACGAAGAGGGGTTGATTGCGGTACGCCATCAATCATTATTAGAGGCGCACGGCCGCGTAGTGTTTGTCCTGAATTACTTGAACTGCCTGTATCTGGGGCAAGCCCTGGAACCATTTGCGCGAGTAAGCTCCCCAATTCTGAGCTTACTTTTAAATGCTGTTGTATTTGTTGCTGATTAATAACGGTGATCGAGGCTGGTACTTCGTCAATGCTTTCTGATATACGGCTGCCTGAAACAATAACATGCTCAAATTGATCAGAATTGTATTCATTTTTATTATTTTCATTTGCTAACGTGTTAGTACTTATTGCAACAGCAATAAGGCAAAGCGAAGTTTTTAACATGGGGTGTCTTAGTTGATAATAATTTACGTAATGGTAATTATTATCAACTAATGATACAAGTGTTAATGAGATTTATTTCCATTTATGGCGTTTTAACCAAAAATATACACCGCTTACAATAAAAAATGCGAGTGAAAGGGCTATTAATAACCATAAAAACTGCACGATAGGACCTGCAAAATCACCAATGTGAAACTTATATTTGAAGTTCCATGCTTGTGTTGTGAAGTTTGTTTTACTGGCGTCAAATGAGTTTAATACTTTACCCGTAAATGGGTTAGTCCAAACCCAGCTGTAAGCGTGGCTTTCACCAGGGTTTTGCATTCTCAGTGCAATTGCTTCGTCATCCTTTTTAGGTAAGTAAATTCTATATAATTTACCGTCTGGAAATACGTTCTCTGCATTTTTAATTGCTTCATTGTAGTTTAAAGAAGCTTGAGAAGGGGTTATTACTTTTGGTGCTTTAGGTCTTTGTTCTACCTTGTTTAAGGTCACAAATTCTAATACCGATTGAGTTTGTGTTTTCCAGTTAAATGCCATACCAGTAAAGGCAATCAGCATAAGCGGTATAAAAAAGTAAACACCAAGCACTGTATGTAATTGATACATGAGCACTCTAAATTTGGCTTTTGGTTTTATAGCTAAACGTTTAACTCTGTTTTTGGGCTTTACCCATAAATAAAAGCCCAGTAATACATTTATTAAAAGTAGCAATGCACACACCGACATCCAATTTCGAAAGGTTTTTTCACCTTTACTGTTTTCAAACAACAGCCAACGATGTAATCCCATAGCAAACCCATAAATCGTATCGGTTGATTCATAGACGTTTAGTACACTCCCAGAGTAGGGGTTAACACTGGCGTAATGTTTATTGGCTAACCGAAATTGCCATGCTGCGTTTGGCGCTTGTTCGGGCATAAAAAAGGTGATTTTTTGCTTAGTTTGAGCTTGTACATTTTGTATAAGTTCATCATAAGGCATTAAGTTTTTTTTGGGTGTTACTTGCCATTTTGCAGGCTCTATTAGGTGCTGTATATCTTTTGCATAAATCATAACAGCACCGGTTAAGCTCACTATTAATAAAAATAGTCCGCTAATAAGGGCAAGGCCTAAATGAATTCTACGTAACCAAAGTTTCAAAAACGGTATCTCATTATGAGTTAATGACAATATTGTAAATGATAATACGAGCTGTTTTCAATTAAATAAGTTGTGTATTTGGTTTAGCTTGTTATTAAGAACATTAAATTAGGCTTTTATTTGTAATAGATTGGATTTCTATTATGCAATTTTCTATTTTAAAATTGTCGTGCAAAAAACCTTTAACTGCGGCTAAATCAATTACGTGCTGGGTGCTAATAATAAGCTCGCAATAATTTTCTTTATCATCTAGTTGCCAAAGCTTAATGCTCATTACCGATTCGATATTAAATTCATTACTAATAGCATGTGATATTGCATCTGTATCAACGTTGCTAGGCGCTGCTTGCATTAAAATTTTGCAGCTTTGCTTTAATAGTAAAATGCCATGATAAATTACATAAAGAGAAATAAGCACAGTGGCAATTAAATCAACGATATACCACTGGTATAAAATAATTAAGGTGCCTGCAATAATAACAACAATAGATGCCATTGCATCTGATACGTTATGAATAAAGGCCGCTTTTATATTTATACTGTGATTTGCGCCAGCTCGGTAGGTTAAAAATGCGGTTGCTAAATCAATTACCAACGCTATTGCTGCCACCCACACAACTATCCAACCATTAATTGGTTGAGGGTTTAAATAGCTCGAAATGGCTTCAAAAATTAAATACACACCAATTAATATTAATGTACTGCTATTAAAAAGTGTGGCAAGTATTTCAGCGCGTTTATAGCCAAAATGATGAGTGGTGTCAGCAGGTTTATTACCAATTTTACGTGCAACGAGCGCGATAAATATAGCGGCAGCATCACTTAAATTATGAAGTGCATCGGCTATAAGTGACAAACTGCCCGAAAATACCCCGCCAATAACTTGGGCTACGGTTAGCAATACATTAATAACCACAGCGACTGTTAGCTGTTTATCGCTCTGGTTTTCGTCTACATGACTATGTGAGTGATCGTGCGCCATAATGACCTCAAATGTATTAATTGAATATTGCTTATATCATGGCTGGTTTAAAACCGCTACAGATGTGGTAGCGTCAATAAATCTAATTATAAGTTAGTAATAAAGGCGTATATTTTAAAAAGTGTGAATTTAATATTGTAACGCTAAACACCCATTTTTTAAGGAGTTTACCGCTCAAAACTTGCGTCTTTATATATTTAGTGCATTAATGTAAGTAATATTAAATGATTATAAGTTGCTGGATATTAAGCATGCACAAAGGTTTAAACTTTGGTGAATTAACAGGTAAAGGACAGTCTGTTCGAAGTAAGTTAATTATAACCTTTATAATTATAGCCTTAGGGCCACTTTGTATACTTACTTGGTTTAGCCTTGGACATGTAAATAGCACGCTTAAGCAAAATGCAGACGCTGAACTTTACGAGCTTAATAATATAGGTAAGCAATTTGCTGATATTTGGTTTGCAGAGCATGTTAAGGATCTCTATTTGCTTAGGGCACAATTTGATATCAGTCCCAATAAAAAACAAAAATTAATTAATCAGTTTATTGAGCAGTACGACTTTGTTAATAATGTAGAACTTATTGATGTAAACCTCGTTAAATCACTACCTTCATCACCCTTTTTTAATATTATTGAAGATCAACGCTTTAATAACATACGTTCTGGTATTAAAAATACAGGTAAAATTCAATTTCAGTCAATGACAGTCTCAGGGCGTGAGTATCATATTATTGGCTTACCGTTAGTAAATACCGAAAATAAGTTACAAGCAATATTGCTTGCAGATATAAATTTAAATGGCTTATTAAATAATCTAAGTAAAATACACGCTGCAAATAAAGACATAACATTTTATGTTATGCATAATAATAAAATTCAAAAAAATAATAATTCAGAAGATTCTCAACCATTATTTTTCTCTCAAAACGGCTCCCCAACGCAACGTGTTTTTTCTTACAGTAATAAAAATGAAGAGACTTTATACGGGTATATTGATTCTCTAGAGTTTTTAAATGAATCTGGATGGCAGTTACTTGTAACAAAACCAAAAGAAGTTGCACTACAAGGTGCTAATTTTTATAAACAGCTTGCTTTATTAACAAATGCGGGGGCATTGCTACTTATATTAACGTCATCGTGGTGGTTTGGGCGTCGACTTTCTAGACCTTTGATTAACTTAGCTAAAATTGTTGAAAGTATTACAAAAGGAGACAAGGTAAAAGTCCCTGTAATAAACGACAGTATTGAGTTTAACCAGCTTTCATTGGATTTACGTAATTTAGTAGCCGTAAAAGAAGAGCAACAAAGTATATTACAAAAACAACGCTCTGCACTTCAAATTGCATTAAAACAATTAGCTGAGCAAAAAAGTGCATTAGATGAACACGCTATTGTTGCTGTCACTGATTTGCATGGCACCATCACTTTTGTAAATAAGAAATTTTGTGAGATTAGTGGCTACGATGAACACGAATTAATAGGTCAAAACCATCGCCTTTTAAATTCAGGAAAACACGAAAAAGCATTTTTTAAAGATATGTATAAAACGCTTAAACGTGGTGATATATGGAACGGGCAAATATGCAATAAAGCTAAGCATGGTGGCATATATTGGGTAGATACCACCATTGCACCATTTTTAGATGAAAATGGAAAACCGCAAAACTATATTGCTATTCGTACCGACATTACAGCGCTTAAGTTACAAGAGCTAGAGCTTGAACAGCACAAAACACAGTTACAGCTAGTGATAGACTCAACAGCCGTGGGTATTTGGGATTGGTATATTGATACTAATAAAGTGACGTTTAATAACCGCTGGGCCGAGATAATAGGTTACAAACTCAGTGAGATTGAACCATGTACTATAAATACTTGGTATACCTATGCTCACCCAGACGACTTAGTGATATCAAATAAAAAACTTCAAGAGCACTTTGCCGGTGAGACTGACTATTTTGTTAGTGAAGCCCGCATGAAGCATAAAAATGGACATTGGATTTGGGTACTCGATACTGCAAAAGTAGTTGAGTGGAATACCGATGGCTCTCCAAAACGTATGATAGGTACGCATTTAGATATATCAGAACGAAAATCTACAGAGCTTGAGCTACAAGGAAGCCGCGATAGGTTTGCATCTTTGGTATCAAATATCCCTGGCATTATTTATCGATGTAGGTTTGATGAAAAATTAAGCATGCTTTATATGAGCGAGCAAGCGAGTGAAATAACAGGTTATTCACCTGATGAGTTGATACATGATGAACCCCCCAGCTTTTTTGATTTGATATGCGAAGACGATTCTAAAAAAATAAAAGATGAAATTCTACGTTGTGTTAGTGCAAAACAGTCATGGTCTGTTGAGTATAGGATTACAGCCCGCGATGGCACCTTACATTGGGTAAATGAAAAAGGCCAAGCCATTTACGCAGATGATGGCAGCATATTGTATTTAGATGGATTTATTTTAGATATTACAGAGCGTTACAATACACAATTAAAAATAAATCGTCAGCAAAGCCTACTTGAATCAATGAGTAAGCAAGGACAGATTGGCGCATGGGAGATGGACTTAGATGCGCATACACTTTATTGGTCTGATGAAGTTAAAGTTATTCACGAAGCACCAGAGGGCTTTGAACCGAGCATAGATACCGCAATTAACTTTTATAAACCAGGCATACACCGAGATACTATAAGTACCTTATTTGAGTGCGCAGTGACTTTAGGTGAAAGCTGGAGTGTAGAACTTATTATTTTGACCTATTCGGGGCAAGAGCGTTGGGTTAAATCGATGGGCCAAGCTGAGCTTAAAGACGGTAAATGTGTACGTGTGTTTGGTTCATTTCAAAGTATTGATGCGCATAAACGTCTTGAACTTGAGAGCGAAAAAGCAAATCGTTATAACAAAAATTTAGCCGCGCTTACAGTCGCACCTGAAGTGCAAAATAGTGATGTAGAACAGGTTAAAAAGTTAGCCGTTAAATCTATGTGTGAAGTGCTAAATGTTGCACGAGCTTCGGTATGGATCTTTAACGAAAAACGAGATGTGATGACATGTCATAGTTTATATATAAATGGTCAAGGGTTTGTAGATACCGACGCTATTTTAACTGCTAAAGACTACCCAGCTTATTTTAATGCTATTTATAAACATAATTTAGTGGCTATTGATGATGTTTATACTCACTCAGCAACTGTTGATTTTATTGAAGCATATGTAACACCACTAAATATTAAATCGATGCTTGATGCTGTAATTGCAACAGGCGATGGTAATTTAGGTATTTTGTGCGCTGAAACAGTAGGCGAGCATCATAACTGGACGCAAAGTGAAGAAACGTATCTTCGCTCATTAGCTACTTTAGTGGGAAGCACTTTAGTTTCTCAAAAACGAAAAGTAATTAGTGAGGAGCTAAAAGTAGCACTTGTAAAAGCTGAAGATGCAGCCATTGCTAAGAGCCAATTCTTAGCAACCATGAGCCATGAAATTAGAACGCCAATGAATGGCGTACTCGGCATGCTAGAGCTTGTTCAATTAGAGTCGTTATCTAAACCAATAGAAACAAAAGTAGATATAGCCAAAAAAAGTGCACATTCTTTATTGGGTGTAATTAATGATATTTTAGATTTCTCTAAAGCTGAAGCAGGTAAAATCGAGCTTGAAGAGATTAACTTTAATGGACGTGATTTAATTGGTGAAGTTGCTGCCGCACAAGCATTTACAGCTCAAGATAAGGGTATTGAAATTATTTTGGATCTGGTAGCGCTAGAGCCTTCGCAGTTATGCGGCGATCCTGGGCGCATTCGCCAAGTTATTACTAATTTATTGAGCAACGCCGTTAAGTTTACGAGTCAAGGCGAGGTTGTTGTAAGCGCGAAAATTAATAAAGTAGCTCAAGGTTTAGAGTTTGTTGTAAGTATAAAGGACTCAGGCATAGGAATAAGTTTAGAAAAACAAGAGCAATTATTTACTCCGTTTTCTCAAGTCGATGCATCAACAACGCGTGAATATGGAGGCAGTGGCTTAGGGCTGGCTATTTGTAAGCAGCTTTGTGAGCTAATGGGGGGAGCAATCTCTCTCACTAGCGAAGCCGGTAAAGGGAGTACTTTTACTGCCACTATTATGCTGACTCCGGGAGATCAAAAAGAACGTTATATTCCTAATATTAATATGGAAGAGCTAACCGTTTTGGTTGTTGATGATAACGAGACAAATCGAATTGTAATTTCACAGCAGCTTGAGCACTGGGGCGCTAAAGTTGCGCTTGCATGTGACGCAAGCGAAGCTCTTGATATGTGCGCGCAGCAGTATAAAAGTAACAATTGCATGTATGATATTGCAGTGCTTGATATGCAAATGCCAGGAATGGATGGCATAGAGCTGTGTAAAGCACTAAAAGCACATGAACATTATAAATCAATGCCACTTGTAATGATGACCAGTATTGCTGGTATGGAAGGTGCGCAGCGCTATTCTAATGCAGGCTTTCAGGCATATTTCCCCAAACCTGTAACCACTGCCGATTTAATTTCTGCACTGTCAGTCATAACAAGTAATGATGCAGATGAGACACTCCCACTTGTTACTTCAGGCTATATTTCCTCTCTTAAAAAAGAAAAGGTGCAGGAACCTACCCAAATATTACTTGTAGAAGATAATCCAATTAATCGGCAAGTGGCTACATTAATGCTTAAAAAGCTTAATTGTGACGTTACAATTGCCGAAAATGGTCAATTAGCGATAGATATATTAGAGTCTCACGATTCTGGTTTCTTTAAGCTCGTTCTTATGGATTGCCAGATGCCTGTTATGGATGGCTTTGCTACAACTGCAGCTATACGTAAAGGTATGGCGGGTATACAACACAAAAACATTAGGATCATTGCTATTACGGCTAACGCAATGGACTCTGATAAAGAGCGTTGTATAACCGCTGGAATGGATGACTACTTGAGCAAACCGATTCAATTAGATATTTTAAAAGATAAATTAGAGCAGTATATTTAAGGTAAAAATACAATGAGCCAACCCGTTATAATACGTGATGCAAAGCCAAGTGATGCGAAAACAATTTTGCACTTTATTACCGAACTTGCCATATATGAAAAAGAACCGGATGCAGTAAAAACAGACGAGCAGGCTATTTTAGATACGCTGTTTAGCGATGGTGCTACTGCGCACAGCATAATTTGTTTAGAAGGTGATGAGCCAATTGGTTTTGCGGTCTATTTTTATAATTACTCTACATGGTTAGGTAAAAATGGCCTATACCTTGAAGATTTATACGTAAGCCCAGATAGCCGTGGCAATGGTGCAGGTAAAGCCATTATGAAGCACTTAGCTAATAAGGCGATTAGTAATGACTGTGGTCGTTTTGAATGGGTAGTGCTTGATTGGAATAAACCCGCTATCGATTTTTACAATAGCATTGGTGCAAAGCCTCAAAACGAATGGATAATATATCGCTTAACGGGGCAGGAATTACTAGACTTTGCTAAATAGTTAATGAAAATCATTTGCATTTAGGTTTGTGGGTGTGTAAGTTAACTACACGCCCATAAATAAACGTGCAGATGATTATATGATCTCAAATCAAAAACAATCCCACTCAGATTTACTTTGTCTTGATCAAGCATTAAGCCCTTGGCAGTCGAATATAATGCAAGGTAATTATGCATTTGAACAAGGTGCACTTCTCGAAGCCCGCGATAAATACTTATTAGCTAAAACACTTGCAGATCATCTTCTTCAGCAGTTTTTATATGCTCAGATTAATAACAATGTCATCCATGCTATTGAGCATTGCATACCTGCACTTGTTGTTGCGTCGCATAATTTAGCTGATACCTATATAGCTATGCAACAGCCTGAAAATGCATGCAAATGGCTATGCGAAGTACACTTAACACTCTGTTCGCTAATTAAGCATACTCATTACGATATACAAATAGTGAGTAAGCATCATTACACTAAAACCTCCTCTGAACTTGTATCATTTGCAAGACGCTATCATTTTTTACCTGAGCTAATAGAGCAAGTGAATTTTTGCTTATGCTCAAAAAACTCAACAAACAGCCTGCTACATTAAAATAAGGAGTAATTTATGGCGTTTACATTGCCAGCACTTAACTATGAGTACGATGCGCTTGAGCCTCATTTAGACAGTAAAACGATGCATATTCACCACACATTGCATCATCAAACGTATATCAATAAAGCCAATGCTGCTTTAGCAGATACTGTTTATGCAACCGCAAATGCTGAAAAATTACTTAAGGTAATAAACAGCCTGCCTAGTGATTTACAAAAAGCAGTACAAGAGCATGTAGGAGGGCATTTTAATCACAGCTTATTTTGGCAAGTAATGAGCCCGCAAGGAGGAGGTGAACCTGAAGGTAGTGTAGCTCAGGCAATAAATGAACAGTTTGGCAGTTTTGATAAGTTTAAAGACCAATTTACTGCTGCTGCAATTAGTCAATTTGGCAGTGGTTGGGCGTGGCTATGTGTGACCCCAGATAAAAAGTTGATTGTAGAAAATAGTGCTAATCAAGATTGCCCTTTAATGCAGGGAAATACCCCTATTTTGGGACTTGATGTATGGGAGCATGCCTATTATTTGAAGTATCAAAATAAGCGTCCTGACTATATTGCTGCTTTTTATAATGTAATTAATTGGACTGAAGTTGAAAAACGCTACCTAGCCGCAGTAAGTTGAGTGCCGAATATGGCTAGTAATACAGTTTATTTTCTATAAGCTAGGCTCTATTAGATTAATTTATAGAGCCGTTTATGGACACTTCACATTGGCAAAAAGCACGTCAGAGTCGCGATCCTCGTTTTGACGGGCTTTTTTACGTAGCGGTAAAAAGTACCGGTATTTATTGCAGACCAATTTGCCCTGCACCAACGGCTCACGAAAAAAACGTTGCTTATTATCAGTTTGCCCATAACGCGGCGCAAGATGGTTTTAGGCCGTGTATCAGATGCAGGCCCGATAGTGCCCCTGGCAGCGCAGCATGGCAGGGTACAAAAACGACTGCACTTAGAGCAAAACAGTTAATAGATCAAAATGATGAACACGACTGCGAAAAATTAGCAGCTCGTTTAGGTATAAGTAGTCGTTATTTAAGGCAGTTGTTTAAGCAGTATTTTGGCGTGTCGATTACGCAATATCGATTATTTAACCAATGTCACTTTGCTAAAAAGCTGATTCAAGAAACACATTTACCCCTTACCGAAATAGCGTTTGCCGCAGGCTTTAAAAGCATTAGGCGCTTTAATGATGCATTTTTACAGCAGTTAAATATAGCTCCCTCGAAGCTGCGCAGTGGCGATAAAAAACCAACGTCAACACTCACTTTAACTCTGCCATTTAGGCCGCCTTATAATTGGCCTGCTTTGCAGGGCTTTTTACAAAGGCGCTTGATAAAACCAATGGAGTGGATAACACAAACGAGCTACGGGCGTACTTTTGCAAGTGATAAATATAAAGGAAGCTTTACCGCTGAATTTATAGCTAATAAAAACCACTTTAGTGTATCTATCAATATAGACAATACGGCGTACTTACAACCTGTTATAAATAATATACGGCGAGTGCTTGATTTAGATGCCGATATTAATTTAATTGAAACGCATTTAAGCGCCAATATAAACAATGCGTTTACAGTGTGTGAAGGGCTCAGACTTCCAGGGATTTGGTCAAGTTTTGAAGCCGGTATAAGAGCGGTACTCGGACAACAAGTGAGTGTTACTGCGGCGCATAATTTAGTAACAAAGTTAGCTGATGAATTAGGCGAAAAAGAGGGCGATGCCGTTTATTTTCCTACGGCTAAAATTGTTACTAATAGTGATTTTGCATTTTTTAAAATGCCACAAGCACGCAAAAATGCACTGCATAATTTAGCCCATTTTTGTGCACTAAATCCTGAAAATGACGATTTAGACGAATGGCTTAGCTTAAAAGGAATTGGCCCTTGGACAGTAAATTATGCAAAGCTGCGAGGACAAAGCCAACCCGATATATTACTTGACGGTGATTTAGGTGTTAAAAAAGCACAAGCAGCGGCAAACCCGTTTGAGTCTGCTAATTGCGCTCCTTTTCGCTCTTACTTAACGTTTCAACTTTGGCAGCAATTATAATGATTATTCAAACATCAATTTCGAGCCCTATAGACGACATAATTATTCAAGCGACCGAGAAAGGCGTGAGTTACGTTGGTTTTTATCCACCAGTTGAATACTCTTATACGCCATTTGAGCAAGTTACTAACAAGGCGGTGCTTATTTGCGCTGCGCAGTTAAATGAGTACTTTGCAAAAAAACGCACTACGTTTGATGTACCACTTGATACAACCGGTACGGTATTTCAGCAAAGTGTATGGCAAGCACTATCAACGGTGCCTTTTGGACAATCGCAAACATACGGCTATATTGCTAACCAACTCAATAACCCAAAAGCAGTGAGGGCAGTAGGTGCTGCTAATGGTAAAAATCCGATTAGTATTATTGTACCGTGCCACCGCATTATTGGCGCAAATGCAAAGTTAACGGGCTATGCTGGTGGGCTTGAAAGGAAACTGTGGTTGCTGAAACACGAAGGATTAATGTAAATTAATTGATAAAATATAGTCAGTCTGCTTAACTCAACCTATAATTTAAATAATCAACTAATAAAAATTATTATGCGTATTAATAGCTTAGTTTACTTTTTTATTGCCAGTTTAATGTTTACCGCTACTGCGTTTAGCAAACCGCAGAGTCTCGTGTTTTGTTACGAAGACAAAAACATAGCACCCATGTTTTTAGGTGATGGCCAAAATATACCAACAGATAAACCTGGTGCATCAATCGAAATACTTCAACAACTTGATTTAGCATTGCCCAATGTAGCAATATCATTTGTTAGAAAGCCATGGCGTAGATGCTTAAACGATTTAGAATTTAATCGAGTTAATGCTGTTATTGCAAGCTACCGCAAAGGGCGAGAAAACGTTGCTGTTTACCCTGTTGATGAGCAAGGTAAGTTACAAGATAACTACGCAGTAAGTGAATTTGGCAGCTGCCTTATAGGGCGTTATAAATTTCATAAGGAATGGGAGACTCGTGAAGTATTTCAAAATAAAGCATTTACGATAGCTATTCCTAATGGTTATGGGCTAAATAGCGCGTTAAAAGAAGAACCATTTTTTATTCATAATACGTTTTCTAAAAGCAAAGCTTTTGAGTTGCTAGATAAGGGAGTAGTGCAGGCGAGCGTTGATCTATGCCAAGTAGATGGCTTAAAAGTGTCGAGTTATCCGTATGAGGGTAATAATGTTAAACCTATTTATCCCCCTTACGAAACCAGCCATGGTTATCTTGTTTTTTCAAAAAAATTCTATGAAGAAAATAATGCTCTAAGCTTGCAAATGTGGCAGTGGTTATCAAAATTTGAAAGTGCACCTGTGTATATTAAATACTTACAAACACTTAAATAAACAGGCCCTGACAAAATAAAATTCGCGTTTGTAAATTGGTATTAATTTAATATTAAGGTAGCATAAGCGCACTTTTTATAAAATGGCACCGCAATGGCTCAATTATACTTTTACTACTCTGCAATGAATGCAGGTAAATCAACCACGTTATTACAATCTGCATTTAATTATAAAGAACGTGGCATGGAACCTGTGATCCTGACTGCTGCCATAGATGATAGACAAGGCGTGGGTAAAGTATCATCTCGTATTGGTTTGCAAGCTGATGCGCATGTTTTTGATGCTAGTAAAGATGTTTTTGATCTTATTCAATCACTCAATAATGATAAAAAGCGCCATTGTGTGTTAGTTGACGAGTGCCAATTTTTATCAAAAGAACAAGTAATGCAATTAACCGATGTGGTTGATGAACTCGGTATACCGGTATTGTGTTATGGGTTGCGTAACGACTTTAGAGGTGAGTTATTTATAGGATCGCAATACTTACTTGCATGGGCTGATAAGTTAGTTGAGCTTAAAACTGTATGCCACTGCGGGCGTAAAGCTAACCATGTACTGCGTACCGATGAAAATGGTGAAGCAATAGCCGATGGTAACCAAGTAGAAATTGGCGGCAATGACCGATATGTTTCGGTATGCCGCAAACATTATAAAGCCGCGTTAAATATGGGCCGACAAAGCATTTAAAAATGTATCAATATCTTCGCGGGTTATATCTAAATGCGTAACTAGCCTAAGCTGCTTGCTTGGGCTAAATAGTATACCTTGTTGCTTAAGCGCTTCAGCAATGTCTTCAATGTTTATACTGCTAGTGTATGTTGCGTAAACCATATTAGTGGTGTTAGTCATATCGACAGTAAAGCCACTGATTTCACTTAATTGTTGAGCCAAATAGCGTGCATTTTCATGATCGTCTTTTAAGCGCTCTACATTGTGCTCAAGTGCAAATTGTCCAGCGGCTGCAAGCATTCCGGCTTGGCGCATACCGCCACCAAGTACTTTTCTCCATCGTCTTGCTTTATTAATAAGTGCTGGTGAGCCTAATAATAAAGAGCCTACGGGCGCACCTAAACCTTTAGATAAACATATAGAAACTGAGTCAAAGTGTTTTGTAATTTCAGTGATATCAACTTTTAGCTCAACAGCGGCATTAAAAGCACGTGCGCCGTCTAAGTGCAGCGCTAAACTATGCGTATTAACAAAGTCACGTGCTTGGGCTAAGTACTCAAGCGGGAGTACTTTTCCGCCAATGGTATTTTCTAAGCTAAGCACTCGCGTTTTTGCAAAATGGCAATCGTCTGGTTTTATAGCCGCCGCTATTTTACTAAAAGGGATGCTGCCATCAGCTTCGTTTTCAATAGGCTGTGGCTGAACAGATCCTAATACAGCTGCGCCGCCACCCTCAAACTTATAATTGTGAGCATTTTGGCCACAAATGTATTCGTCACCTCGCTCACAGTGCGCCATTAACGCTAGTAAGTTGGCTTGTGTGCCTGAGCTACAATACAGTGCGGCTTCAAAATTAAAACGCTTACACGCATAGGCTTCTAGTTGGTTAACGCTTTCATCATCACCATATACATCGTCACCAACCGGTGCGTTGTACATAATATCGCGCATTTCTTTTGTTGGTTTTGTAACTGTATCAGAGCGAAAATCTATCATGATTGCCTTATCCTTTTTATTATTTTTAATAAAATTGGTATTAATCAAGCTCGCTACAAATTTGCTCACGAGTGTCTTTATCAAAGTAGGTCCATGCAATAAAGCGGCTAATTTTTTGACCTTGTGCCATATCAACAATTTTATACTGTGCTATTGGGTGAGCTTTTAATACTTCTTCAAGGGCTGCAATATTATCTTTTTTAGAGACTAACGATGTAAACCACAGTACTTGCTCTGCAAAGTCTTCACTTTCTTTAATCATATTAGAGATAAACTGTACTTCACCGCCTTGACACCACAATTCATTATTATGACCACCAAAATTAAGCGTGCTACTGGGTGTTTTTCCTAGGTTTTTCCACTTGCGTTCACTGCCTTTATTTGCCTCTTCTTCACTTGCATGAAACGGAGGGTTACAGAGCGTTAAATGGTATAGATCTTTTTGATTTATAACGCCTTTAAAAATATGTGATGCGTTTTGTTGATGTTTTAGACTGATTTTTAAACCATTAAACTGAGCAATTTGCTTTGCTATTTTTACTGAGGCTGTATCAATATCAGTCCCGGTAAAATGCCACTTATATTCACTTGTACCAGTAAGCGGATAAACTAAATTAGCACCAGTACCAATATCAAGTACTTTAATTTGCTTGCCTAAAGGTATTTGTTGTTGGTTATCATCACTTAATAGGTCGGCCAAGTAGTGAATGTAGTCAACACGCCCAGGTATAGGCGGGCATAAGTTGTGCTCGGGAATATCCCAAAAATCAATATTATAATGTGCTTTTAAAAGAGCTTGATTAAGTGTTTTAACAGCCTTGTTATCACTAAAATCAATACTTTTAGTCCCTGCAGGTGTGGTTATAACAAAGGGCAGTAGAGCAGGGTGCTCTGTTGTTAATAAATCGAAGTCGTACCCATTTTTATGTAGGTTACGAGGGTGTAATTTTGAACGTGCTTTATTTTCTTTCATGGCTTCATTTTAACAACAGATATGATGTGGTGATTGTAACAAATGCTGATGAGTAAAGTGCAGACATTTCCTTTGGTATATTTAATATTACTGGTAGGATGAGTTGCAAATAATAAAAAGGAATAACTGTGGCAATTTCTCAGCAATCAATAATTATTAATTTAGCTGACCAACAAACTCTTCATTTACGCCGTATTAGCGATGAAGATCAGCAAGGGCCCATCGTATTTTTTATGCATGGAGCAATAGAAAACGGTAAGATTTTTTACACGCACTCCAATAAAGGACTTGCCCCTTTTTTAGCTGAGCATGGGTATAGATGTTATGTGGCTGATTTACGTGGCCGAGGTGATAGCAAGCCAATCATTTCGAGCGAGTCCGAATATGGACAAACTGAGTCTATCCTAGAAGACATCCCTGCCTTTATTAAGCAAATAGAGTTGATTGAAGGCAAAAAGCCAGACTACTGGGTTGCTCACTCTTGGGGCGGGGTATTGATGAACAGCGCGTTTGCACGTTTTCCAGAATATATTAACGATGTTAAAGCATGTGTGTATTTTGGCTCTAAGCGTTCTTTATTTAATAGTCACCCTCAAAAATTATTACAAGCCAATTTAATTTGGTATTTTATGGCGCCTTTACTTGCTAAAAAACATGGCTATTTAAATGCTAAAGGTTATAAGTGGGGTAGCGATAACGAAACTCAAAAGTCGCATTATCAAAGTATGCAATGGGCTAAAAAGAAGCCATGGATAGATTCTGATGATAATTTTGATTATGCAAAAACGCTAAACAACCTGCATTTACCGCCAACGCTTCATATTGCTGCGGTAAAAGATAAAGCATTAGCGCAACCAATCGATATTCAAAAATTTATGGACGAATCGGGGCAAGGCATTCAGCAAATGCGAATTTACGGTCGTAAACACGGGCATAATTTTGATTACGATCATATTAATATGCTTACCCACCCAAGTGCGCGTGATGATCAATTTAAAGATTTACTTAATTGGTTTAAAGCACATCCGATTAATTAATTCTCATCAAGTAACTTTAGAAGAGGTGTTTTGTAACGCTCCCACTTAGCGATTGCGGCATTATTAATAGGTTGGCGAATAGCATGTTTACTCAAGGTCGTTACCGGTGTTTTTTGTTTATAAAACGCTAAGCAGCGCTCTTCAAAACTACAGTTTAAAAAGCCAAGTAACTGCGTTAGCTGCTCTTTTGGGTTACTCACTAAATCTTCGTAACTGACATCATAAATTGGCATCTCATTAAAAGAGTGCCAATGGCTCATCAGTTTTTCATACAACTTATGATAAAGCTTAAACTCAGGTAGTGAGCAAAAGTAAGGCTCGTTTTCAGCAAAGTAATTAGTGAAGATAGAAAATGCGGTGGCATTAAAATCACGACTTAAATTTATAAATTTAGCATTTGGAAATAGAATATATATAAGTCCGAGCGACTGATAATTACTCGGCAGTTTATTTATTATAAAAGGTCTGATGGGCGATGCTGTTTTTAATGTTGTGATATACAGCTCGCGGGCTTTTTTGATTAAATCCGGCGTTAAATGTGCTAAACATTGCGGGTAAGTCACTCCCGTTTTTTGTTCGATAAAAGCAACTGCGTTATTACTAATACTCGTACTTTCTCCTAGGCTTGAAAACTGACTATGGCTTGCCAACATTTGCTCCACAAGGGTAGAACCACTACGAGGCATGCCAATAATAAATACAGGCGTAATATTACCTGTAAACGTTTTATCGGCAGAGGTAATAAACTCCTCGGTGTTGTATTTTATTATTTCATCGTAAAAAGGGGTTAAATCTTTAGTGTTAAATTCACTTAATTTTTTTTGTAATTTATTCGCCAATATAAAATAATTAAATGCTTGCTCGGTATCCTCAAGTGCATCGTAACTATTTGCTAATGCGTAGTAACACACCATTTTTAAACGTAAATTACTCGTTTGAGTTAATAAGTGGTGCAAATTACTTACATAATTATGCTCTTTATCAAAGCGACCTAATTGTACAAGTTCAAATAAAATATAGGCTGTTACAGGATATACACCAATGCTGAGTGCATGAGCAAAAGTTGTATGAGCTTTATCTAACTCGCCATGTGTTAAATAGTGCTGTGCTAAGTAATAATGAGGTTCTGGATTATGACTTGCTAATTTTTTTGCGTATTCCAGCACCGTTAGTGCATCGTTTGGTGAATGAACACCGTTAAATGCATCAGCAAGGGCATGTAATGGTTCAAGCATATGAGGCAAGCGCTCACAGGCTTTTTGGAGTAGGTATACAGCAGCGTCGTAACGTTCTAGTCGTAAGGCAATTCTGCCTAAGCCAAATAAAGCCTCACCATTTTCAGGGTTACTATTTAATAGCGTTTTAAAATGAAACTCAGCTTCTTTGAGTTTATTTTGCTGCAGTAGTTGGTTGGCTTTTTCAAGTAGCATAGTTATACCAATTTTATTAAAAAAATAATCATTCTATCGCATTAAATAGCGTACTCACTGCGTTAAAAATTATTCATATAGAGCAACTATATATCATAGTTTTCGCCTTGTTATTACGCTATTTTCTGAGCGCTATAATAGAACACTTATTCAATGCAATTGGTATTGTTCATTATTATTTTTATTAACTATAAAATTAAAAAGGCGAAATGTCTTTAACATTTCGCCTTTGGTTCTTCATGAAAATAGTTTAAAAAGTATATGTTGCTTTAGCGTAGTAAAAGCCACCGTTAATACCAAACGGAGATGTTTCGTAGAACTGACCACCCCAGTTGTTATTAGGGATGCCCGTTGCATCTGCAAAATCAAGTTTTTCAGCATCTTGGTCGAATAAGTTTTGAGCACCTACAGAGAAGCTAACTGATTCATTTAAGAAGTAAGTTACTTCAGCATCAATAGTGACTGCAGCATCCGCTGTTTTAGCTGTTGCATCATAATCAACGTGAACACCTTGGTATTCGCCGTAGTAGTTTGCACGAGCAAATGCTGAAACTGATTCCCATTGTTGAGACAATGTGAACGTTGCACGATGATTAGGTAAATCCTCTTCTAAGCGTTTAACTTTAAACGCACCTGTAATCTCACTAAATTTAGTTACTTCAGTATCATTCCAGTTATATGCAAGGCTAAAGGTAGAGCTACCGCCCATTAGTTCAGCAGTGTAGTTTGCAACTAAATCGATACCTTGTGTTGTTGTGTCAAAGTCGTTTGTGAAAAAGCTTACTTGAGCAAGGCCTTGTACATTAGGTACTCCAGCTGCTGCAAGGGTATCTTTGTCTGCTTGGCTTAAGTTGATTTTATCTGATTGACTAATACGGTCATCAACTTGAATGTTGTAGTAATCAAGCGTTAAAAATAATTCGCCGATAGTGTATACAGCACCAAGCGTATAACTTTGCGATTCTTCCGGCTCAAGCTCTGTACCACCTAATTGCACTGCAATTGGGTTTGTTGGTGGAAGAAGCGCTGAATCTTGTAATACACCGCCATCTAAACTTGTTTGTACATTACTTACGTTAGCTTGACCAACCGTTGGTGCACGGAAACCACTGCTTACAGAACCACGAATATTTAAATCTTCAGTTAAATGGTATTGAGCCATTACTTTGTAGTTAGTGGTAGTGCCAAAGCTGTCGTAGTCTTCAAATCGAAGTGCTACGCCCATTAAGAAGTCTTCAGTAAACGGTGCTTCAACATCAACATATGCTGCATAGTTACGGCGAGAAAATTCACCTGCTTGTGATGGTTTAAAACCAGGAAAGCCGTTAGAGCCAATACCAAAGCCTTGTTCTGTTAAAGGACCTGCTGTGTAAGATTCTTCATCACCAGAGACGATAGTAAATGTTTCTTCATGCCACTCAAAACCACCGGCAATGTTTACATCATAAGCTAAACCAAAGTCGATACCTTTTGATAAATCAAAGTTAAAGTTCTTCTCTAGCTGTTCATATTTACCTGGGCTAAAGTCACGTGGCGTATCTGCACCCAAAGAGGCATTAACCGTGTCGTAAATAAAGTAACGTGATTCATTTAAGCCAACAGTACCGCTTAAGTCATAGTAAGTATCTTTTAAGAAGCCACCAGTGAATCGACCTTTAGTACCAATAGTTAAAGAAGTATCAGTAATATTGCCGCCAAAGTTAGGTGTAAAGCCACCTGGAAGCATCTCATTAAAGGCAAAACAATCTGGGTTGTTTGCTACACCATTTATGTAAGCAGGATCATCTAGTACATTGCCGTCTGTTATTGTGATAGTTGGACAGTTAGCGCTCATATCAGGTGTTGTGTCGGCAACAAGTAGTGTTTCGCCACCATCATTTGAGTAAACACCAGAACGTGTTTGCGGGTTACGGTAATAAAAACCGCCACGTACATCACGTTCAGAGTAGTTACCAAACATGTAAAATTCAGAGTCGTTTGTTAGCTCTAAACCCACATTACCAAAAATAGTAATATCGTCATCTACTTCTGGAGCACCCCATACTTGTGCAAGAGAAGATACATCAGGCACACCTGCAGCTGAAAGTGCTGCGGCATCGGCACGTTGAACTGAACGGCTTGTTGCATCAGCTGTTTTATATTGAAAACTTAAATTAGCAAAACCATTGTCGGTAAACGGTAAACCTACGTTACCCGACACTTGTGTTGTATCGCCATCACCTTCATAAAATTGACCATGGCGGATTTCTAATTTACCACCTTCTGAAGCGTCTTTTAGTTGGAAATTCATTACACCGGCGATTGCATCAGAACCATACTGCGCAGCCGCGCCATCGCGAAGTACTTCTACTTGTTTAATCGCAATGCTTGGAATAACTGAAATATCTGCGCCTTGCGCGCCATCGTTGATACCACCGCCTAAAAATGCGATTACAGAAGCACGGTGACGACGTTTGCCGTTTAAAAGAACCAATGTGCTGTCTGACGGTAAACCACGTAAGTTAGCTGGGCGAACAAGAGAAGCCGCATCACTGATAGGGTTTTGGTGTACGTTAAACGATGGTACTGCACCTTTTAAAAGCTCAAGCATGTCAGTGTTACCTGACTTTTCAAGCTCTTCGCCGCCAATAATGTCGATTGGAACCGGTGAGTCACCTATTGAACGAGGAGCTGAACGCGTACCTACTACGGCAATTTTCTCAACGTTTTTATTTACTTTAGTTTGTTCCTGCTCGTCTGCCGCAATAGCAGATCCAGAAATAAATAACCCTGCAGTGGTTGTAGCTAAAGCAAATTTGATTGCTTGGTTTAGCGCATTACTTTTTAATTTCATTCTAATTTTCCCCAGTTAGAATAATTCTTATTTTTGATGTAAATTTCACATCATTTGTTTTTAACTTAATTTTTTGTTTCACATAAGTTTGAGGTTTTAGCTCAAAAGCCTAATCAATTAAGCTTACTTTTTGTGAAGTCCTATCTACAGACTATAGATAAAAAACAGGAAGGGCAATTACTAATTAACCGTTTGATAACAAAAAGATTCAATTTAAGAAAAAATGCAACAGTGGTGCAAAGTAAAACTAAAATTAACTAAATAAGTGCAAATAAGGCTATTGAGGGGAATATTAATGCACTAACTTCATTTAAATGTTATTTATTTGTTTCTTTTTTTGTGGGGTTTTCAATGTTTTGTGCGTACCGCCAAGCTTCTAATTTTTCTTTGTATTCATCCCATACGCAGGGACAGCAACTGCCACCACCGCAACATTCATCCGATTTTGGTTTTTCAGGTTTTTGCGGTAATTGATTTGTTATATTCTGCATTGTTGTATGTATTTAATACTAATTTGGTGCAAAGGGTAAGTTAAAGGGTGTTGTAAGTAAATTATTCTTTGTGAACCTGTGCTGCTGTGTGAAAATAAAAGTTATGCGATTATATAAAGTTATTCACCGTGCACCTTGGCGGGTAGTTAAAATTAGTAAAAAACGCCAACAGCTGCGTTTTCGCCGTGCTATGGTGGCGCTTAAAATCGCACTCGCCCAAGAAAAACAAGAAACTAAAGAAATGCTCTCTATTTATAGGCGTTACACTCAAGGCCACACAAGTAAAGAAGAGTTAAAACGCGCAAATGAGCAATTTGTTGATATTTTAAAAGGGTTAGGGCTCGGTGTATTTGCTGTATTACCTTTTGCTCCGCTTACAATTCCTTTAGTTGTTAAATTAGGGAGTTTGGTGGGAGTTGATGTACTGCCAAGTTCGTTTAATATGAACAAATCTATTAAGGAACTAGATGCTAAAATAGATCAAGAAAATCAAAAGCAAGAATCTAAAAATAGCTTAAAAAAGTAGCTAAAATCCCTTCAAATTAGCGATACCTTTTAGGTGCGCTTATTGATATGCTCTTAAGTACCATTTTTATATTATATGAGCTTTTTAATGAGTGCATTACTACGTCATACATCTTCTGGTATTCCTTTATCTTTTATTCTTAAAAACGAATTATCTGACTGGCAAGCACAGCAGCCTGCATTTATACAAAATTGGTTAACTAATACAGGTTTTGAAAAGCAAGGTGTTGCTTTAATTCCTGATGCTAAAACGGGCGAGTTAAGCCAGGTATTTTGTCTAATGCAAAGCAGCGATGATTTTTGGGCTGCGGGTAATTTAGCAAATACACTTCCTACAGGTACTTATCAAATTCAAGGCGATAGCGCTTTTGTAGAGCAGGTTGCTTTAGGGTTTGTACTTGGTGGTTACGAATTTAGTGAATATAAAGAAAAGCCAACGGCAAAGGCGCAATTAGCCATTAGCGATAAAGCGTTATATGAATGCATTAGCCAACAAGCTGATGCCATTACACTTGCACGTGATTTAGTTAATACTCCAGCGGTAGATATGATGCCGCAACATTTATCGCAAGTTATGGAAGATTTAGCTGCAACTTACAATGGCGAATTTTCACAGTGGGTTGGCGATGAGTTACTAGAGCAAAACTACCCGACTATTCACATGGTGGGTCGTGCAAGCGAAAATAAACCGCGTTTACTTGATTTAAAATGGGGCGCGACAGATGCTCCATTAATTACACTAGTCGGTAAGGGCGTATGTTTTGACTCAGGCGGACTTGATTTAAAACCGAGCTCTGGCATGCGTAACATGAAAAAAGACATGGGCGGCGCGGCGCACGTAATTGCACTAGCGCAGCTTATTATGGCAGCTAACTTACCAATTAGATTACGAGTGCTTGTACCAGCGGTTGAAAATGCGGTATCGCGAAATGCATTTCGCCCGGGCGATGTTGTTAAAACACGCAAAGGCATTATGGTCGAAATTGATAATACCGACGCTGAAGGTCGCTTAGTATTATGTGATGCATTAAGCGAAGCACAAAACGATAATCCTGAGCTAATTATTGATTTTGCTACTCTCACGGGTGCATGTCGTGTTGCACTGGGCACTGAGCTTCCGGGCTTTTTCTCAACAGAGCGCGACGTAGCAAATGGCATTATTGATGCCGGTTTAAGCGTGCATGATCCTGTTTGGCAACTTCCGTTGTTTGAACAATACAAAAGCTTACTAAAAAGTGATGTAGCTGATATGGCAAATTGCGCAAGCACACCGTTTGGTGGTGCTATTACCGCAGCGCTTTACTTAAAAGAATTTGTTGAACCAACAACACCGTGGGTACACTTTGATGTAATGGCATGGAACTTACGTGCATTACCAGGTCGTCCAACGGGTGGTGAAGCGTTAGGTATTCGTGCGGTGTTTAATTACCTACAAAATCGTTTTAATAAGTAAGTTTTTGATTCATTAGTAAGAAATAACTTGAGCTTTAAACCTCATAAAGCTCAAGTGGCAAGTTATCTGGATCGGCAAAAAAGGTAAACTTTTTGCCGGTTAATTCATCCACTCTAATATCCTCAACTTTTACGTCGCACGACTCTAAATACGTTTTTGCAATCTGTACATCCGCTACCTTAAAAGCTAAATGTCTTAAGCCTTGTGCTTCGGGATAGCTGGGTCTTTCGGGCGAACCATCAAACGAAAATAGCTCTATTTGGCTACCATCGGGCATGGCTAAATCTAATTTATATGAATTACGATCAGCTCTAAAGTGCTCATTAATAACGTTAAGTTTAAGTACATTGCTATAAAAGTGTTTAGAACGTGCATAGTCACTACAAATTATAGCAGCGTGATGAATACCTAAAAGTTTCAAATTTAATTCCTTAAAAAGCAAAAACGCACTTAAATAAGTGCGTTTTAAATGTGGCTTATTACATGTTGTGTTAGCTTTGCTCGGCTTCTTTACATGCTTTAACAGCTGGTGCTACAAGCTCTAAACCAGTTTTATCACAAGGTGGTAAAGCAGCATCGCTTACACTAATAGGCGTTACACGTTCGCCCCATTTTATGTAACTTGCAGCCCACGTAAGGCCTGCACCAAATGCTGCAGACATAATGTTTGAATGCGGTTTAATTAACCCTTGCTCAACCGCTTCACATAACGCTATAGCAATAGTCGCAGCAGAGGTATTACCATAGTCACCAATGTTAACCATTACTTTTTCGTCAGGTACTTTTAAGCGATGCTGAATAGCCTGAATAATACGTAAGTTAGCTTGGTGTGGAACGAGTACATTAATGTCGTCAAGGCTTAAGTTGGCCTGTTGTAGTACGTCGTCGCAGGCTTCACTCATACCTTTTACAGCACGTTTAAAAATTTCACGGCCTTCAAATAATAAATCAGAAGGACCAATTGGCTCATACTTATTTAAATCGCTACCAAAGTTGGTGATGTGTAAAATATCGCGGTCTTCGCTGTCACAACCGGTTTTGGTACCAAGTAAACCCGCTGGCGTATCGGCAGCTTCAAGTATTACTGCACCTGCGCCATCGCCAAATAAAACAGCGCTGTCGCGACGTGCCCAGTTTACATACCAGGTCATACGTTCAGCGGCAATGACGACTGCTTTTTTGATCATACCCGCTTGAATTTGTGCTGTAGCAGCTTGCAAAGCATATAAAAAGCCCGAACATGCCGCGTTTGTATCCATTGCGGCAGCGCCTTTTGCACCAATGTTTTTTTGCACTTGTGAGGCGGTATTTGCCACAACAGTTGAGGGTGTACAGGTTGCTAATATCACTAAATCAATATCTTTAGGATCAACGCCTGCGCATGCAATAGCATGCTTAGCAGCAACGGTTGCCAGCTCAGCGGTACTTACATGGCTCACTCGGCGAGATTTAATGCCAGTACGCGTGGTTATCCACTCGTCGGTGGTATCAACTATTTCACTAATTTCATCGTTGCTAATGCTTGCTGGTGGAATGCATTTACCCCAACCAGTGATATGTGCGTAAGGCATAGTATGTTCTCTTAAGGTGGTCTGACATGTGTTACTAATGGGGGAGTTATACCAAAAAACGGCTCTCAAGACTAGTTTATAGCATGCTTTGCATCGTAAATATTCGCAATTACAGGTTATTTAAGGTAATGCTAGTATAAAAAAGGAGCAAGTATGAAAACAACACTAATAACAACATTCACTGCAATAACGCTGGCATTAATAGCAAATGGGGCTTTTGCTCAACAGCATAAAATTATTTATGCGGGCAGTTTACTTGCATCCGAGGATCAAAAAGTAAAAACAGAGCAAACGTTAGTTATAACAGATAATACAATAACAGCCATTAAAAACGGCTACCTCACAAAAGCAGAACTTAAACTACCTGATGCCGATATTATCAATCTTAAAAATCAATTTGTAATGCCTGGTCTTATTGATATGCATGTTCACGTTACGTTTGAGCGAGATGCTAAAGCAAACCCTCACCGCTGGGCAACAGAATATGACGCCGATTATGCTTTGCGCTCAATTAAATATTTACAACGTACGCTCGATGCGGGTTTTACATCAGTGCGAGATTTAGGTAGCGATCACAAAGTTATATTTCCGCTAAAACGTGCTATTGAGCGAAATGATATTAACGGCCCTCGCATTTTTGCAGCGGGTAATACAATATCGCCTACCGGTGGACACTCAGATATGCACGGTTATCGAAAAGATATTACAGATGCGGTTACAGGCGGGATTGGTATTTGTAATGGCGCGGATGATTGTAGCCGTGCGGTACGCGAGGTAATTAAAAGTGGTGCTGATGTAATTAAAATTACTGCCACGGGTGGAGTACTAAGTAATACCGCTGCTGGGGTTAACCAACAACTTACAGATGCAGAGCTGATTGCAATTGTTGATACGGCTCACCACTTAGGACGTAAAGTTACAGCCCATGCACACGGTACACAAGGTATAAAAGCGGCCTTAAAAGCCGGTGTAGATTCTATTGAGCATGGCTCTTATTTAGATAAAGAGGCAATAAAGTTATTTAAAAAAACGGGGGCTTATTTAGTACCGACGCTTTTAGCGGGTGCAACGGTAAGTGAAGAGGTGCTTACAAATCCAAATATGCCACCGGCAATAGCCGACAAAGTGCGTGAAGTAACTCCAAAAATGCAGGCTTCGTTTAAACTTGCACTGAAAAACAAGGTCAATATAGCTTTTGGAACAGACTCTGGGGTGTCGCGTCATGGGCTCAATGCTAACGAATTTAGTCTAATGGTAAACAATGGTATGAGCGAAGCCCAAGCTATTAAATCAGCAACTATACAAGCAGCTAAACTGCTGGGGCAAAGCGCACTCATTGGCGACTTGAGTGTTGGTAAACAAGCAGATATTATCAGTGTGAATGGCTCACCGCTTAAAAATATCGACGTACTTAAAAACGTGCAATTTGTTATGAAAGCCGGGCAAGTTTATAAACAATAGGGAAGGTTATGAGCAGCAAAATAAAAGTGTCGTTGTTTAATCATTTGATTGACGCTGAGCGCCAGTTACTAGACCCAGAAGTTCGCCAATCTGAGCGCGCATTAGATGCTTTACTCGATGATGAATTTATCGAAATTGCTGCTAATGGCACTACATTTAATAAATACCAAGTACTTACCCGCTTACCTACCGAGGTTGTGCCACAGTTTTATAATCAGCATTTTAAGGGCCGAATGCTAAGCGATGATGTAGTGCAACTTAGTTACCAAGCTGCTTTTAGGCGCTCTGCTCGCGCTGAGTTTAATTATTCATTGCGTATGTCGCTTTGGCGTAAAAGTAATGAACAATGGAAAATGGTGTTTCACCAAGGAACGCCTTGTGCGCCGTTTTCAATTTCGATGGATGATGATTAAAAATCATATAACCGTTAAAATAACCTTATTAAACATTTGATTGGGCAATAACCTGTTGTTAATGCGTACCGACCCCACCATTAGTCGATTATTAATGCTGCGAAGCGGCGCTATTGCCGTGCAATTAATTGCGGTACTTAGTGTTTATTTTTTACTAGAACATCAAATTGCATTACTGCCTTTACTTATAGTTATTGCCGTTGAGGCTGTGTTTCAGCTTATTAGCCTATTTGCTTATCGAAATGTAAGCCGTGCTAAAACTTTGGGTATGTTGCTGCAGTTAACCGCTGATGTATTATTTTTAACGGTTTTACTCTCACTAAGTGGCGGTGCAACTAATGCATTTGTATCACTGTTATTGCTCCCGATAATGATAGCAGCTGTTACGTTGCGAGAAAAAGGATTAGCTTATATTGCGGTATTAGCCATTGCCGCATACAGTTTGCTACTTATAAAGATGCCCGATCACAGTATGCATCAAATGAATATGAGTGGTCATTTTATTGGCATGTGGGTTAATTTTGTTTTAAGTGCTAGCGTAATTGCATTAGTGATTGGCGCAATGAGCAGGGCACTTAAAGAGCGAGAGCGAATTATTGCAAACGTGCGTGAAAAACAATTACGTAACGAACAGCTTGTTACCCTTGATGGGGCTGCTGCACAAATCACTCATCAACTAGCGACCCCTATAGCAAACTTACAGTTACTGTTTGAAGAGTTATTAGAAGATCAACCAAACAACCCTATTGTTAAGCACATGCAAGCGCCGCTTACTCAGTGCAGTACACAACTTAACGACTTTAGAAAACTCTCAAGGCAATTACGCCTTAAAAATTCGCAAGAGCATACCACTGTAAAGCAACTGCAAACGCAAATTACAGATACGCTTTTACTGCAATACCCTGATCAGCACATTAAATGGATAACGCCACCTATTGCGGCAACGCTATTGAGTGATGCGATGTTATTGCCTGCTATTTTAAATTTATTGCAAAATGCTGCGCTCGCTAATCAAAAACAAGGCCAAACTCAATTAGAGCTGAGTTGGCAGCAAGATAACTTACATAGTGAATGCGTTTACTTGTTAATTCGCGATTTTGGCCCCGGCTTTTCGTCATCGCAATTAGCAGAGCTGGGTGGTCAACTTATGCCAAGCGATCAAGGAATGGGGCTTGCTGTGCTTTTATCAAACGTTACTTTTGAGCGTTTAAATGGCTCACTTACCCTGTTTAACCATGCAGATGGCGGCGCTGTCGCCAAAGTTAAACTCGCTATTGTAAACACTGAGAATAACGCCTTATGAAGTTACTTATAATTGAAGACGACATTAATTTAGCCAGCACACTGGTAAGGCGCTTAACTAAACAAAGCTTTACCTGTGAGGTGGCGCATAACCAAAGTGATGCGTTACTTACCGCGCGTAAATTATTGCCCGACTTTGTTTTATTAGACATGAAACTGGGCGACGATAACGGACTTGCACTCATAAAACCGCTGCGTAGTTTGCTCCCCCAAACTCATATTGTTTTACTAACTGGGTTTGCAAGTATTGCAACCGCAGTAGAGGCAATGCGGTTAGGTGCAAACGATTACCTTACTAAGCCGGTTGATATGGCAACATTATTAAAAGCGCTTAACACCGAGCCTGTGGCATTGGCATCGAATGTTATTGATGATGCGGTTATGTCGCCGGAGCGCTTAGAGTGGGAGCATATTCAACAAGTATTACACAGTAATAATGGCAATGTGTCGGTTACCGCAAGGCAACTTAATATGCATAGACGTACTTTGCAGCGCAAGTTACAAAAAAAGCCAGTGCAACAGTAAAGTACTTAATTTAAGGAAAGCGTTATGAGCGATGATGCAGCTATATTAATGCAAAACCAAAAAATTATATTATTTGATTCGCAATGTAAGCTGTGCAGCGCGTGGTGTAACTTTATTATTAACAACGACGCTAATACCATTTTTAAATTATGCAGCGTGCAATCTCCAAAAGGAGGACTGTTGTTAACACACTTTGGTTTTTCAACAATTGAATATGCCTCAATGGTTTACCTAGAAAACGGTAAAGCGTATACACAAAGTCATGCTTTTTTTAACGTTGTTAAGCAGCTAGGTTACCCATACAAGCTAGCAACTGTATTTAGTATTTTGCCAAATAGGTTTAGTAATTGGCTATACGATAGGGTTGCCTTAAACCGCTATACCTTATTTGGAAAATATCAGTATTGCAGAATTCCCAACCCAGAGGATGCCAAACATTATTTATAAATTAGGCGTTAATACACTGCAGTATAAGTAGATGCTAGGTTTATGAGGTTGTGTTAAAATCGCCGCGTTTAATTTTAGCTAACGGTATAAAAGGCTTTTTTCATGGCAAACACAGCACATGCACTTCACATTTTGGTAAAGCACAAAGAGATTGCAGAAGATATTATTAAGCAATTAGGTAAAGGTGCAAAGTTTCAGACCTTAGCTAAAAAGTATTCGTCATGCCCATCGGGTAAAAAAGGCGGTGACTTAGGTGAATTTAGACGCGGACAAATGGTTCCACAGTTTGACAAAATTGCATTTAAAGGCGCAATTTTAGAACCCCACCTAGTTAAAACTAAATTTGGCTGGCATGTAATTAAAGTACTTTATCGTACTTAAGTTTATTTAAACTGTTTAATCATTGACGCGTCTTAGCAAGCGTCTATTTCATCACCTACCCTAAATTTACACTTTGACGAACTAAGAATTAGGATGGGTGTCATCTTAGTTTATTCCAATATGGGCAGAATATGAAAAAATGGGAGGGGTAAGTCATGTTGATTTTTAGACTTTACATATTATTCAGTTTTTTTCTATTAGTGTCGTGTGGAGCGGATGAAAATTACGAACCTATAAGAGAGAGTTTAATTTTAGAAAGTGAAAATATAGCTTCTAAAATAGTTTCTAATAATCATAAAGAATTAATTGCAATATTGAAATATTTAAAAGAAAACCCAAATGAATATATAGCAGGAAGCATCTTTCCTTTAGTCAGTAGTGATTTAAAAAAAATCGATGTGGAGCTATATGAGATCACTAAGATAGCAAGCGAAATTGGGGTTTTATCTGGAAAAAGAAACTCATATGGGATTTATGGTTTAGAGGTTATTAGAAAAGATACTAAAGACTTTAAGTTTACCTATGCTATAGCAAGCAAGAGTAAGGATAATATAGATAAAAATACCTTCACAAACACTTGTAACCCTATTTCTAAAGAGGGCCTATGCTTACATAAGAAAAGTGATAACTTTTATTTTATTTACAGCTTCAAGAAAAAGTAAATAAATAGAGTCAGGTCTTTTTGTTTTTAGGTGATGAGGTTTATTTTTAATAAGGATATTAAATAAAATGTTATTTAGAGTATTTATTAGTTTTTTATTTTCTGCCAATGCAATTGCTGCTATTTGCAAATGCTAAATAACACTAACACCCCCCCTTATTTCTTAGGGAAAAATGGAAAGGAAAAAGATGAACTCTAAGTTTAAAAAGTAAATTTAGTAGCACAGTTTTGTTAGTCCAAATAACGTGACAGTCTATTTTAATTATTGAAGCAGCTATTAAACAACCAAGGATCTATACATGGTAATTAAATGATTGAAAAAATTATTGGTTTTGTCCTTTTATTTTTATTCTTAGTATCATTTTTAAGTGTGCTCGGCAATTTATTAGCTGCTTTAATGAATCCTCTTGAAATGAAATTAATTGCATTCAAAAGGTTGAGTATATCCTTGGCTATACTGATAGTTGCATTTTTAGTCTCATATAAATTAGGTTATTTTATTGATAAGTATTAATAAATAAAGGAAATTATGAAGACACAAATGAATGTTCCTTTTTAGTCAAAATGAGTTAGTTATTATTTTGCTAAATTAAAATCTATAGTCATTTCTAAGTCTTCATCAACTACCGCAATACCATTAACTACTTTAGGTGCATAACGCCATTTAGAAAGAGAGCGAATCGCTGCTTTATCAAAAATTTTCACAGGCTCAGCTTTAATCACTTTAATATTAACTGGCTTACCAGATGTATCTACATCAAAAGACATTGTCACACTACCTTCAATTTTTTCACGGACACTTTTAATTGGATACTCCGCAGGACTGGGCATTATCAGTGTAGAGTTAGGGCTATCAGGTAGATGTGTTGTCGAACATGCGGTTAAAAGAAACAGTGACGTCAATGTTGTAATTATATATTTCATTATAAATCCCTTTATAGGTATTATTATCGATTTGTTAAATGTCGTTTCTATAATGACATCAAAAGAGATTCAAGGTAAATAATAAATTTGTCTTTTTTGAACTGATGAATATACAAGAAAGGCTGCAATGTGCAGCCTTTCTTAATTTTAAACTTTATTTGTGTATTAAGCGTCTTGCTTAGCTTCTTCTTCACTAATTTGTTTTAGTGCTTGAATGAATGAGTCGCTTGGTTGTCCGCCAGTAAGTGCATACTTATCGTTTATGATAAACGTAGGTACTGACGTAATACCCATCTGTTTAAAGTTGTCTTGCTCTTGGCGTACGTCTTGTACGTATTTGTCTGAATGTAGGATACCGCGCGCAGTTTCTTTATCAAGACCTACTTTTTCAACAACGTCGAGCAGTGCTTCTTCTTGATTTAAGTATTTTAAATCTGTGAAGTGTGCTTCAAAAAAGGCGAGTTTAAGCTTGGTTTGCTTACCTTCTTCACGTGCCCACATTAATAAACGATGCAAATCAAAGCTGTTGATCATGATGCGTTTGCCATCAAAATTAAAGGTAAACCCAGCACGCTGACCGGCTTCGAACATGTTTTTACGATTTTCGTCGCCTTGCTCTTCACTTAGGTTGTACTTTTGCATTAAGTGTTCGTTTAAGTCTTGACCTTCAATTGGCATATCTGGGTTTAGTTCAAAAGGATGCCACATAATATCTGCGCTCATTTCGTCTTTAAGTTGCTCTAATGCAGTTTCTAGATTTTTATAACCCACTACACACCAAGGGCACATTACGTCTGAAACGATATCAATTTTAAAGTTTTTCATATTTATCCTTTTGAGGATTACTTTGGTATAACAGGGGATATTGGGATGAACTGCACTTTATCAATACCAAACTAAAAAGAGCAGCTAAACAGCTGCTCTTGAAGGTATTCAGTTTTAAGCGTTAAGCCCAAATGGGTCGTCAATACTATAACTTGGTTGTGTAAACCAATGAGGGCCGTTGTCGGTCATGTAAAAATGATCTTCTAAACGTACGCCAAATTCATCGGGTATAACTAACATTGGTTCGTTACTAAAGCACATGCCTGGGGCAAGTGGGGTTTTATCACCGCCAACTAAGTATGGCCATTCGTGAATATCTAGCCCAATGCCGTGCCCCGTTCGATGCGGGCAACCCGGTGTTTGGTACTGCGGGCCTAGCCCTTGCGCTGCTAAATAGTTACGTGCGCCCGCGTCAACGTCTTCGCACGTAGCACCAATTTTAGCTGCATTAAACGCGGCCATTTGCGCTGCTTTTTCATGATCCCAAAACATCCGTTGGCGCATTGTTGGTTCGCCAAATACATAGGTACGGGTTATATCTGATAGGTAATCGTGTACTTTACAGCCAGTATCAATTAGTACCATATCGCCTTTTTTAAGTATTTGGGCATCTTTAACACCGTGCGGGAAAGACGTTGCAACACCAAATAAAACAATACAAAAATAGTTACCTGGTGCACCTACTTTTTGGTGTGCTTGCTTAATAAAAGCTTCTACTTCGGTGGTGGTTATTCCCTCATAAAGCATGCTTGCTGTGGCTTGATGTACGGCTAAGGTCATGTCCATCGCGCGTTGCATTAAGCTAAGTTCATGAACTGATTTATGCATACGGCAATGCGCCGTTACAGGTTGTGCATTTATGAGGGTTAAACCCGTTTGTGCTTTATTAATGCCGTCGAATATAAAAAATTGTGCGCTTTCATCAATGCCAATAGTTGCGTTTTCATTAATGTTTAACTTTTTTAATACTTCGACAAAAAGTGCATAAGGATTTTCGTGCTCTTGCCACCCATGAATAGGCCCATCTATTACTTTAAACCCGTTTAGTGAACCAATTTCGAAATAAGGCGCAATGTATTGTACTTCACCAAGGGCGGGTAATATCGCGCCAACCATGCGCTCGCTCGCGTACCATTTCATGCCTGTAAAGTAGGTAAGGTTGGTGCCAGCGTTTAAATAAATTGCATCTATGTTGTTTGCTATCATATACGCTTGCGCCTTGGCTATGCGCTCTAAATGTTCGTCAGCTGCGATAGGGGTCAGCGTTTGCGTCATGTTACTTAGGCTTGCCAGCGCTTGCTCGCTTGATTGTGTACCTATACCTATGGTGGTCATGTTTTTCTCCTTGGATTTTTAGCTAGTGTGATTAATACCAAGGTAAAATTCAATGTTATGCGATAAGAGGCTATTAGTTTATAGCCTCTTAAGATGGCATATTATTTTTTAGCGTAAGGTAAACGCGTGAGTTTATTACTTGTGTGGTAGCTATCAAGCCCGGTTACTGCCACGGTTTCAATAGCTTGTAAATCTAAAAAGCCATCACTTTGAAGTGCTACTTCATCTAAATACACATCAGTGATTTCACCTATTACAAGCTCTGTACCATTAATGGCTAAATGTTGGTTTTCTACAAATTTAACTGAGTACTTTAAGCGGCTTTCTTTTACAAAAGGCGCTGCAAAGTCGTTTAAGTATTCGGGCGTTAAACCTGTCGCCGCAAATTCCGACTCGCCTTTGTCGTAGCGGGCTGATGTTTGATGAGCTTGCTTATAAATAGCTTTATTAACCTGGTTAATGGTGTAACTACCGGTTTCGATTATGTTTTCGAACGTATGGCGAGGCACGCTATTTGGGCGCATTATCATGCCAACTAGTGGCGGGTGAGCGCCTAAATGAATAACTGAGCTAACAATGGCGAGATTAGTATTGCCTTGTTTGTCTTGCGTGCCAATTAAGTTGGCGCTTTTAAAACCCGAAAGCGAATTAATTAAATGAGTACGAGTGTGTTTTTCAAGTGCGTTTATGCGTTCTTTAGTAAAATGCATTAAATGTCCTTACCACGGTATGGTTTCGCCTTGCCAATCTAAGTAGGCAGGCTCACCATTGAGTTCTAAATGAAGGTTATTAAAAGTAAGTGTAAAAAGCTGCTTAGCTACAAATTCAGCTGTAAAGAGTTTTCCAGCGGGTACGTTTTTTTGAAATGGCTTTGAAAGCGCAGTATCAGTAGTCCCTGGGTGAAATAAAACGAGCTTGGTATTTTTAGCTCGGCGTGAAAGCTCAATCGCTGCGGTTTTAAATAGCATGTTAAGAGCAGCCTTAGAGGCGCGATACGTATACCAACCGCCTAATTTATTATCGTTAATGCTGCCCACACGCGCACTGAGTGCTGTAATAGTACAGTGCGTTTTATGTGTTAAGAGCGGCAAAATACTCTGCAAGCAAAGTAGGGGAGTTAGGGTGTTTGAATTGAGAAGTTGGCTAAAATACTCAGCGTCTAAATCCTCCAGCTTTTTTTCGGGCATATGGGTTTCGTTGTGCAGTGTACCATTGAATATAATAACTTGTTGTATATCGGCATTTTGCTCTTTTAGGTAATTAGTAACGCGCGCTAAACTTTGTTTTGTGTAGTCAGTATGCAGGTGGACAACACTTGAGTCAGATTCAATACTTTTTGAACTAATACAAACTATCTGATGAGTAGGCGTGTTTATTTGTAGATGTTCTATATATGCATTTGCTATGGCACTGCTTGCGCCGAATAAAACAATGGTTTTCATTTATCACCTTTTGCTTTTAGTCCACATTCGCCGTTACTGCACTGAGTATTTGGCATTAAAAAGCGACTGATGGGGTGCCTATACTTAGCAAATAACAGGTATCCGCAGTCAGCGAAAAAGCGAATTATTGGCAAGCGAAAAATTTTCAACCAGCTGTGTTTACCCACTATTTTCCATGCTTCGTACGTTACATCAAGCCCGTAAATCATTTCACCTGATTGCTTTTGGGCTTGCAGGTAGTTCATTGCTTTGTCTTTATCAATATACGGGTAGCGTTCACTAAAGTCGCTCGCGTTAAGATCTTCAAGCGTAATTAGATTTTTAGAGTCTGCGTGTTTTAGTTGCTGCATTTCGGTGCTGCAAAGAGGGCAGTTTCCATCGTAAAAAATGATCATGTAATTGCTTTGTGATTATTTTATATATACTTTTTTACGACAAGACATTGCAAATGGATCTATTAAATATCTCTTCATGATGATATTAATAGTGTCCTACGAAACAAAGGAGAATGAGAAATGAGTGAACAATATGCCGCCTTGCGAGGTAATGTAAATTTACTTGGGCAATTACTAGGACAAACTATTAAGGATGCTCAAGGCCAAGCTATTTTAGATAAAGTAGAAGAAATTCGGGCTTTATCTAAATCATCTCGCAGTGGTAATGAAGACGACAGACAAGCGCTAATAGACGTTTTACATGCGCTTAGTGATGAAGAGCTTTTGCCGGTTGCCCGTTCATTTAATCATTTTTTAAACCTTGCTAATGTAGCAGAACAATTTCATACCGTTTCGCGTTTTAATGACGTTGGCCTTGGTCAACAAAACCCTCTCACTCAAACATTAAAAACGTTAGTTACAAAAGCAGAACAAGGCCAGCTAGATAGTAATCATTTGGCCGAAACACTCTCAAAACTCCACATAAACTTAGTATTAACCGCCCACCCAACCGAGGTGACGCGCCGTACTATTATTAACAAACATGTTGAACTAAGTGATTGCTTAGCGTCATTAGAGCGAAAAGATAACTTACCGCTAGAGCGAGACGCTATTTTAAATCGTATTGAACAGCTTATTAGCCAGGCTTGGCATACCGACGACATTCGTCGCTCTCGCCCAACGCCAGTTGATGAAGCTAAATGGGGTTATGCGGTAATCGAAAACAGTCTTTGGCACGCTGTTCCGCGCTTTTTACGTGAATTTTCAGCCAATGTTAAAGAGCAATTAAGTTTAGAGCTACCAAAAGATTACAGCCCGATTGAGTTCACATCTTGGATGGGTGGAGACCGTGATGGAAATCCATTTGTAACATCGCAGGTTACAGCAGAGGTGCTTGACCACGGTCGTTGGATGGCGCTTAACTTATATATTCAAGATTTAAAAACGTTATGCGCTGAATTATCTATGTCAGATGCCAGTGATGAGCTTATTGAGTTGGCAGGTCAAGACTTTGAACCATACAGAGCGGTGATCAAAAAGCTTAAAAGCCAAGTTGCAGAGACCGTGGCTCACCTGGGCGCTAAAATTAAAAATAAGCGTAGCGATTCACAAGATTTAATTACCGATATTAATCAGCTTAAGCACCCTGTAGAGGTCTGCTACCGCTCGTTATTAAAGTGTAATATGAAAGTAGTTGCTGATGGCTTATTGCTTGATTTACTCTACCGTATTAATAGCTTTGGCTTGCGTTTAGCTAAACTCGATGTGCGCCAAGACTCGTCTCGTCACAGCGATGTTTTTTCTGAGCTGACTCGTTATTTAGGTTTAGGCGACTACAACCAATGGCAAGAGCAAGATAAACAAGCTTTTTTACTTACTGAGCTTAACTCTCGCAGACCGCTTATTCCAAAACATTGGCAACCAAGCCCTGATGTTCAAGAAGTGCTAGACACCTTTGACGTTATTGCTAAGCAAGACGAACAAACATTTGGCTTGTATATTATTTCGATGGCGCGAACAGCATCAGACATTTTAGCAGTACAATTATTGCTAAAAGAAAGCGGCTGTAGCTTTGATTTACCAGTAGCACCCTTGTTTGAAACACTTGACGATTTAAACGCAGGCAGTGATGTAATTACTACATTACTTGATAATGTTTGGTATCGCGGGCACATTAAAAACACCCAAAATGTAATGATTGGTTACTCTGATTCTGCTAAAGATGCCGGCATGATGGCAGCAGGTTGGGCGCAGTACGAAGCAATGGATAAACTAGTGCAGCTTGCTGATGAGCGTGGTATTGAACTTATTTTATTCCACGGACGTGGTGGCACAGTAGGGCGTGGTGGCGCACCTGCTGCACAAGCGCTGCATTCACAACCGCCAGGTTCGTTAAAAGGTGGTTTACGTGTAACCGAGCAAGGCGAGATGATCCGCTTTAAATTTGGTTTACCCGATGTAGCACTGCAAAGCTTAAATATTTACGCAGGTGCAGTACTACAAAGTAACTTATTACCGCCGCCGGAACCAAAACCGCAGTGGCGCGAAGTAATGAAGCTAATAAGTGAGGAGTCGTGTGAACACTACCGTAATGTAGTTCGCCACGATGAAAACTTTGTACCTTACTTCAGAATGGCAACGCCTGAGCTTGAGCTGTCTAAGTTGCCGCTTGGCTCGCGTCCTGCAAAACGTAATCCTAATGGTGGCGTTGAAAGCCTGCGTGCTATCCCATGGATTTTTGCGTGGAGCCAAAACCGTTTAATGCTTCCTGCATGGTTAGGTGCGTTAACTGGCTTAAAAGCTGCGCTTAATAAGTACGGCGCAGAAACACTCAACGAAATGAGCCTACAGTGGCCGTTCTTTAGATCGCGCCTAGAAATGCTAGAAATGGTATTTAGTAAAGCCGATTGCTGGTTGAGTGAGCATTACGATAATGCGCTGGTGGAAGATATGTACAAACCATTGGGTGTAACACTTCGTAAAGAGCTTCAAGAAGCCATTAGCTTGGTGCAATCACTTAGCCCACAAAAAAGCCTACTCGCCGAACAACCTTGGATTAAGGAGTCGATTAGTTTACGTAATCCGTACACCGATCCACTTAACCTATTACAAGTTGAGCTTTTACGCCGTGCTCGCTCAGAGGAAAAACGAAACGAAGGTGACATTGATAATGCGTTAATGATCACGATGACAGGTATAGCTGCAGGTATGCGTAATACCGGCTAACACTTTATTTTGTTAGGTATACCTATTGGTATTAAAAGGGAGCACGCGATGTGCTCCCTTTTTTTGCGTTAAATAGGCTGGTATTTAACATCCTAACCTTTTAAACTACTTAGCCATTGAATAATTAAAAAATATTATGGCTTCAGCAACTTTTACTGTACAGCAAGATACAGCACTTACAAATTCGCACTTCACATTAAGCGTAGCGCAAACAGCGTCATTACGTAGTCAATTAAAATCACAACGTGGCATATTAAATTCTAATAATATTAAAGCGTTATGCACGCAACTCAATGTGTCTGATGATGTATTACTACAAGGTTTAGTACCTTTAGCTTCTGAGTATGCCGTTGCGCCAGTGTCAGATTTTCATGTAGGCGCAATTGTTAAAGCGCTTGATAAAAAGGGTGAGGTAAACTTTTACTTTGGTGCAAATGTAGAGTTTGATCATCAAGCATTGAGTTTAGTGGTTCATGCAGAGCAATCGGCTATAAATAACGCATGGTTAAACGGCGCAAAAAAAATAGTTAAAATTGCGATTAGCGATGCGCCTTGTGGGTATTGTCGCCAGTTTATGAACGAACTCGCTGATGCGAAAGAGTTTGATATTTTACTTCCTGATCAGCAATTTAAACTTGCTGAATTACTGCCGCATTCATTTGGACCTACCGATTTAGGTAACGAATTTAGCTTATTTAACCCAAAACCACAGCAAGGTAATTTTAGCGCTGAAGACCTTGATGAAACCCTTGCGCGTTTTGCACTTAATGCGTACGTGCCTTACAGCCAAAACTTTAGCGCCGTAAAAATAAGTACATTTAGTGATGGTGACTTTTACGGAAGTTACGCCGAAAATGCAGCTTACAGTCCAAGTTTATCGCCACTACAAAGTGCACTAAGTCAGTTCTTTTTAGCTGGGCTTAGCTTTAACGAAAGTACGGTGAAGGGAATAACATTGCTCGAAACAGCAGGTCGTGAAAACCAGTCGCAAGTGGCAAAAGCTGTACTTGCCAGTTTTACGCATTTACCAGCACTTAAAGTAATTAGCGCACCACTTAAATAGTGGCTTGCATACAATAAAGCACAGCCGGCGCTGTGCTTTATTAAAGCGAGTCATTCTATCGAATTAAATAACTCACTAACTGCTATAACCTGTATTAATCAAGTAATACTTTAGCTGCTTCTAATACGACTGCTACAGATTTACGCTCAATTTCACCGTGGTCTACATTTGGTATTTCTTGGCGAGTACGGTTAACAAGTACGCCTGCTACACATGCTGCTTGTAATCCAAGGGCTGCACACATAGTAAATAATGTTGCCGATTCCATTTCGTAGTTCATCACGCCCAATTTTTGCCACTCTTCGCAGCTACCTTGTAGTGATTTAGGAACGTAACCAGAGTGCGTATCGTAACGCTCTTGTCCTGGGTAGAATGTATCGCTTGATGCAGTAATACCAATATGAAAATCGATATTTAGGTTTTTACATGCTTGTACCATAGCTTGTGTTGCATAAAAGTCAGATACAGCAGGGTAGCTAAGTGGTGCAAAATGTTGGCTTGCACCGTCTAAACGTACAGACGCTTGGCTAATTAAAATTTCGCCTTCGTTAATGTGTGGCTGAATTGCACCGGTTGTACCAATACGTAAAAATTTACGCACGCCAAGTTGTGCTAATTCTTCTACTGCAATCGACGTAGATGGACCACCAATACCTGTAGAACATATAACCACAGAGTGGCCGTTTAATTGACCTAAATAAACATGAAACTCGCGAGTTTGAGCAAGGCAGGTTGGGTTGTCTAGGAATTGTGAAATACGTGCTGCACGATCTGGATCGCCCGGTACAATCGCAAGTTTTGCACCTTTAAGATCGTCAATACATAGTCCTAAGTGAAATACCTTTTCCATAGCTAAGCCTTTTATAATAATTTGTTGTCAATCTAGCATCATTGCTAGAAACGTTTATCAAGTACAGGACGATTGTCCGTTTTATCTTAACTCTTCCAATAAAGCCTTAATAATTTTAAGGGCTAATTTGATTTATTCACCAACTATGAATATTCACTCAAGTACTTATATACGTAGCCTTGTTGCGCTGTTGACATGTTCAAGCAGACATAATAAGTATCACTCAAGCGCGTAACTACGATTAAATGAATGATTACAAATTTTCATTAATATCAAATAAATTCAATGATTTAAATTTGTAGTGAACACGTAAAAACTAACGTGTTTACTTATATTAAGCACTGACTTATTTAGCAAAGTGGCATTTATTTGAAGTTTAGGCATTTTTAGTGATTTTGCATAACTAATCAAAAGTAATCAAAACTAATTAGCTACGTACAGAATAAAAACCGAAGGAGTTTATTATGAGCACACAATTTGAAGCATTTAAAAACAAAGTTGAGCACTGTTTGTGCGCACCGGGTGATGGCGTATATACAGTAAATACTGCAAAAGAGCGCAAAGCCGCACTGCGTAATAAACTTTATGGACAAACTGAAAACGTTGATAATTTGTGGCGCGAGTCTTTAAACGAATTACCAAACTCACCACATAAAGCCGTTATGTTAGGTATTAGCTCCGACTGTGGCGGTGGGATATTACGCGGCGCAAACTGGGGGCCGTTGTTTGTGCGCTCAGCATTAATTGATCAGCAACCGCAGTGTCATTCGTTTGATTTGGGTGATGTACGTGTGATCCCACATTTACTTCATGACAAATACCTAAATGATGCAACCATTTCTAATTGCCAAAAAGCCTTATATGGTGATGAAGATAACGACTATTACGTAAGCCCATTATCAATCACTGAGGATGTATGCGACAGTTTTTACGCAACGTTTAAAGATAAAGGATTATTTGGTATTGGTGGCGATCACTCAATTAGTTACCCACTTACTAAAGCGTACTTAAAAGCAAAACGTGAGCAAGGTAAGCGCACGGCTATTATTCACTTTGACGCGCATACCGATTTACTTGTGGAGCGCTTAGGTATTGATTTATGTTTTGGCTCGTGGTGTACACATATTTTAGAATTTTTACCAGCACCACATCATTTAATACAATTTGGTATACGCTCAAGTGGCAAGCCTAAAGCGCATTGGGAAAATACTTTTGGTGTTAAACAGCACTGGGCACATGAAATCATTGAACGCGGCGCAGCAGCGGTTGCTGCCGACGCTATTGCACAGTTAAAAGCCGATAACGTTGATGAAATATACGTAAGCTTTGATATTGATGCACTCGATGCTGAATTTGCATCCGCCACAGGTACGCCAGAGCATCACGGTTTAACGCCTCAGCATGCGCTTGATATTTTATCAGCCATTGCGGATGAGTTTCCTATTACGGGTGCAGATATGATGGAGATAGCGCCATTTACCGACAGCTCTTTAGTTGGTCAATCAAGCTCAGAAACGACACTTAGAGAAGGCGCTAAAATTTCAGCCTTTTTAATTAGTGCGATGAACAAGTAAGCTGCAGAAGCTATAAAGGCTAGCACTATCAGCGTATAAGTGTGCATTACATAACTAAAAACTAGCAGTTCACAAAGCCTCAGCTATATTTATTAAATACATATAATGAGTTGGTTGAGGCCTCGCTAGATGAAATTGTTGATCTTTTTATTGTTCATTAGCTGTATTAAAGTTGATGCAGCTGAAATTACAATAGTAACGGAAGTATTTCCGGACTTTCAGTATATTAATGAAGATAACAAACTCGTTGGCCGCTCTGTCGATAAAGTTCATAAAGCGCTAGAAGGTACAGGTATAAATTACACTATGTTGGCGCATAGTTGGGCCATATCCTACAATGCAGCGCTACGCGATAAAAACACCTGTATATTTTCGATTGTTCGATTACCTAATAGAGAAAGTAAGTTTAACTGGGTAGGCGAACTGGAAAGCTTTGACTCTGCCATTTATGGTCTAAAATCCAGAGGTATAAAGTTAAACACTCTCAATGATGCTAAAAAATACAAAATAGCAGTACTGCGTGATAACTTTAGTCATCATTATTTGCTTGAAAGGGGCTTTAGTGAAAGCAAGCATTTATTACTCATCGATAGCCTAGATAAAATAGATAAACTCATAAGCACTCGTCACCATATACTTGATTTTGTTATCCTCAACAAAAAGCAATTTAACTATCGAGTTAAAACAGAGCCTAAGCTTGAGTTACTAGAACCATTACTTGATTTAAATACAACTCAGTCTCCGTTATTTTTTGCCTGTAATATAAATATGGATCCGGCTTTAGTTTCTCAATTAAAAGTTGCCTTTAATAAAATTTAAGCACTTTAAACTCACTGTTTTACCCCTTAAATAATTGAAAATTAATAGCTTAAATATATTTCGTAAATATAAATTGCTGCGTTTAAAAAACCGATTATAATCCAGCTGCTTTTTGTTTAAAAAAGCGCTAACTTATTGGAGCGTTAAATGGGTGATTTAATCGGGATTAGCTTATTGATCTTGATCAGTGCGTTGTTTGCTATGTCAGAAATAGCAATTGCAGCGTCGCGTAAAATAAAACTGCGAGTAATGGCAGATGAAGGAAATATAAAAGCAGCAGCGGTATTAAAGCTACAAGAAAATCCAGGGGCTTTTTTTGCCATGATCCAAATAGCACTCAACGCGATTGCGATATTGGGTGGTATTGTGGGCGAGCAGGCTTTATCGCCTTATGTTGAAAGTGTTTTAGTGCTTTTTTATCAAGGTGCACACTTAGAAAAAATTAGCTTTTTATTCTCATTTTTTACTATTACATCTCTGTTTATCTTGTTCGCCGATTTAATGCCAAAGCGTTTAGCGATGATCATGCCAGAAGCTGTCGCTGTTAGAGTCGTTACAATAATGCGCTGGGTAACCTTTGCCTTAACTCCGCTAGTGATGTTTTTTAATGGGGTAACGAACTTTGTGCTGCGCTTATTTAAAGTGCCTGCTGAGCGAGAAGACAACGTTACAACTGAGGACATTGTTGCCATGATGGAAGCGGGTGCTGCATATGGTAGTTTGCAAAAGCAAGAGTATGAACTCATTGGTAATGTGTTTGACCTAGAAGCGCGGTTTTTATCAAGCGTAATGACGCCACGCGACCAAATTGTCTATTTTGATTTAAACGAATCTAGCCATGATATTGCGACCAAAATTATTGACCACCCTCATAATCACTTTTTAGTGGTGTCAGGAAATTTAGATAAATTGCATGGCTCTGTTGAATCTAAAGATATTTTACGACAAGTACTAAAAGGCGAAGCCGCCAATATAAACGATGAGCTGATTGATAAAGATGTTTTTTACTTACCGGAAACATTAAGCCTATCAGAAGCCTTAAATGCGTTTAAAAGCGCAGCAAAGCCATTTGCTGTTGTCGTAAACGAATACGCGCTTTCGGTAGGTATTGTAACGGTAAAAGACTTAATGAAAGGGTTTATGGGTGATTTAATTACTCATCAAGGTGATGAATTAATTATAGAGCGCGATAAAAATTCATGGCTTGTAGATGGGTTAACTCCAATTACCGATTTAGCAAAGGTACTTGATATAGAAGAATTTCCAGATCAGATGCACTATGAAACTGTCGCTGGATTTTTAATTTACAGTATGAAGCGAATCCCTAAACGTGCAGAGCATTTAACTTTTTCAGGCTTTAAGTTTGAAGTTGTTGATGTAGAGGGCATTAGGGTAGAGCAGTTGTTAGTTTCAAGAGTTATTAATCCACAGAACGACAACCCCCTTTAAAAAAGTAAGATAGTCGTTTATATAAATAGCCAAGCTGTTTTTGCTTGGCTTTTTTGTGCCTATTTAAAAGTTCTGTGCTTAAAATGAGTGGTTATTTCAATCTGTTTAATTGCTTTATTTTCAAACAGCTTTGATTCTATTTTCATCAAATTAACATTAAATGCTACCTAAGGCGTATATTGTATTCAATAGTGTAAGTTTGTGTAAATTTCTCCTTATTAAGATTCATTATCAGCGCATTTTAATTTAGAATGATCGTTCACTCTAAACTAAAAGGTATTTAACATGCAGCGTTCCCGCATCGCTTTATTTGTATTATCAGCCCTCGTCGGTTCTGTTGCTTTAACTGGTTGTGATCAGGCTGCTGAGCAGTCACAAGCTTCAGCTCCTAAAGCTGTCCCAGTGGGTGTAATTACAGTAAAAAGCCAAGCGCTTACTCTCAAAAAAGAACTTCCTGGTCGCATTAGTGCATTTCAAATTGCTGAAATTCGTCCACAAGTAAGTGGTATTGTGCAATCTCGTTTATTTGTTGAAGGTAATGAGGTTAAACAAGGCCAAGCACTGTATCAAATAGACCCTGCTACATTTGAAGCAGACTTAGCAGCAAGTGAAGCAAGCGTAGCGCGCGCAGAGGCAAGCATTGCCAGCTCTAAATCAAAAGCATCGCGTTATAAAGAACTTTTAAAAATTAAAGCGGTGAGCCAACAAGATTTTGATGAAGCAGATGCCGCATACAAGCAAGCTAATGCTGAATTATTAACAGCTAAAGCGCAGTTAAAATCAGCGCAAATTAATCTCGATTACAGCCACGTCTCTTCTCCTATTAGTGGTCAAATTAGTAAATCAAGCGTAACAGTGGGTGCACTTGTAAGTGCCAATCAAAGTACAGCACTTGCTACAGTAACTCAGCTTGATCCAATTTATATCGATTTAACACAATCAAGTAATGAGCTTACTCAACTTAAAAAAGCAATATCATCAGGTGCTCTAACTGTCGATTCGGCTAGTCAAACTGACGTTGAACTTATTATGGAAGATGGCTCTATTTATCCTCATAAAGGCACATTGCAGTTTTCTGAAGTGACAGTTGATCCAAGTACTGGCTCAGTAACACTGCGTGCTAAATTTTCAAACCCAGAAAAATTATTACTGCCTGGCATGTATGCCCGAGCTTCTATTGTGGAAGGTGTTAAGGCGGGTGCTATTTTAGCTCCGCAACGTGGCGTTAGCCGTAATTCAAAAGGCGAACCAACAGCAATGGTTGTCAGTAAAGACAACACAGTAGAAAGCCGCGTATTGAAAGTAGATAGAACTATTGGTTCTGATTGGCTTGTTACTGATGGCCTAAGTGATGGCGATAAGTTAATAGTTGAAGGTTTACAAAAAATCCGCCCTGGTGCACCTGTGAACCCATCTGAAATTCAATCGTCTGCTAAAGCCGATCAAGCGCAATAACGGAGAGTTTTAATGTCACGATTTTTTATCGATAGACCGATATTTGCTTGGGTACTCGCTATTGTAGTGATGCTTGCAGGTATTTTGGCGATTAGGAGTTTACCTATTTCGCAGTATCCTTCAATTGCACCACCTGCAGTGAGTATTACTGCAACGTACCCTGGTGCATCTGCACGAACACTTGAAGATACGGTAACGCAAGTTATTGAGCAAAAAATGAAAGGGCTTGATGGCTTGCTTTATATGTCATCTACGTCTGAGTCGAGTGGTTCAGCAACGCTTACTCTTTCATTTAGTGCCGAGACTGATCCAGATATTGCACAAGTTCAAGTGCAAAATAAACTAGCGACAGCAACTCCACTATTACCAGAAGCCGTACAAAGGCAAGGTGTGGTAGTTGCAAAATCAGCGCGTAACTTTTTAATGGTTTATGCTTTTGTGTCTAAAGATGGCAGCATGACTAATATTGATATTGGCGATTATGTTTCATCGAACGTGCAAGACATTGTCTCGCGTGTTGAAGGCGTAGGTGAAGTACAGCTGTTTGGTTCTCAGTACGCGATGCGTATTTGGTTAGACCCTGCAAAGTTACAAAATTATAAGCTTACACCTGCTGATATTAGTGCATCAATTAGTGCGCAAAATGCACAAGTATCTGCCGGTCAACTTGGCGGTATGCCTGCCGTTGATGGTCAGCAACTTAATGCAACAGTAACGGCGCAAAGCCGATTACAAACGCCAGAGCAATTTAAACAAATATTAGTTAAAACCAATCCAGATGGCTCTTTTGTACGTCTAGAGGACGTTGCTAAAGTAGAGCTTGGCGGTGAAAGCTACCGCGTTGTTGCTCGTTACGATGGGCAACCTGCATCAGGTTTAGGTATTAAATTAGCCAGTGGCGCTAACGCACTTGATACCGCAGAGGGCGTTAAAAAAGCAATTGAAGAGCTAAAACCGTTTTTCCCTGAAGGGTTAGATGCTGTTATACCTTACGATACAACGCCGTTTGTATCGTTATCTATCGAAAAAGTTATTCATACATTAATTGAAGCTGTTGTACTTGTTTTTGTAGTTATGTATTTGTTCCTACAAAACTTTAGGGCAACACTTATTCCAACTATTGCCGTACCTGTGGTTTTACTAGGTACATTTGGTATTTTATACACCTTTGGTTATTCAATAAATACGCTGACAATGTTTGCGATGGTACTTGCCATAGGCTTATTGGTAGATGATGCAATTGTTGTTGTAGAAAATGTTGAGCGTTTAATGACCGAGGAAAAACTCTCGGCACTTGAAGCTACACGTAAATCTATGGATGAAATTAAAGGCGCGCTGGTAGGTATTGCTATGGTGCTTTCTGCGGTATTTATTCCAATGGCATTCTTTAGTGGCTCTACCGGTATAATTTATCGTCAGTTTTCTATAACACTCGTATCGGCGATGGGGTTATCTGTTTTGGTGGCTCTTATTTTAACGCCAGCATTGTGTGCAACGCTTTTAAAACCAAGCCATGTACATACCAATGACACGTTGTTTGGCCGATTTTTTACAGGCTTTAACCGTGGTTTTGATAAAACAAATTCAGGTGCACAAAGCTTTGTAGGTCGCATGCTTACTCACTCTAAACGTTACTTACTTATTTATGGCGTGATTGTGGGCGGTATGGTTTATGTATTTTCAAGCTTGCCAACGGCATTTTTGCCTGACGAAGACCAAGGTATTTTGTTTAACCAAGTGTCATTACCAGCGGGTTCTACAACACAACAAACACTTGAGGTTGTTAAAAAGGTAGAAAACCACTTTTTAAACGATCAATCTGAAGCAGTAAACGGTATTTTTACCGTGACTGGTTTTAGTTTTGCAGGTTCTGGCCAAAACTCAGCAATTGCCTTTGTAAATCTTAAACATTGGGATGAGCGTCAGCGTGACGAGTTATCTGTTCAAGGTGTTGCAGGTAAAGCGATGGGCTACTTTTCAACGATAAAAGAAGCATTTGTTTTTGCCTTTCCGCCACCTGCAATTGTTGAACTGGGGACTGCTAATGGCTTCAATATTTTCTTACAAGACCGTGTAGGCCTTGGCCATGACGCACTTTTAGCTGCACGAAATCAGTTATTAGGTTTAGCAAGCCAAAGTCCAATTTTAGCGGGCGTGCGTCCAAATGGACAAGAAGATATGCCAGAGCTACAACTTGATACAGACCTTGCAAAAGCCGAAGCGCTTGGCGTGTCGCAAAACGATATTAACAGTACACTTTCAACAGCATGGGGTAGTAGTTATGTAAATGACTTTATTGACCGTGGTCGAGTGAAAAAAGTGTATATGCAAGGTGATGCACAATCTCGCATGGTGCCTGAGGATCTAAATAAGTGGTATGTGCGCAATGATAATGGCGATATGGTGCCGTTTTCAGCGTTTGCTAGTGCCTACTGGACGTATGGTTCGCCGCGTTTAGAGCGTTACAATGGTTTTTCAGCAATGGAAATTCAAGGTAGTGCAGCGCCGGGTTACAGTACAGGCCAAGCAATGGATGAAATGGAGCGTTTAGTTAAACAATTACCAAATGGTATTTCGTCTGAGTGGACCGGTATTTCATTCCAAGAGCGCTCTAGTAGCGGTCAAGCACCTCTACTATATGGCCTATCGCTGCTGTTTGTATTTTTATGTTTAGCCGCGCTTTATGAAAGTTGGTCGGTACCGTTTGCGGTAATGATGATTGTGCCACTGGGTATATTTGGTGCAATTATGGCAGCGCTTGGCGGTGGCTTATCTAACGATATTTACTTGCAGGTAGGCTTGTTAACCACCATTGGTTTGGCATCTAAAAATGCGATACTAATTGTAGAGTTTGCGATTCATAAAATGGAAGAAGGGCTTGGCTTAGTTGATGCGGCTATTGCTGCTGTTCGCCTTCGTTTGCGTCCAATACTTATGACTTCGATGGCCTTTATTTGTGGTGTTTTACCGCTTGCTATTGCCTCAAGCGCGGGTTCTGGTGCGCAAAATGCGTTAGGTATTTCGATTATTGGCGGCACACTTGCATCATCAATATTAGTTGTTGTTTTTGTACCGTTATTCTTTGTGTTAGTGCGCCGTGTATTTCCTGGCAAAGCTAAAGAGACAACGAAGGAGAGCGCAGAATGAGCATTAAAACATTCAGCCTAAGTGCAATTGCTTTATTGGTGCTAAGTGGTTGCCAATTAGCGCCAGAGCAAAAAGACCTTGCCCTACCAGTATCTGATGCTTATGCATCAGGTACTGGGCAAAGCGCTGCGCAGCAATTAAATTGGCAGCAGTTTTTTAATGACGAAAAACTACAAACGTTAATTAGTCAAAGCCTTGAGCATAACAAAGACATGCAAATTGCAGTGCTTAATGTGCAGCGTGTGCGTGGTTTATATCAAATTGAAGACTCTGCTTTGTATCCATCACTTGATTTAAATGCCTCAGGTACGCGCCAACGTTTACCGGCTGACTTATCAGGTACTGGCGATGCAGCTATTAGCTCGCAATACAGTGCAACAGTGGGTATTACCTCTTACGAGTTAGATATTTGGGGCAAAGTACGCAATCAATCAGCGCAAGCACTGCAAAACTTATACTCTACAGAGCTTAGCCAATACAGCACGCAGGTGTCTTTAATTTCAGAGTTGGCAAATGCGTGGCTAAATTATGCAACTGATTTGCAACTGCTAGAGCTTGCAAAAGAAACGCTTACCTCTCAGCAAGAGTCATTATCGCTTACGCAAAAAAGCTTTGATTTAGGTGCGACGTCTTCAATTACCCTTGAGCAGCTTAAAAGCACAGTTGCTACGGCAAAAGTAGACATAGCAACGTACAAACGTTTGTTAAAGCGTGATAAAAGTGCCTTAGATTTATTAGTAGGTAAATCTGTTTCAGCTGATTTACTGCCTAATAAAGACCTGACTAACTTGATCAGTATGCCAGAAGTACCCGTTGGTTTACCGTCTGACTTGTTATCGCAGCGCCCTGATATTAAAGCCGCTGAGCATTTAATGCTTGCTGCAAATGCCAATATTGGTATTGCACGTGCGGCGTTTTATCCAAGCATTAGCTTAACAGCCAATGCCGGCTCTGCTTCAAGTGATTTAAGTGGCTTGTTTGATTCAGGCTCGGGTACATGGAGTTTTGTGCCGTCAATTAGCTTACCTATTTTTAATATGGGACGTAACCAAGCAAATCTTGATGTAGCAAAAGCAGATCAAGAAATTGCGGTAGCAACGTATCAGCAAAAAATTCAAAATGCATTTCGCGAAGTTGCTGATGCACTTGCCGATAGAGAGGGCTACCAAGAGCAATTAAGTGCCCTTGATATGCTTATAAGTAGTCGACAAATCACGTTTGATTTATCAAAAATGCGTTACGAAAAAGGTGCAGATAGCTACTTGCAAGTACTTGATGCTCAGCGTACATGGTACGGCGCACAACAGCAGTTAATTGCGGGTCAGCAAGCGTATCTTGCGAGTCAAATTAACTTGTACAAAGCGCTTGGTGGCGGATGGAATGTAGCCAGTGAAACAACTCAGGAAGAGAAATAATATTTGCGGCTTTTAAAGCCGCATTACATATTTATATGGCGAGACTATTTATAGCTCTTGCTTTACTGAGTTTATGACTTGGTAGTGGAGTTGAACATGAAGCCTAAAGCAAAAAGGCAAACAGATCCCGCGATAGCACTTGCTAGGCGTGAGCAAATTTTAACAGCTGCTGCAGAGTGTTTTCGCCGTAAAGGTTACCACGGTGCAGGTATGGCAGAAATATCTAAAACGGCAGGGATGAGTGCAGGCCATATTTATAATTACTTTGAAAGCAAAGAAGCGATTATAGAAAGCATTATTGAAAAAGACATGGAAGAAATGTTCTCTATCTTTCAAAAGTTTGAAGATCACCCTGGTGATGTTTTGGCGGCTCTTTTAGATGGTTTAAATATTGGCGTGCAAAGACATATGGATACAGGCTCGTGTGTTATCGATTTAGATATGATGGCAGAAGCGGGTCGTAATATTAAAGTCGCTACTCTTTTGCGTGAAACCGATATTCAAGCAAGAGGGCGCATGAGGCAGCTTTTAACAAGCGAGCGAAGTGCGCTCAAAGACATTGATGAGCGTGAACTTGAAAGCCGAATTAATGTTATTTTTTCGATGATGGCAGGGTTATTACTTAGAAAGTTACTCTACCCTGAGCTAACCGAAGAAACGGTACTCATAGCGCTTCGCCCTGCGATGAAAACATTACTGATGCCATTTGATAAAGCGCAGTAACGCTCAAAATAGATAACTAAAAAGTAAGCTAGCCAATATTTTGGCTAGCTTTTTTATTTATACTATTTAAAAACGCTCGATTGACCACTGAAGTGCAACAATTGCGATAGCAACGGAGCCCATTGGCATTACCCACTTTTTATACCAAGTGTAGTGTCGTACATAAATGAGTATTGGTAAGGCTATCAGTAATATACTAAGTTGACCGATTTCGACGCCTAAATTAAACGCCAATATACTGAGCAGTTGATAGTCGCTCGACAGGCCAAGCTCGCCAAGTACGCTCGCAAATCCCATCCCATGTAGTAAACCAAAAGCAAAAGTAAGCCAACCTAAACGAAGTATCAGCGGCCACACATTATTTAATGCTGCAAATAAAACCGATATAGCAATTCCAAGCTCTACCCAGCGACTATTTGGTGAGACTAAGTTCATAGCGGTGGCGGTAAGCGTAATAGAGTGCGCAAGCGTAAACGCGGTTACTATCCATGCTGTGTGTTTAATAATGTGTTTTTTAGAGCTAATACCTTGCCATGCTTTATCACTGCGTTTTAAAACACAGGTAAGTAACAAAGCGATTAAAAATAAAATATGATCAACACCAATCCAAATATGTAAAACACCCTGGTACACGTATTGATTAAAGGTACTTAAATAACTTGTTTGCTCAAAGCTGAACGTCTGTTGTGCCTCAATGATATTAAATACACGAGATACACCGTTAATATTTACGATGGATTTATGGTTAGCATCAGTTTTAAAAAAAGCGGAATAGGAAAGGGTGATTGCTTCATTATCATCACAGCTAAACTGCAGCGGAATCACTAAATATGGTTGGTTAAAATGGTTATCTAGCTGATAGATACCTTCACTTTTTAAAGGGCATATTTGCGCGCTTTGCGTGATATTTAAATTTTCTTTAATGAAGTTATTTATTGAGCTGCGTTTTGCTTTTATTTCTGTCCACGAAATTTGGCCGTTTTTATCTAAATCCAGAGGCACTGCGTGCTCTAAGTCGGCAATATTTATTTGCCAGGTACCCGTGTATAGATTTTTGTTGGTGTCGTTATTGTGCTCGCTATTTAAGGTTATATAACTTGTACTTAGTTGATGGGCAAAGCTGTAAGTTGAAAAAATGCACAGCATTAAAGTGAGTATAAATAGATAAGGCGTTTTCATAGTGTATCTCGTTGCATCGCTTTTGCTTGAATAAGTAATTGCTCATCGGTGCTCATTTTAGCCTGCTGGCAATTAATATGAGCCCAGTAAAGTGCTTTTTCGCGATTTGGTTGTACATCAAGGTAATATTTAGCTAAGTCACTTGCATGAAAAGAATCTTTACGAAGCTCTCGTAGCGTAACTCTTTGCGCCATTGTATTTTGCCATTTTTTATCGCGTTTATTCAGTTTTTTTTCTGCGATTGAAAGTCTTAGCAAAATAGCATCTTCTAAATTGCCTTTATCAGGAAGCAGTACGCTTAATGTATTTAATACTTGTTGTGGTTGGTTTAGAGCAATTTGAATATCGGCCCATAAAACAATTAGGCTCACAGGGGCTTGAACTAAATCTACACTTTGTAAGTGAGACAATGCTTGTTTGTAGTTATTTAAACGATAGCTCATTTCACTTAAAACATGGTTTGTAGCTAGGCTAGTTTGATTATTATTTATAATTTTTACTAATGCTTGGTAGCTGTCTAAAACGCTTTCATGTTGGCTTTGTACATCAAGTACACAGGTGCTAGCAGTAATAGTGCTTACGTGCCCAATTAAAGCGACGCAGTGCTTTTTTGCTTGTGCAAACTTACCTTGAGTCATAAATATATTGGCTAGCAATAAATGGCTATTACTATGCTGTGGCTCTTTAATTAAAACGTTGTTAGCAATATCAATAGCTTCGTTGAAAAGGTGCTCTTTTTGTAAAACGCGAGCATATAAGTAACCAATTTGAGATGAGGGTGTGTGTTTATATAGCTGGGCTAAACGGGTTTTAAGTAGCCCCTGTAAACGCTCTGTTTGGCCTACATATTGGCTGTTAGTGACTAATGTATTTATTTCCTCAACAGACAGAGAAGCACTAAGCGTTGAATTACTGTTAGCAATAACTGCATCATCTTTTGGAGTAAAAGGCGCAGCGCTTAATGCAAAGGTCGTTAGGCATAAAGTAATAAATGCGACGGACTTAAAAATTGATAAATGCATTATAAATATCCTTTGAAAAAAGCCATCCATGGCCTGTCAGCTTAATTACTTGGTTAGTTACCGTTTGTTGAAATTAATCCATCAACATCGGTATCAATGTTTGTAAACACCCGACCGTTAACAGTTAACGGCTCTGCATTTGGCGCTTGATTAAATGCATCGGTTGCAAATTGAGCAAAGTCGACTTGTAGTGCGTCAATTGTAATGTTTACTATTGCAGTTACTTGCGAATTAACGCCATCACTTACACCAAACATAAAACTATCTGAACCTGTCACTTCTTTATTTGGTGTATAGGTAAAGTTACCGTCGCTATTAACGGTAACAGTTCCAAGAGTTGGCTCACTTGTTAACGAATAAGTAAGCGAATCGCCATCATTGTCGGTTGCGCTAAGCATATCGGTAATGCTTACCTCAGTTTGTGTAGTTAGCATTGCATCACTTGCGGTAGGCGCTGTGTTTACAACCGGTGTAGGTTGTTTTTTATCGTCATCGCTACTACATGCTCCCAATGTTAATGCACTGAGGAGAACACAAATATGGGTAGTTTTTAAATTACGCATTATTTTACTCCTTATTTAGAGCCAGCAAGCGGTGTTGCAAGGTATGGGAATGATGAGTCCATCATTGTTGCATCAATAGGTGCGCCGTCTGTAAATGGCACTGTGCCTGTATTAGCATCCTCTGGTGAACAAAGCCCTAAATCAGTGTCTTCACCATTTACAGGAATCGGATGACATAAACGACCCATCACAACACGAAGTGCAATATCAACCACATCATCACCCGGGCGACGACCATTTGGGAAGCCGGCTAAATCATTACCCGCTACACCAAATGCAGATTGATCAGCTTGCGCTGTTGCTGCAATGCCTGTATTCAAACGCAGCATTTCTGAAGGTGTTACAGTTGCTTGCTGATTAACTCCTGCAAAACCCGTTAAAAATGCAGTGATTAAATCAGTACGCGGGAAGTTTGTGGGTGCCAGTGTTTCTAAGTTTGCGCCAAGGGTCGTATTAACAGCATCTTTAAACAAAATGTTTAATAACTCTGGTAGTGCTGGGTGAGATACATAATCTAAAAATTGTGCATCATCTTTAGGGTGAGCAGTGGAGAATGTGTCTTTGTCTTTAATGCCAATTACAAGCTCGTTTACAAGCGGGCTACCCAAACGTGAAACTTGTGTTAAAGCACCACCATTAACGCCATTATTAGCAAATTTAGCATTAGGATTTAATACGCGAGCTTGAGGTAGGCTTGCTGTTGTCCATGAACCTATTACGCCGTTACCTTCACCAACAATACAGCTTTTAGGTATTTCGATAGCAATTGATGTTACGTTTTTATCTGCAAGGTCGTCGTTATCAGCTGATTGTGTTATGCCACCAGGAAAACCACCGCCGTCACCAGCACCTGGGGCGCTATCACCCTCTACAGGTACATAGTTTACTAAATCAAATGTTTTACCTAGGTTAACTACAAATGGGTCTTTACGTTGCCCTACAAAAACTTGTGCCATGCTTTCACATTTAGGAATTGAAACCTGATACACAAATTGGTCAGCATAAGTTTGATAATCGCTCATTGAACCAAATGTTTTATTGCCCACATAATCAAGTGGTTTAGAAAATGTGCTGGAGTTTGATGCAGTGTTATTTAATAGCGTTGTTTCGCCAGTACGCTGCGCGCCGCTTATCATGCTTACTGTGTATGATTCGCTAAAATTTACAGCGCTGTTATCACCTGCAGATACACCGCCTACATTTTTAAGCGGTACAGACACGGTGCGTTGATTACCTTCAGGTCCAACAGTTAATTGCACACCTTGGTTATCATTAGGGAGCATGCTTTTAAAGTTAAACGCAAATGTAATATCTTCAACAGCATCGCCGTCGTTATCTATATGAATGCTGTAGGTAGCATCTGGGTCCATGGCAAAGTAATTAGGACCGCCGTAGGCATCTTGCAGCGGGATGTAATTAGCAATTAATGTGACGTAATCATCACGACCTAGCTCGTAACTATTAAATACATAAAAATCGGTTGAATCTAAAGTCGGGAAACGGCTTATATTTGGCGCTTCTCTGTGGCTAGATGCTTCACTTGGTGCACTTACAAACGTACTACATATTACTACTGCGAGTATTGATGGAGTTAAAGCTTTCATGACTTTGTCCTTTAGTTTTGATTGAAGTCATAGCTAATAACGGGGCTGGATTTAAATTGGATGCAAAAAAGTTAAATTATTTTTATTTTTTGTTAAAAAGTTTAAAAGTAGGTTGGCTGCTTTAAGTAAACAGCCAACTTTGGTCATAATAGTCGGGTTATAAAAGTACTAGCTCTGTGGTGTAAAGTACTTCAGTAGGAGAGCCATTTGGTGAGCCTCCAATAGGCTCTAAGCTTACTGCTAACAATGCGATATCACTTGCGTTAAAGCGGTTATCTTTAAATAATATTTTACTGCCTTGCTTGGGCAGTAAACCCAATGAAATAGGTGCATCTTGACCTTTTAAAATCATCCACAGCTCATAATCTTTATTAGTTTGAGCAACCAATTGGCTACTAGCTTTAATTGAGAGCCCTTGCTCGCTTACATCAATAAACCACAATGATTGTTTATCTTGATTTTGAACCAAAGCAATTTGCTGAGTTTGCATAACATTGGTACTAGGCTGAATAAACAAAAAGGCTAAAACAATGCATGCGGCAGTCGCCACAAAAGACCATGTACGCCAAATTGAAGGCTTGGTATGTATGACTGTTTTACTTGTTTGTGGTCTGTTTTCAATACGCTGTAGTATATTTACCCATACATCGTCACGTGGCATCTGCGGTGTAATAGCACTCGCTAAGTTGTTTAGGTTTTGCTCCCACATATTTGTTGCTTCACGTGCTTGATTTGAGTTAAGTAACAGACGCTGAAAACGCTTACGGGCAAGCCCTCTAAGTGTGCCAAGCACGTACTGCCCAGCAAGCGCGTCTAATAGTTCGGGTTTATTATAATTCATAATGTTAAACACCTTTGTAGCTGCATAAGCCCACGCCTGATCCAGCTTTTAACTGTACCTAATGGCGTTTCTATATGATCCACTAACTCGCTATGACTCAGCCCCTTATAATAAGCCAAGTGAATAGCTTGTTTTTGTTGCGGCTCAAGCTGTTCGATACAATTGACCAGTTTCGTTTCTTCATCGTAATTAACGTCGATACTTTCATTTTCATTTTCATATTCGTCATCGCCTAACGACTGCTCTTTTCGTACTTTGTGATAGCGCAATGAGTCAAGACTTCTGTATCTGACTATACTTATCATCCAACTAATAACGGTGCCTTTAGAAGCGTTATATTCAGATGCGTTATGCCAAATTTTTATAAAAGCGTCTTGTAGTGCCTCTTCCGCATAAGCTCTGTTAGTGAGCATATTTAAGCTAATAGCAAAAAGTTTGCCGCTAGTTTGTTGATATAAACTTGAGAAAGCATTTTTGTCTCCTTGTGCTGTTGCGCACAAAAGAGGGAGTAAATCATCGTTATCCATAGGGGTCCTGTTTTTCTTATTATCATTGAGTAAACGGTTGAGGGTGTGATTTGGATGCAAAAAATTTAATTGCCTTTTAGATTAGCTGCTTTATACGTTAGTACAAGTAATAACCGATCAGTGTTTGAAATTTAGACGTGTAAGTATAATTTATTCACATGTTTGTAAAAAATGCACAAAGAGCGGTCTGTAGTAGATTTTAGTTTATTAATTACTATATATATCAATGGCCTATTGTTCGCGTTTGAATTTTAAATGGCATTTATATGGCGTGATATTTGCAAAAGACTACTTAAAGCCGTTTAAATTAAGATTATAAATCGGCATTATTTTCACAAAGGAGAGACTATGTGGGCTGCAATTAGTTATTTACTATTGGCACTACTGCTTATTTTTATTGGTTGGGAAGTGAACTCTGTCTATTTTGCTATTGTTTTTTATTGGACTGCGCTGTCACTTTTATTAGTGAGTACCGCGTATATTTTTAATACAGCAAAAATATTTAGAAAGCGTGAAAATGGGGTGATCCCATTTTATATACGGTGGGCGTTTGTGCCATTTTTATTCGGTGTGCAAATTTATAATGCCTGGTCACGTAAGCGCGATAAAGTGCCGCCCATTCAACAAATAAACGAAAACCTATTTTTAGCTTGCCGATTATTTCCCTCAGATATAGACACATTAAAAGATAACGGGATTACGGCGATTTTAGATGTTACGTGTGAATTTGACGGACTCGAGTGGAGTTCAACACAAGAGAATATTAATTATTTAAACATTCCGGTGCTCGATCATAGTATTCCTACCCATTCTCAGTTAAATCAGGCTATTAATTGGATTCATCACCATATTAAAGAAAACCATCGCGTAGTCGTTCATTGTGCTTTAGGGCGTGGGCGCTCTGTTTTTGTCATGGCGGCTTATTTACTGAGCCAAAACAAAAATGCAGATGTGCATGAAGTACTTGCACAAATAAAAGAAACCCGCGAAACCGCAAATTTAAATAAGCATCAACTTCGCCATTTAGCTAAGCGACATAAAAAAGGCGAATTACTGATTAAAAACAAAGCCGTTTTAATTGCAAACCCTGTATCTGGTACACGATTATGGGAAGAAAAAGAGCACTTAATTGTTGCGCGGCTATCGGACTATTACGATCTGAAAGTACTCACTACTACAAAAGAGGTTAACGGTATTGAGCTGGCTAAACAGGAAATTGCGCAAAAGCCGGATATTATTATCGCATGCGGGGGAGATGGTACGGTGGCCGAAGTTGCAAGCGTACTTGTAAATACACAATGTAAACTAGGCATCATCCCTATGGGGACTGCAAACGCCCTTGCGCATGTATTGATGGGTATTACCTCTAAATTTATTCCTGTTGAACAGGCTTGTGACTTAATTATAGATGGTCAAACAAGCATAATAGATACTGCTTATTGTAATAATGAATTAGTACTACTGCTCGCGGGTATTGGTTTTGAGCAATCAATGATAGAAAAAGCAGATAGAGAGTCGAAAAATAAGTCGGGGCAACTTGCCTATTTAAATGGTTTTTTTGAAGCGTTTGGCGAGCAAAAATCGCAGTTACTTAAAGTAAAACTCGATGATAATGAGCCTAAAGAAATATGTACTAATAGTTTTATTGTGGCCAATGCTGCGCCTTTTACAACATTATTGGCTCAAGGTGGAGGGCAACCTGATCATAGTGACGGGCTACTCGATATAAATTGGTTAACACCAAATAATGAAGATTCAACCACAGTACTAAGTATTGCAGAGCTGATGTTTAGTAGCTTAACGCAAACACATTTAGCTATAAACTCTCATCATACAAATGCCAAAAGAGTAGAGATTACAGGCGAAGGGGAGCTTAAGTACGTGTTAGATGGTGAAGTTAAAACCGCTCAAAAACTGGTTATTACTATTGAGCCGGCTTCATTAAATGTAATTTGCAAAGAGCAATAAATCGCGTTAGTTATAATCAAAAAAGGAGCTAAATTAGCTCCTTTTTTACATCACTTTTTAATTGATGGCCAAACAAACCCTGTTGTATCCGGCGCTTGAGAAGATGTTTCTCTTGGTGCACTTTTTGGTCTACGAATAGGCTTATTATTTATAGTGTGAATATAAAGTGCTTCCACTTTATCGCGAGCCCAAGGCGTTTTACGCAAAAACTTTAAACTCGATTTAATGCTGGGTTGATCAGTAAAACATTTAATTTTTACTTGCTCGCCAAGTGTTCTCCAGCCAAGTCGTTGCTCTAACTCAACAAGTATTTGTTCTAATGTTACCCCATGTAAAGGGTTTTTAGGTTGATTATTCATAGCCATACTACTTATTTAAACTGCATGCATTGTAGCTTAAATCAGCTTTTAGTGCTAATTCACAGTGATTGTTTTAGGAGCTGTTGGGTAAATAGCATTACCTTGCTTATCTATTTTAAGCCAAATGAGTTGGCTGTTACTGTGTTGGGGTGTTTTAGCACCACACAAAAGTGTAAAAGAATGAACTTGTATTAATGCCCCTTCGCTATAGCGTTTGTTGTCGTACCAACAGTTAACTTCTTCATTTACAAACTGGTTTGCATCAATAATTGAATGGGTTTTTAGCGTTGTTGCTTCACTAAGTATTGAATACGATAAGCTGCTAAAACAAAAACATAGAATTAAAAAGTTACGCATTAGAGGCCTTTAAATAGGGAGGGTTAAAAATAATACATTAAGCTAAAAAACGTGCTAGTGTAAAGTACACAAAGTGATTTTAAGTATAAACTTAGTTATTCACAGAACAATAAAAAGGTGCACACAATGCAATTTAATCAAACAATGATCGAAGAATTCACACTATTAGCAAAGTTTCCTCGCGACAGTAAAATGCAGGGTATTAAATTACATTCAGACGCAGAGCCAAGCTTACTTAGCGCAGCGCAACGTTTATTTGAAAAAGGGATTATAGATAGCCCAGATGGCGGATATTTAACTGATCTGGGCTTAGATTTAATTGAGCACGTTACGGTTATTCATAGCGCGCTACAAAGTTAATCTAAATTAGCTTAATTTGCATCGGGTTGATTTTGCGGTGCAGCGTCATTAAATGCAGCTAATTTATTACAATGTTCGTAAATGGCTGCAATTTTTGGATAAGCGCTCATACCTACGTTAAAACGAATTGCATTAAATACTTGCGGCACTAAACAAATGTCAGCAAGTGTTGGTTGGTTACCAAAGCAGTAGTCATTATTTTCGTTTAGCATCAGTTCTATTTTTTCAAAACCAACTTCTATCCAATGTCGATACCATTTATTTTTAGCCTCGTCATCAACACCTAATTCGTTTGATAAATACTTCAGCACGCGTAAATTATTAACAGGATGAATATCGCAAGCAATGGCAAAGCTTAAGTTTCTTATTTGCGACTTTTGCCACGCAGTCCCTGTAATTAATGGCGATTGCGGATAAGTTTCATCAAGCCACTCAAGTATTGCAAGTGATTGTGCTAAAACACCATCATCGGTTTCAAGTGCCGGTAGTAAGCCTTGCGGATTAGTCGCTAAGTATTCTTTCCCAAGCTGCTCCGATTTTAAAAGGTTAACAATAGCAAGTTCATGATCGATTGCTTTTAAGTTAAGCGCTATACGCACTCTATAAGCCGCTGATGAGCGAAAGTAGCTGTATAATTTCATAATTAATCCTGTGAACCTGTAAATTGTTTTTTAATTGTGCGCCAGCAATCGGTGTAATTTGGTTGGCGCTCTTTACCTTCTAATGCATATTTTGTCGGTGAAATTATATAGCGCGACTCAAACATAAAGGCCAATGTGTTTTCATATTTTTGTGGTGTAAGCTCAGCGTTTGAGGCTTTTTCAAATACGTCGGCTTCAGGTCCATGTGGCGACATACAATTGTGTAAACTTGCGCCACCAGGTACAAAACCATGCTCTTTTGCATCATACACACCTTCAATTAAGCCCATAAATTCACTCATAATATTGCGGTGATAATACGGCGGGCGAAATGTATTTTCGGCTACCATCCAACGCGGTGGAAATATCACAAAATCGACATTTGCCATACCCTCAGTAGCAGAAGGAGAGGTTAGTACAGTGAATATAGAAGGATCGGGGTGATCAAAGCTCACTGTATTCATTACATTGAAACGCGATAAGTCGTATTTATAGGGCGCACTATTACCCGTCCATGCAACCACATCAAAAGGAGAGTGCTTTATTTCACAGCTAAATAAATTACCGTTAAATTTAGAAACAAGCTCAAAGTCACCCTCTTTATCTTCAAAGGCCGCTACAGGGTATTGAAAGTCTCTGTCGTTGGCATAACCGTTTGCACCAACAGGTCCTCGCTCTGCAAGCTCTAACGCATGGCCATAATTTTCACAAATATAACCACGGGCTGTATTATTAATTAAGTCAACTGAGAACTTAATTCCTCTGGGAATTACAGCAATTTCACCTGGTTTAATGCTTAACTTACCGCACTCGGTGTGAATTAATAACTCACCATGCTGAGGGACAAACAACATTTCGCCATCGGCATTACAAAAGTAACGCCCTTGCATTGACTGATTAGCGACATATACATGAATGCCAATACCAGATTGCCGATTAGCACTGCCGTTAGCTGCCATCGTTACCAAGCCATCAATAAAATCAGTAGGCTGTGAAGGCATATCAATAGGATTCCAACGTAGCATTGTTGGTGGTGTTACGGCTTCAGTGATTGGGGCTGTTCTTATTAGGCCGTTATCAATTGCTTGGTAATCACCTTGCACTACAGACGGACGAAGGCGGTAAAACCAAGTGCGACGATTTGAAGCGCGAGGAGCCGTAAATGCAGTCGAACTAAATTGCTCTGTGTATAAATCGTATTTAACTTTTTGTGGGCTAAATTGTCCTATTGGCAATGCACCGGGTAGCGCTTGTGTTTCAAATTCATTACCAAAACCGGTCATATAACTTAATTGTGTCGCCATTACTGACTCCTGTGAGAGGGGTTGGTTTAATATTATTTTTATTTCAGTTAAGATACTCTCAAGTGAGACTAATATCAAATGTGCAACTACGCATCCGTGTAAATATTAATGAACACCAAAGTAAGCCTTATAAAGCTGGGATAACTAAAAATGAAAATTGATTTAGCAACGTTTTTACCTTATCAATTAACGAATGTAGCAACACGTGTAAGTAACGACTTTGCCGAGGTTTATCAAACTAAGTACGGTTTAAATATTCCCCAGTGGCGAATACTTGCTAACTTAGCGCAGTATGGTCAGAGCAACGCAAAGGATTTATGCGCGCAAGCAAACATGGACAAGTCGACAGTGTCGCGTGCGGTAAAAGTTTTAATAGATAAAGGTTTAGTGAAAAGTGAGTTAAATGCACAAGACAAACGCGCGGCCTTACTTGTACTGAGCAAAGTAGGTCAAAGCTTATATGAGCAAATAGCACCTGATGCACTGAATTGGGAAAAACAATTATTGAGCACTTTGACTAATGAAGAATACGAAGTGTTAGTGAGTATTTTTGAAAAGTTAAATAACAAATTAAAGGCATAAAAAAGCCCACCAAAGTGGGCTTTTAAAAGATGTTTTAGGCTACAGTTCTAAATTAGAAGGTGTAACGAACACCTACACGCATTTGCCAGACAGATGCATCTGATTGCACTGATGTATTTGCATTATTCGCATTAAAGTCAGAGTAAACGTAACGACCCTGATCATCAAGTGATGTTGAAATCATGCTAGCGCCTACGAAAGGACCTTTCTTAAGTACGCCCCAATCGTCGTTTAACAGGTTAGTAAGGTTATCAATTACGAAGAATGCTTCACCTTTGTGACCTTCCATAAAGCCTGGAAGCTCTTGAGTTAACTTAAAGTTAAACTTAACAAACCAATCAGAGTTTTCTGCGTTACGGCTAGTAATTTGACCACGCTCTAAACCATTTGATGCAATAAATTCATTGAATTCATTGATATCAGCAGCACTCATGTTGTAAACAACGTTAGGATCGTTTTCAAGTGGAACATACAATAGCTGGCGGTTACCATTCCAGTTTGCATCGCCCCATACATTTTCGTCACTGCCATCAAATGTGTAGCTGTATGGTAAGCCTTTATATGCTTCACCAAATAGGTTAAAGCGAGTAGCAAACCCATCAACAAACTCATGAGTATAACCAAGAGTCATAGTAAAACGATGTGGAATTTCGTAATCAGATGAAGCAACACCTGGGTTACCTGGATCAGTTAGTGCAATGTTACCGTAGTTTGAACCAGCAACAGAGCTTGTCATTGGGTTAACATCATCAGAATCTGTGTATGCATAACCAAAGTTAACGCTCACACCATTATCAAACATCTTGCTAACAGCTAATGAGATAACAGATGAATCACCGCTATCACCGCTCACATTTGTTAGTAAGTATTCGTTTTTACGACCTTCGATTGATTCGTATATAGGACGACCATCAAATGTAGTTTCGCCAGAATCTTGAAGTGCGATGTCACGCATTAATGCAGCATCTTTTTTCTTTGAATATAAGTAATCAAGTGAAATTACATATTCATTTTCTGTTGTATATGTCGCACCAAGTGAGTATTTCCACTCTGATGGGATTTCAAAGTCTGGGTCAACAGCGTTTGCAACTGAATCGCCTGAGCCGATTACAGTGTCAGCTACTGCATCAAATTGAGACTGAGGTACTTCAAATCCTGGAGTACCATTATTTACATTAGGTGTTGCGAACAAGTCGATAGCACCAAACTGGTTTGCACTAATATTAGTAATGCCGTCGTTTGAGTAAGAGTTAGATAACCAAACATTAGGGTTACCGCCTGAGAACAAGCCAACGCCTGCACGTACTTCAAGTGCATCTGTAGCGTACCATTGGAAGCCTACACGTGGTTGAATTAAATCAATACCATCAAATGTACTTTGATTACTGTAGCCATAGCGGTCAGTAAAGTTTTGATTTAAGTTAGGTACATCATCACTTGTATATTTGTCGTAACGTAGACCAAAGGTGATGTTTGCATCTAAATCAGTGAATGAATACTCGTCTTGCACGTAAAATGTATGCTGAGCGTACGAAAAGCTTGCTGCTGCATCGTTTGGATCATTTGTAGCAGCTGCATTATTGTAGAAAATTGCACTTGCAATACCGTTTTCAAAATCATCAATATTGTTGAAACGGTATTCACCTTCAGTATGTTGAACGAATAAGTTAAATACATCTAACTCTTCAAACTCGTAACCAGCAGTAATTGTATGTTGATCTAGGTAGTAAGTACCTGCAACTTTAAATGTAGTTGTATCGTAATCTAAGTCATTTGATTGACGTGAGTCATCTGGACCAATATAAACTGTACCACCATCTTCGGTACGAATTTGCATTTCACCAAAGCTGCTTGCTGCATCTAATGATTGTACTGTTGCATCTAGCTCAGACTTACCAATACGAACTTCAGTTGAGAAGTCATCTGACCAATCAGAGTAAACAGATGCAATGATTGAAGTGAATTCTGCACTTTGGTCATAAAAGTGGTTAGATAGTGATACACGGCTAGAGCCAGTATCAGACTGTGAAACAGTATTACCATCGTTGTAGTTATAGATTAAGTTTGCACGGTGATCTTCGTTGATGTTCCAATCTAGTTTAACTAAGATTTTTTCATCTTCAACAGGCATACTTGAAGGCATTCCGCCTACATCGTAACCATATACAGTTTGAGCAACGCTTGTGATACGCGAGATATCATCAGCAGTTACACTGCCACTGCTTAAACCATCGTAGTTAAACTGTTGAACACCTTCAAGTTTTTCATATGAAGTGAATAAAAATAGTTTATCTTCAATTAGTGGAAGACCTACGTTGAAGCCGTAACGTTTTTCAGTATAGTTACCGTTATCAACGTCATCACCTTCAATTTTATCACCCTTGAAAGAGTCACTAGTGTAATCGTAGAAAACAGCGCCATGAACATCATTGCCACCAGATTTGGTTACAGCGTTGATGTTACACGATGTAAAACCACCGTATTGAACGTCAAACGGTGCAAGTTCAGCTGAAACTTGTTCAATTGAATCAAAAGAGAAAGGGGCGCGAATAGTAGGGTAACCATTTGAGCTTAAGCCGAAGTTATCGTTCATACGAACGCCGTCTAGCGTTAAGCTATTGTAGCGAGGGTTACCACCACCACAGTTAATTGAACCACGGCTATCATCAATTGTGATACGCGGGTCGATACGGATAATGTCTTTTAAATCACGGTTAATAGCTGGTGTATTTTCAAGATCAGTTAGCGTAAATGTAGACGCCGGACCAGTACCACCAGACATAGAGCTAATTGGCGCGCCAGAAACTACAATTTGTTCCATGCTTGATTGTGACTCAAGAGAAACGTTTACTGGATAATCGTTACCAATATTAAGAATAATGTTATTGAATTCTTGGTCTGCATATACATCTGAATCAACAATTACTTTATAAGGGCCGCCAACTCGCAGGCCTTTAGCTGTGAAATAACCCGCGTCATTTACTTCAGTTGTTTTTACTGATCCAGAAGGTACGTGTAAAATTGTTACTTTAGTGCCGGCTGCTGGGTTGCCGTTAGGCCCCATTACTTGACCTTTAATTGCAGAGGTCGTTTCGTTAGCCATTGCAGCGCCACTTACACCAACACATGCTGCAATAGCAAGTGAAAGAGCTGTTTTGCGTAATTGAGTTTTCATTTAATTTTCCCGTGTAGTTATTAATTAAATTTTTATATTTTTATTTTAAAATTTTTCAAAATAAACAGTTAAAGTTCATTTATTCAAAATCCGTTACTAGTGTACCTTATTTATTCGTTACAAATAAAATACAACTGCAATATATTTTTAATAAATAGTACTATTTTTGTCTATTTGAGTGTTTTTTTGAGCAATAACTCTATATCGGGGTATATATTACGTGGGCTTTATGACAAACATGTGAAATTGGGGTGTGAAAAACAAAAAACCCATTACAATTTTGCAATGGGTTTTGTTAAAAAATAACTTAATGTGTTATTACTTACCTATTAAGGCTTAAAACTTGTAGCTAATACCAACTTTAGCCTGCCAAGCTGATGACGATGAATTGATTTGTGAGTAATTACGCACATCTGCACCGCCAAAGCTGTTGTCTATTTTATATCTGCCTTGGTCATCAAGGCCACCAAAGTCATAAATAGTTTGGTTAGAGTAACCTAAGCGTTTTTCTACACCCCAGTCGCTGTTTAGAAGGTTTGCGAAATTATCAATCATTAGATAAACCTCACCAGTGTGACCTTCAGCAAAGCCTGGTATTTCTTGCTTAATGCTAACGTCCATCGTAGTAACCCAAGGTTGAGTTGCTGTATTTTTACCTAAAATACCACCACGCTGAGATATACCAGCACGCTCTAGTAATGGTTCTAACTCAGCCCAAGTCGTACCTGATTCATCCCAGTTTACATTTGGATCATCAGCACCTGTAGGTATATATGGTAAGTAAGCACCATTACTGAAGAAACTACTCGTATCACCCAAATCACTGTCTTTATACATGTTCATTGTATAACTAAATGGACGACCTGAACGACGTTCAAAATACACGTTAAACTTAGTCGCATACCCTTCAAAAAACTCTGTGTTATATGCTAAGTTGATTTTAAAGCTGTGCTCAACTTCGTAAAAACCACGTGCTGCAATATCTTCATTACGATTTACTGTAATATTATGCTTGTAGTTGCCTTCCGCTTGAGAAGCTGAACCGGCTGATGACTCGGTAACATCCTGGTGTGCATAGCTTGCCGATACAAACAGGCCATTATCCCACTGTTTAGCAATACCTGTTGAAAAAATAATTGAACGTCCATCATCAGATGAATTCGTCATTTCTATGTCAGCGTTATCAGCTAAAGAGCCACTATAAATAGTTTCATTTATAACGCGTTCACCATCAGCTGCAATACCAATTGGGTTAATAGATGTATTATGCCATACCGCCTCATTCTCTTTTTTATGATAAGCAATCTCTGCTTGCCATTTAAAGCCATCACCTAATAGTTCAGAATCAAACTCATATTCAAAACCTATTTGGGTGCGAATGCTTGAAGGCAATTTAAAATCAGGGTCGATATAAGCAACGCTACCAGCACCTTGTTCTAATGAGTTTTTAATTTCATCAGGCACCTGAGTAATATCAGCAGTGTTATTTGCATAGTAGTCGTTAATTACATCGTTAGGAGCAGATACTAATGTAATACCATCGCTTTGGAATGAGTTGTTATACCAAACATTTGGAATACCACCTTGGAAGCGACCAATACCACCGTTAATAGTAAGGGCTTCTGTTACGTAGTATTTAAAGCCAACGCGAGGAAGTATAATGTCTAGACCATCTAGATTTTCTTGGTTAGTAAAGCCATACGTATTCGCAAAATTTTCATTTAGAGTTGGTTTATCATCTGATGATAAACGCTCATAACGAACACCTGCTGTAACTTCTAAATCGTCACCTACATAAAAAGTGTCTTCAATGTAAAGTGCTAGTTGATTGCGTCTTACATCATATGCTGTATCAGATGAATCATTAGTGTAAGCATTCTGATAAGAGAAATCATAAGAACCAATTTCACGGTTTTCAAAATTTTCTAAGCTATCAAACTTCCACGTGCCAAGAGAGTTTTCAGCAAATAAGTTATATAAACGAAGTGACTCATATTGAGCACCAAAGTTTATTTCATGCTCATCCATTAAATAGGTAGCATCGAGTGTAAAAGTTAAATTTTGCGTTTCAGAGCGGTTAGCATGACGATATTGATCTGTACCAAAGTTGTAAGAAGGGCCATTTCGACCATCTTCATCAACTGAAATACTACCTAGATTTGAGCGAGTTGCGCTATCAGAGGTAACATCTTTATACGAAACACCAATTTCAGTAGAAAAATCTTCAGTCCAATCAGAGTAAAGCTTTGTTGAAAAGTTATTGAACTTCGTTACGTAGGCGTAGGTGTTCGATGTTAGTACAATATTATTGCCACCGGTGCTAGTGTTACGCTCATCTTGATCGTCTTGCCATTGGTAAGTAAAATCTAAACGATGGTCATCACTTGCGTTCCAGCTTAGCTTAACTAACAGGTTTTTATTTGTATCTTCTGGCGCACCTGCTAATGAATCAGTTAAGCCATATTCATTATTTAAAATAGAGATGAAACGGTTATAGTTAGCTTCAGAAGTATTAAATTCGTTGGCTGCACCAGAGCCGTCAAAGCCGTAATCAAGATCTAATTCGCTTGACCATTCTGAATAGTTAACGAAATAAAACAGTTCGTCTTTAACAATTGCGCCACCAACGTTAAAACCAAATCTTTCTTCAGTTTTAATCGGCTCTACTTTATTTGTAGAATAAGTTTTATGACCTAGCTCATCAAGGCCATCTTCTTGAACAATGCTATCGACATCGCCTGCAATCTCTGGAGTAGAGATTTCATAAAAGCCAGAGAACTTAAACTCATTTGTACCAGATTTTGTTACTGCGTTAATAGTACCGCCACCAAAGTTACCTTTAGAAGCTGAGAAAGGAGATACATCAACAGAAACTTGTTCAATAGCATCAAGTGCTACAGGAGGCTGAGAAGTAGGGTAGCCACCAAAGTTCAAGCCAAAGTCATCATTTTGACCAATACCGTCAACGGTTAAACCGTTGGTACGAGGGTTACTACCTGCAAACGTTAGCTCGCCATTACCATTAATACTGGCAAGTGGGTTTAAGCGCGCAATATCTTTAATGTCGCGGTTAAAGCTTGGCATGTTCTCAATAGTATCAGAACCAAATGAGCTGCTTGAGCCACCAGATTGCTGAACAATTTTATAACCAGACACTTCAATTTTTTCGATGTTTAGCGGAGCAAGCTGCGAGCTTAAACGGTAAGTTTCACCCAGATTTAGATAGATATTTTCAACAGTTGTATCATTAAACTTATCAGAATCGATGATAACCATGTAAGGACCACCTACACGTAAGCCATTAGCGATAAACGTACCACTTTCGTTTGTAGTTAGCTCGCTAATAGTTCCCGTTGGTTGGTGAACTACTTTAATTTTAACGTTTGCAGCACTGCCACCTGAAGGCGTCGTAATTTTACCACGCATTGCAGATGAAGTATCAGCAGCCATTGCGCTTGTAGAAACACCTAGAGCTAAAATTACCGCTCCAGTTAATTTCGAAAGGCGAAGCTTAGTCATAATGTTGATTTCCCGTGTGTAGGTTATATAAATTTAATACTGTTTATTTGTCAGTCGTCATTTTTAGTGCCGTTTCTAACTCTTTTGCAGAAGGGTCAAATAAGGCGTTTAATAGTCCAGCTAGTCGAATACCCGCTTGTTGTAGGCGTGTTTTTACAATTGGAGTGTTGTTATAAATGTAGCTGTACCCAACTTCGTCGTTGGTGTACTTATAAATTTTTGTTGCTAAATTGTGTGATTCTTCAACCCAAGTTTTAGGTGAGCTTTGTAAATACTCAGCAATTAATTCGCTGTTATTTGTATCAATAAATTGAGCGTATTCAGTAAACGACAAGTTCTCGTTCTCAACTAACTTTGTATCCCAAAGGCTGTGAAGATTTGTTTCTTCGTTAAAAAATGAAACCTTAATACGGTTACCACCTCTGTCTTCACCTCGACCGGCATGAAATGGCTGATGGCTATCGCCTACTAAATGCACTAAAAAACGCAAACTGAACTGCTTAGCATCTAAGGTGCTATTTTTATCAGTGAGTGTTTGCATTGAATAGTGAATGCCTTCTAGGATATTACTTACAGATTCTTTGTTTTTAGTGTGCTCGTGATTGAAGCTGAAAGATTTTCCTGGTGCTGCATTAATATAATGCCAACGAGATGATTGCTTTTGCCAAAAGTCGCCAGGAGCAGAGCGCATTTCATCAGGCCACGTTGATATTTGCGCAAGTGACTCACCATCTAAATAAGGTTTAATTGCTGCTTTAGTTGTTTCGCTTATATGAGATTGTGCAATCTGCCCTACAATACGGTGGCCATTTTGACCCCAAGCGTGTGAGTTAGTGCTTGTGAATATCGCACTAATCAAAAGCGCAGAAGATATCGAGTACTTTATATTGTTATGCATTAAAACTTCCTAAATGAATATTTCATGGGGTTGCTATAAGCTAATGCGGTCAATTGTCCTCATTTTTAATGTTGATAGGAAGGACTTATTAAAATTCATAGTTTCTTATTCAATTGCGTTTAAAATCAGTCCCTTATATTTAACAGGTAAAATTACTTGTTGTAATAGGTAAGCGAAATTGTTCAAATACACTATATCGTCTATTTTTGGGTGGCATTGCTTTGAATTATAAAAATATTGTGTTGCACAAAATGTTAATTGTTACATTTTTGTTTCTATTGTTGATCGTTACGTGGGTTTGCGGTCAAGTTAGTGTATACAATGATGATTTACATTTTCCGGTTATGATCGAAACCTCAACAGAGTGTCAAACAACTGCTACAAGTAATAAAGGCCAATTAATTGTTTTTACACAATCAAAAAAAATAGCCAAATTATTAACACAAAAGTTATGCTCTGATAACGTAGTAGCTAAGCAATATGGCTCGGTAAAAGGGTATTGGGGATATAGAACGGCAGATAGCTTTGAGTTTGTTGGTAAAGGAATTGCTGACCTAATTTTGGCTAAAAGTAATATTATGGCTGCATTTAAAGCGGAGTCGACCTATAACTACCAACCCGTAGTTGGTTTTTCTGACTACACGGCTTTTTTTATATCTTCTAAAGAAAAACCTCGAATTACTAAACAATATTTTTTAGATAAACGCATAGGTTTGCTTGATTATCCTACCAGCCGATCAGGGCATATTTTACCAAAGCAAATGTTTAAAGAACTGGATATAAATTTAGCTAATTTGAAAATCACTTATGCTAGTTCTCATAACGAATTACGCGATTTACTCGCCGACGGAAAAGTAGATATTATTGCTTCGTTTTGGAAAGAGAGTGACGAAAAACGTTTTTCAAAAAACTATATTACGCCTTTGAGTAATAATATTACTGGAACAAGATGGTATTTAAAAATGCAGCAAAACAATACTGATTTATTATGTGCAGTACAGGCAAATTTGCTTGATATGTCTAAAGATCAAAGTTTGCATTATTATCAAAATGCACAATCGTTTTGGAGTTGCGGTACTAGCTCAGTAAACTTAAAAGAGGAAGTTAGTGATGAGTAAATATAAACAACTACTTGTTTTACTATGCTTATTTTTAACTTTATCTTCTGTGTTTTATATTTCTGTAATTCAAAAAAGCCAGCAAGTGACTAAACAAAAAATAACGCAGATAGAAAGGCAAATTGCACTCGACTTACCATTACTTGATTTATCAAATGAGCTGCTAAAGCATTCGGGGAATAAAGATGCGGTTAATAGCTACATTAAAACCTTAAATAGCTACATTAATTCGAACGATCTTAAAGTTGTTGCTATTGCACCAAAAGGCGAAATGCTAGCACCTGTAAACTTACACCAAATAACACGTAGTTTGAGCACTAATAACGGACCTATATTAGTTGTATTTAACGTTCAGCAAACCCACTTTACATTAAGCCATTTTATTTACTATTTTATATTTTTAGTATTAAGTGTGCTGATTAGTTTTTGGGTAAAGTTTGCGTTTATTAAACAAAGTAATAAGCAGTTTAATAATGCACAGCATCAGTCAATTATAGAGCCTACGCCGCTGATGCTTATAGTTGATCTTAACGATAAAACACTATCAAGTAGTTGTAATACAGAGCAAAAAGTGGGTTTAGCCAATAAGCCATTATGCTTTTATTTAGCACTTATAGAGTATTGTACAAATAACGATGATGTAGCGCTTAGTCATAATAAAGATGTACCAGAGGAGCTTCTAGAGCTCGCTAACAAGTATTTTTATAGGTTGGTCGAACTTGGTCATACGGTTAGAAAAAGACCTAATTTTAATAATAGCCTAGAAAAAACCTTGAGTGAGATACGTGCGGCGTTAGATGAAGTACTTAGTGAGTGTCCTGAAGAAAAAGAGTTATATTACCCACCTAAAGCCTATGGAGAAGGCTCTCGTTCTCGTTTGCATAGTTATGGGCTGGCAAATATTAAAAAAGGTAATATTGAAATAAGAGGAAAGTAACTAGATTACTTCCCTCTTATTCTTAGAGGTTATTTAGGGGTAAATTCAGCCGCTTTGAGAGGGCTATTTTTTGAAATAAAGTCTTGAAGTGCTTTAGCATCTGTTTCGTCTGTACTTACAAAGCCTTTTTTATTTGTAAGTGCAGGATAACCATCACCGCCTGATGCGTTATAGCTATTTAGACTCATTCTGTATGTTTTATTTTTATTAAGCGGTTCGCCATTGATCAAAACATTAACCAACTGATTATTTTTACGCTCAAACGATATTTTATGGTATTGCAAATAAGCACCAGCATCCGGTGGGAAGCTCGTTACTGTATTTAAGTAATCCCATAAATCACTGCCTTGCCAATCCATATAAGTAATGCGGTTTTTAAAAGGATGTACTTTTAAAATATCTTTATAGCTTACTTTACCAGCCTCTATTGAGCTGCGAATACCACCGCCACTTATTAATCCAAAGTCTGCATTTACTACATCCATTTGAGCTTGAATAATTACACGTGCAAGGTTTGTTTGTTGGTAACGAACTTTGTTTCTGTCACCTTCTAAGCGAGCATCTACTTCACCAATGGTACCTTCAATTTGTTTAGCGCCTTTAGCTTGGTATACCGCTAAATAAGATTCAAGTTTAGGGTCTGGTTTAATGTACTCGTTTGCTAATACTGCTTTAGTAGAGCCATCAGCTTGAACTTTATCTACATACAAATTAACAGGCATGAGTTTGTAGTCTAGTAACGTTAATTTTCCGTTTTCAAGCTTAAACTCAGCTTTACCAACATACTTACCCCATTCATGGGCTTGCATAATGTAAGTACCGTTTTGCTGGTCTGGCTTACAGGCAAGGCCAGGTTTAAAGTTATCGTCATTTACATTTGTATCACTCATACACACAGGTTCTTGTGAGTGACCGCCAATGATCATATCAAGTGTGTTTGCAGGAAGTGAGCGAGCAAGTGTTACATCACCTGGTGCATTAATGCCAAAGCTAGCATCAACATAATGACCCATATGAGTCAGCGCAATGGTAATGTCAGGGTTGTACTTAGCTTTTATTTCTTTAGCTAGTTCTGCGGTAACATCAACAGGGTCTTTAAACTCTAAGTGCCCAATATACTGAGGGTTACCAATTTTAGCTGTGTCTGTTGTTGTTAATCCAATGACAGCAATAGTTAAGCCATTTTTTTTGAATATTTTATAGCTATCAAACGCATGTTCGCCTGATTCTTTTTCAAATATATTGGCTGATAGAAAAGGAAAGTTCACCCATTTTTGCTGTTGCTTCAAAACATCAATAGGGTTATCGAATTCGTGATTACCTAATGCCATTGCATCATAACCAATCAGCGACATGCCTTTAAAGTCAGGTTCTGCTTTTTGTAAATCTGACTCAGGAATACCGGTATTAATGTCACCACCAGAGAGAAGTAAAACGGCATGACCTTGCTTTTGGGCGTCATTACGTAAAGAGTCAATTAACGTTTTGCGAGCGGCCATACCGTATTCGCCTTTTTCGTTTTGCCAAAAACGGCCGTGATTATCATTAGTATGAAGAACAGTTAAATATTCAGTAGGAGTACTGTTAGAGGTTGATTCAGGAGCAGGAGATGTACATCCAAGTACACTAAAAATAATCGAAAATAAAATAATTATACGCATAAAATACCTATGGATTAAGGTCTACTTAATTTATCAAGCGGGTAGTTTAAACTAGTTTTATGCTAAAAAAACGTACTTATTGACATTTTATTTAGAAGGTACAGTTAATCGATTTGTGGCGGCACTTTCGCGACGCTTTAACTCTGCATCCGCATATTCCCGCTTAGTATGGTTTATACCTACCATCCACGTTAAAAAGCTCGCCGGTAGTTTTGTGTATGGTTCACCTTTGTGTAAACCAAAGTCGCAAATTGTTTGTTTAGTGTGTGGCATTGTTAATTCCTGTTGTTTGTGTTTTTTTAAGGTAACAAATAAGTGACCACACTTTTAAGATGATTTAATTTTAAATAGTTAGATTTATATAGCAAAAAAGAATATAAATAATGGCATATGTAATTAATTTGTTATCAACACGGTCTTAATTGTATCAACTCACACTTTAGAATCGATTTTAGTCGCCGATGGCATTAATGTGTTAACGCATTAACTAATTATTTAAAAAATATAACAACAGGAATAAAACATGAAAAAACTTTTACTTGGATCAGCACTTGCTGCAGCAAGTTTTACAAGCACCGCTACTATAGTTGAAATGAACACGAGCCAAGGTGTCATAGAGATTAACCTGTTTGATCAACAAACCCCCAAAACAGTCGCAAATTTTTTAAGTTACGTTCAAGACGATTCATATAACGAAACAGTAATTCACCGCTCTGTTAGTAACTTTGTTATTCAAGGTGGTGGATTTACATTTTCTGATTCGCTAGATGCGATTACTACAAAGCCCGCTGTAGATAATGAGCCCGTTTTTTCTAATGTTAAGGGCACCATCGCGATGGCTAAATTATCGGGTGATGCTAATAGCGCAACAAGTCAGTGGTTTTTTAATATGTCTAATAATAGCGCAGGAAGTGCAGCACTTGATACGCAAAATGGTGGCTTTACTGTGTTTGGACAAATTACTGCAGCAAGCCAATCAACTTTAGATAAAATTGCAGCCTTAGTTCACTGTGATGAAACACCCGTGGTTGATATTACTGCTGAGCAATGTGCAAGTACTGATGTAACAATTAGTAGTGCTAACTTAGTGACTATTCAAAATGTGGCGGTAATGGATGATGATCCTAATTCAGCAGCAGGCCTTACTGTTACTGAAAATACGCTAATTGATTCTGACACATCAACAGATTCTAGTAGCAGTTCTGGCGGCGGGTTAATTTGGCTTTTAGGTGCTTTTTTACTTGCGGTACCTCGTTTAAAACGTGCTAAATAATTAAAATTAACGGTAATGTGGATGGCCTAAACCAGCCGTCCACATTACTATTATTAAACTTTGCTGTTTAAAATAGTACTCGCCAAACCATTGCTAGCCAAATTGAAAACACACAAATACAACCCAGTAAAAACACTTTAAAACGTGCGCGTACGTTATTTTCACCTAAATGAATAACACTGTGCACAATACGTGTTGCTACAAATAAACAGGCCAGTATTGCCACAAGTGTACTGGCGCTATTTAGTTGCAGTGCAAGTAAACACCCCGCGTAAAAAAGCACAGGTATTTCAAACTGATTTGAAAAGTTTCTATCTGCCACCCTAATAGTGTCGCCAGCCTTATCTAATTGCATTGTTTTAAAGTCACTTAAATCTAGTTGTTTGTTTTTAGCTGCGGCAAAGCGCCTTTTACCCATAATGAGCATGACAACCAGTGAAAGCGTAACTTGTGCAAACATGGCAAGTATGATGATTTTTTCCATTGTTTTTCCTTATTATTATTTAGAATTTGCGTATTTTTTGATATTGAATGATTTTTAATCTCGCAAGGTTGGCAGACTCCCAACTAATATCCGATTATGAAGACATTTTTCACAATGTGTTACACAAAATAGCGTTATTTTGTAGAAAGTTATTAATTGAAAATGTTAGTTTAGCTTAACTATATTGCTTTGAATTGGCGCACGCTATTTTGCGCAATACTTTTTAATGGAAAACAAAAATGAAAAAGATTATTGGTTTTAGTGCTATCGCACTTGCAGTTTTAAGTGGTTGTTCAAATACGGCTTTGGTTTCAGTGGCGCCTCAGGCCTCTTTACTATCAGATACGTTAGTCGTTAGTCCTAACGATAACCGTGAATATAAAACACTTAAGCTGGCAAACGACATTGAAGTAATTTTAGTGTCAGATCCAGGTGCTGAAAAATCAGCAGCGGCACTAAGCGTTGGTGTTGGTTTACTGCACGACCCAATGTCGCAACAAGGTATGGCGCATTATTTAGAGCACATGCTGTTTTTAGGCACAGATCGTTACCCAGATACAAAAGGGTATTCTGATTTTATGACCAAAAATGGTGGCGCGCACAATGCTTACACGTGGCTCGATATTACTAATTACATGTTTAAAATTAATAACGACGCGTTTGATGAAGGGCTAGATCGTTTTGCCGATTTTTTCAAAGCGCCAAAGCTATACCCAGAATACACAGACAAAGAAAAAAATGCAGTGAACGCAGAGTGGTCAATGCGCCGCGAAATGGACTTTTTTGGTCAGTTTAAACTCGCGCGTAAAATGATGGGCGATCACCCCGCTAATCGTTTTTTAATCGGGAACCTTGAAACGCTTGGCGATAAAGAAAGCAGTTCACTTCATAAAGAAACGGTTGATTTTTATAATAAATACTACTCTTCAAATATTATGAAAGTTGCGCTTATTTCTAATTTACCTATTGCTGAAATGGAGCAAAAAGCGCAAAAATACTTTGCTGACATAAAAAATAAAAATATCGAAAAACCAACAGTGACTGCAAAACTTGATTTTGATAACGCTGGCGGAAAACGCGTGTTTTATGCACCAAATGAAGATGTAAAACAGCTGCAACTTGATTTCACCATTGCTAATAATAATAGCGAATTTGCACTTAAACCAAACCGATTTGTAGCGTATTTACTAAGTAATGAAATGCCGGGCAGCCCAGCGCAACTTCTTCGTGATAAAGGGTGGGTGTCTCAGCTTTCTGCTTCAGCTGCACCAAATCAATATGGTAACTACGGTTCGTTAAATGTAAATGTAGAGCTTACCGATGAAGGCATGAAAAATCGTGATGAAATAGTTGCGACTATTATGCAGTACATCGATTTAATTAAAAAAGAAGGTGTTGATAGCAAGTACTTCAACGAAATTCGTACTTCCCTTAATAACCAATTTAAGTTTTTAGAAAAAGGTGATGAATTTAATTATGTAAGCTCGCTTACGCAAAGCATGCAAGATTATCCGTTAAATCACGCTATTAATGCACCTTATTATTATGCAAAGTTTGACGCTGACGCTGTAAACAATGTACTTGAGCAGTTAAATGCCGACACCCTTCGTATTTGGTATGTATCGCAGCAAGAAGAGACAGACTCACAACTACACTTTTACGACGGTAAATACCGCATCAGTGACATTAGCGATGATGAAATTGCCAGCTGGAAAAAACCAAGCGAATTTAAGTTAGCACTACCAACAGTAAACAATTTATTGCCTGAAAATTTTGCAATAAAAACGCAAGCATTTAAAGAGCAAAAACACCCAGAACTTGCTTACGATAAAAATGGTGTAAAAGTATGGCGCCAAGCAAGTCAAAAATTTGCAGAGCAGCCAAAAGGGCTTGTTGAAGTTTATATAAATACTCAACCCGGTTTGAACGATATTAAGGCAGAAGTCCTTTATTCTGTTTGGGCTGATTTATACAATATTCAACAAAGTCAGTTAAGTACCGAAGCAGCAATCGCCGGTATGAGCGTAAGCTTAGCACCGAGTAATGGCCTTGTTTTATCTATGAGTGGTTTTACAGATAAGCAAGATGTATTGCTTAAACAAGCTTTAACCGGGTTAAAAGCTGATGAAACAGCACAAGCATTTAGCCAAGCGGTAGATCGTTTTAAACGTAATTTACTAAACCAACAAAAGCAGTTTCCGTATGCACAAGCATTTGGCGAGTATTCAAAACTAACGCGTACTGGTGGGTTTGATACAGATGCGCTTATAAAAGCCGCTGACTCACTGAGTGTTGCCGACTTAGCACAATTAAAAACAGCTACGTTTGCACAAAACGATTTACGCGTATTTAGTTACGGTAACTACGATCAGCAAGATATTGACGCGATAGCACAAGAGTTAAGTGCAACATTACCAAGTAATCATAAGCGCAGTGAATTTGCGCGAAGCAAAGCGTGGTTGCCACAACCTGGCGAAACGCTGGTATTGCAAAAAGATATTGATGTAGCCGATGTAGCGGTGGTTGATATGACCGTTCATCCTGTTGCGGGTTACAAACAAAAAGCAGAAGCAGCTGTATTACAAAGCCACTTTAGAACTGTTGCGTTTGATAAAATGCGTACTGAGGAGCAACTTGCATACGCAGTAGGTGCGTTAGCTCGCCCAATTGAAGATTACTCAGCAATAGGTTTGTATATTCAAACACCGGTTAAAGGACCAAAAGAAATACAAGCTCGTTTTGATAAGTTTAAAAAAGAATACGCAGTTGAACTTGATAACATGAGCGAAGAGACTTTTGAGCAGCTGAAAAACTCTACCCTTGTATCACTTAAAGAGCAGCCTAAAAACTTAAGTGACGAAATGAGCCCACTTATAAACGATTGGTACCGTGAAAACTTTACCTTTGATTCTAAGCAAAAGCTGATTGATGAAGTTGAAAAAGTAACGCTTGCAGATATAAAAGACTACTACAAGCAAACAATGCTTAACCCTAATGCTGCACGTTTAAATGTGCAACTACGCGGGACTAAGTTTATAGAAAGTGACTTTGCCGATTTACCAAATCAAACTAAAATCACAACGCTTGATGCCTATTACAATGGTATTAAACTACAAAAATAAGCTTTATTTATGTAGCTTAAATAAACCCCAATGTATCACTACATTGGGGTTTATTATTTATTCAGCTAATTTAAGCCATTATTAAAAAGCCTATAACAGCTAATGCCGCAGCAATTAGCGTGTAAGGCAATTGTGTAACGGCATGGCTCATTAAATTACAACCAGAGCCTTGCGCTGCGAGCACCGTTGAATCTGAGTAAAAACACGCCTGGCTACCAAAAGAGGAAGCCGATAATAGCGCACCAATGACCAGTGGTATGTTTGCATCAACCGCATTTGCCAGTGGCATAACAATGGGAATTGATACAGCAAAAATACCCCAGCTAGACCCTGTTGCAAACGCTAAAATAGCCATTGAAATAAATACCACGGCTGGTAAATATGCAGCGGTCATATAAGGGCTTAAGCTGCCAATAACAAACTGAGGCAAACCAATTAAGTCGCATACATCTTTAAATATAAACGCAGCTATAACAGTACCAATCGCGGGGATCATACTTTTAAAGCCATCAAGCATGCGTTCAATCATTTCACTTACGCTCATTAATTTTTGTAGAGCATAAAACGGGAGAGTGACCGCCATTGTTGCTAATAAGCCTTTGTATACGTCTATTTCAAAGTAAACAGTAAATGCAACCAGTAAAATAATCGGCACCAAAAAGTTACGTAATTTACCTTTAGGATCAGCATCTTCAAAGTTCTCTTCTACGGCTTTTACTGCATATTCATCCGCTGTTTGAACGTCATTGTATTGGGCTGGATCAACTTGAGCTTGCTCAATTTGTGCCATTTGCTCTGCTTTTTTCATTGGACCAATCGCAGGAATAATACCCAGCACAACAAGTAAAACAACAAGCACTGCAAACCACGCATAAAACATATACGGTATGGCTTGGATATAAACTGCAATCCCTTTGCCTTCTTCAGCAATACCGTTATCTACGAGTAAGCCACCAAAAAAAACCGCCCAAGTAGATAAAGGGACAAGTACACAAATTGGTGCAGCAGTAGAGTCTACAACATAGGCAAGCATCTCACGGCTCACTTTAAATTTATCGGTAATGCGTTTCATGGTTTCACCCACGGTAAGCGCATTTAAGTAGTCATCAATAAAAATAACTACACCCAAACAAAAGGTCATAAACAAAGATGAGCGTTTACCTTTAGTGTATTTAAGGGCTAACTTGCCAAAAGCCGATGCGCCACCTGTGCGCACTAATAGCGCGATTAAAGCACCAAAGCCACCACATACAAGTATTAGCCAGCCGATGGTTTCGTCTGTCATCACTTTTAGCGATGTACTCGCAAAGTTAGTAAGTACCTGTGCAGGATCGGCGATAACTAAACCAACTAAAGCACCAATAAGTAAAGATAAAATAGGGCGGCGTAATACAACAGCCAATACAACTACCACCAACGGTGGCAGTAAACTTAACGCAGAAGGTTCAAGCATTTAAGTATTCACAAAATTAAAAGCATGTATAAAAATTAAAATAGTATTAATTTTTAAACTGCTTATACAAAAACAAAGAAGATGATAAGTTTGTTGTAAAATCATCTTCCAAGTCACTGCTTTTGTACGCGAGGGAGGGACACATAAACAGTTATGTTAAATAGCGGCTTAAGTGAAACGCGTTGGCTTTGGCGCCAGACGGTGCAAGGAGTGCAAACCGCTATTGTTGTGCCTGTAAAAACATCGGCGCAAAAATAATCTGCTTTTTAATTTCAGTCAACAAAAATTTACATGTTTGATAAAATTTTATTAGAGGTGGTTTAATAGAGTGCTTTGTAGCGCTAATTCCTTGATGTAAAGAGATGCCATTCATCAACTTAAAAAATTATTGAAGAAGCAGCAAAAAGTAAGATTCGACGGTAATTGATGTTAAAACCGCCGTGATTATATTGTCACTTAATGATTAAAGTCTTGCTTGTTCTATTTGTTTTGCAACATTTAGGTTTATATTTAGCCATGTTGCTTCAAGTGTCGAAACCAGGCCGTCATAGCCATCATCATCAATAGGCACTAGGTTTGAAAAATTATGAATACTTATAAGACGTCGGCCTGTTTCAGGGTGTGTGTAATATAAACGCCAAAGCCCAGAAATATCAGCGTTACCTTGCATATCGCCATTAAAGTGGTGAATTTCGTATTCAAGCTCATAAAACGTTTGTTGATCAAGTTCAGTAATGACCGGTAAGCCTTTTATTACCATCCAGTTGGGCATAGCATTAAAAAGTGTTTGCTGGGCTGTTGCAGTAAGCATTACATCCGGCGATTCGCCCCATAGGTTGTAATTTGCAGCATGAATTTGGTTGCTATCTATTTTCATCGCAATGCCCAAATTATTTAAAGCGCCTCTAAGTACAACAGTTTGTATTCTTAGTTGCGCATCTGTATCTGCAACGTTTCGAGACGATGCACCTATAGGCTGCTCAAACTGGTAATACTGTGTCGCAGTTTGTATTGATGAACTACAACCTGCCAATAGTAATAATAAACTTGCAGTTAAAAATAACGATTTCATTATTGCTTCCTTGGTTTTGGATCTGCTGGTAATGATTTATCAAAAATTAGCATATTAGGTTGCTCGTTTAATCCGCGAGTTAGAGGCTGTAGGCCCTCACTTAAACGTTTAAACTCTTTTAATGTTTGCTGTATTTGATGATGAAGTTCAGAACCGGCTTGGTAACTGGCCATGGTTTTATCAAATTGGCGCATAGTGACTTCAAACTGCTCCATACTTTTTGTCATCTTTTCGAAGTTACGATTAAAGTCGCCTGGTAAGTTTTGTGTATCTTTTTGGCTTAGCAGCTCTCGCATTTCATTAGCAAGCGCTCGGTAATCGGTAAATGTGGCTTGCATTTGTGCCAAGCTATCTTCAACTTTTAAGTTATTTACTTTATTAAGTACGTCAGAGACTTGGTCTGCTAATACGGTTATGCCGCTAGAAATACTCGGAAAAACATCATACTGCACAAGTTTACCTAGGTGCGCTTCTGGCGCGTCGGGGTATATGTCAAAATCTACATACACAGCACCCGTTAATAAATTACCGGGCTTTAACGAGGCGCGCATACCACTTTCAATCCAGCCCTTTAAACTGCCTTGCCAATACTCTTTTGCTGAAGCACTGTCGTGATACAAGCGTCCGTATTCTACTTTTATAAGCACTGGAACCGCCGTATTATGGTTTCTAAAGTGGGCAGGTTTACCGTCAATAATTACATTGGCAGGGGTTTCAACAACAGTACCTACACGCATACCTCTGTACTCGACAGGTGCACCTGTGCGTAGTCCTCGAACTGATTGTTCAAATTCAATTAGGTAGTAATCAAAATCATAAAAGCGCTCTTCTAACGCCTCTTTATAGCTTTGGCTTAATGAAAAGCTATGCCCATCTTGTGCTATTTCACCCGGGGCCTGTTGTTCAGGTAAACCAACCGAAATACCGCCTTTTAATAGTTTACTCAAAGAGCCTGTATTAATATTGATGCCATCGGCAGATAGGTCAATTTCAATTCCTGCGTTCACCCAAAAAATAGAGTTCATGGTGATCAGATTTTGATAAGGGGCTTTAATAAATACGCCGTACTTCATTGCTTGGTTTTCCCAATCAAAAGTGGCGGTTTCTATTTGCCCTATTTTATAATTTTTGAAGAATATACCGGTGCTTACATCAAGTACTTCAGCGTTGTAACTCATTAATTTAAAACGACCACCTTTCACATCTTTACCAATGAGGGCGGGTTCATCTTGTAACTTAAAACGCTCTTTTAGCTCTTTACTTTCACCGGGTGAAAACTCTAAATATACACCAGACAATAACGTACTCATCCCGCTAATACCTGTTTCATCAATGCGTGGTTTCACGACCCAAATTTTAGCATCGTCAGTCAGTAGCTCGTTGTAATTTTTATCTATTTGCGCGCGAGCAATTACGCTGTCTTGCGTGTCGGATAGCCTAACATGATCAATTTGGCCTATTTTTACACTGCGCACTTTTATTTCAGTCTTACCTGCAATAATACCTTCTGCTTGTGGCATTTCGATAAAAATAGTAGGGCCTTTATTAGCTTGGTATTGGTATAACATCCACATGCCCACTAACAGCGCAATTGCCGGAATGATCCAGATAGCGGAAATTTTCGGTTCTTTTGTTATTTCAGCGGTTTCGGTCATGCTTTGTTCTCTGATTTTTTGTTTTTAGGGGAATCCCACAATAAGCGTGGGTCAAAGGCATGGGCAGCCATCATTTGGCATATTACCATAACTGTAAAAAATACAATGCCTAATCCTGGCGTTACTGACATTAAATTACCCAGTTGAACTAAGGCCACTAAAATAGCAACCACGAATACATCTATCATCGACCATTTACCAATAAACTCGGTCAGTTGATAAATTCGGGTGTAACTTTTTGTATGTTTATTGGCAGGCCTTGTAACCATAAAGCATAAAAAGCTCAATACAAATGCCTTAGCAAGCGGTACAACCACACTGGCTAAAAATATAATAGCGGCAATAGGGTAGGAGCCACTGTTCCAAAGAGTAATAACACCACCAATTAAAGTTGAAGGGGATTCATCCCCAAGGCTAGTGGTGTGCATAATAGGTAAAACATTAGCCGGAATATAACAAACAACAGAAGTAATTAGCCAAGCTGCTGCTTTTTGTACGCTATAAGGGTTTCTTACGTGTGTTTTTGTATGGCAACGCTGGCAAATATTACCGGTACATAGTTGATGGCACACATGGCAGGCTTTAATATTTTCATCTATTGCACGTTTAGCATGCTCTGCGCCTTCGAGTACTTTTACAGGCTTTATTTGAGCCCATAAGCGTGGGCGATTTAAGTGAACAAGTGCAGCTATATATAAAATAACAAACCCCACATAAGCCCAAAAACTCGTGCCGAAGCTAATATCAGCCAGCGACATGATTTTAACCATACTTACAAGTACGCCAATTAAAAATATTTCCGACATAATCCAAGGCTCTAACGCCAAAGTGAACTTTAGTAGTCGCCTTGCAATGCTCTCTGGTAATGCTTTTAAAAGCCCAAGATGCAAAGGAATTAAAATAAGAAGCAAACCCATGGGCAGGGCAATAATGCTCAAATCAATAAATAAGCCAAGCAGCTCACTATCATAATTAAACAAAATTCGAGCCGCGTCGGGTAGTGTAATAGTTTGAGTTATACCGCTACTACTAAATGAAATAAAAGGGTAAAACATACTGCTGAGCAGCATTAATAGTGCGCTAAAGCTTAGTGCAACTATGCGACTGTCGTGATTAACATCGGCTTCGCAAAGTTTATGGTGACAATGTGGGCATATCGCCATTTGTTTTGCGATTATGCGAGGTATATCTATGATCAGATCACAACAGGGGCAGACAGTTTGCAATTTAATACCAAGCAAGAAGAATATTTCTTCAATTTTGCTATATTTAATACATTAATACAACGCGTTCTGCCATCAAGCTGCTCGTTATATAAAGGAAGCGTGTGAAATATTATTTGTACTGCATATTAATGTGGCTCTTTATTTGTTCGCAAAATGCTGTGGCTATTAATAAAGAGCGAGAAGTAATTATCGCCGCGAGCGCATCAATTCCGCCCTATGTTTTTGCAAAAACAGACTCGGGTATACACCTAGGTTTAATCAAAGCCGCGTTAAAGGCTAATGGATTTGCCAATATTAATGTGCAATATATGTCGAATAAACGCGCTGAGCATCAATTGCACAATAAAGGAGTAGATATACTTTTAAATTATGCAGGAGGAAGTAGTCCTGGTGTTTACCCAAGTAAACCGGTACTTAGTTATGAAAATGTAGCCATTACACTCAAGCGAAATAAATATAATATTGATGAAATAGAAGGCATGTTTAATAAAAACGTTCTTGCTTTTCAAAATGCAATTGCATATCTGCCTTCTATATTTAAAAGTAATGTTAAACACTTTAGCTCATATCAAGAGGTTATTAATCAAAAGGCGCAGGTAGATAAGCTGTTAAAAGGTTGGGTGGATGTAATTGTGTTAGATAAGCGTATTTTTTACTATTACTACAATCAACATAAATCACCCGAAGCTGTGCAAATTTACACTTTATTTCCAAAAGCAGAGCGACCTGCTTATTTTAATAACTTCTCTTTAGCTACTGAGTTTGATATAGGTTTGGCGCTCATCAAGCAAAACGGTACTTATAAAAGAATTGTTGATGAAGGCCAAACCCATTCATCAATCAAATAACGCCACTGTTTGACGTGTAAGCGCTATTAGCTCACCGGATTGTGACCATATACAGCCATCTTCTAAACCATAGCCATCTTTTGAATGATGAGTGATTGCTTCAAAGCCAAGCCATTCTCCAGGTGTTAAGTTTGGCTCTTGTACAAACTCTAAATACCATGACATGCTACTAGCTGGAGCGGGTTGTTTAAACATTTGTAATAACGTAGGTGGCCATGCATCTGTTAATGCAATTACATGCGCTTCAGTTATTTGCTCTGGGGTGTGCTTAAAGCGCATCCAGCCCCCTAAGTGAGAAGTTTCTGCGCTGCTAAATGGCATGGCACCTTGTTGAGGGCATAAATCAACATGTTGAAAAAATTCAGGCATCTGGCCTTTAATAAAAGGTAGAGTATGGCGCTCGTCTACCGGTTTTAACCCTAAAGACTTTGAAACAGGCACATTTACACCCGACTCTCTACTTTTAGCAAAACACGCTTGTACAATTACACACACTTGTTCATTTTGAATCGCTTTGGCGAGTACCTGTGTGCTGCTTTTACCTTGTCGTAATATTTCTACCGATAACGAAAAAGGAGTATCAGCTAGTAATGGCCCTACAAAATTTGTACTGAGTGAGAGTAGGCGACGATCATTAGATACTTTTCCTCTGATAGCTTGATACAACAGTGCGGCTGAGAGACCACCAAAAGCAGTTCTGCCTTGGCACCAGTTTTCTGGAAATTGCATTGTGCTAGTTAATTGTTCGGTATTGTCTGAACTTCCAATTTTTGAAGCTTGGAGAAGTAATTGTTCAAAGTGCATGAAGATGTCCTTTTATAGTGCGATTTAATAAATTTATAACACAACCAAACTAGTCAGACCAGTAATTAAAAACGTCTCTGGCGGTGCAAAAATCACCATTCCTTACAATTATTAGGGTTATTTTGTAAATAAATCACAAAAAATGAATTTTTTTTCATTTTTACAGTTGAAATAAGTTTGGCGCATCCCTATTTACTATGTCATCGAACGTATTAACGAATATTGAAGTTGGAGAAGTTTCATGGGTAAAATTATTGGAATCGATTTAGGTACTACAAACTCTTGTGTTGCAGTACTTGATGGTGGCAAAGCACGTGTTATTGAAAACGCGGAAGGCGATCGCACAACCCCGTCTATTATTGCTTACACGCAAGACGGCGAAACATTAGTAGGTCAATCTGCTAAGCGTCAAGCGGTTACTAACCCGACAAACACATTATTTGCAATCAAGCGTTTAATTGGTCGTCGTTTTGAAGACGAAGAAGTACAACGCGATATCGGCATCATGCCGTTTAAAATCATCAAAGCTGATAACGGCGATGCATGGGTAGAAGCGGGTGGCGAAAAACGCGCTGCACCACAAATTTCTGCTGAAGTACTGAAAAAAATGAAGAAAACGGCAGAGGACTTCTTAGGTGAAGAAGTAACTGAAGCTGTAATCACAGTACCTGCATACTTTAACGATTCACAACGTCAAGCAACGAAAGATGCTGGTCGTATTGCGGGTCTTGAAGTTAAACGTATTATCAATGAGCCAACTGCTGCGGCACTTGCTTACGGTATGGATAAAAACCGTGGCGAAAACATCGTTGCAGTATATGACTTAGGTGGCGGTACTTTCGATTTATCAATCATTGAAATTGATGAAGTTGAAGGCGAGCACACTTTTGAAGTACTTGCTACAAACGGTGATACTCACTTAGGTGGTGAAGATTTCGATAACCGTGTAATCAACTACTTAGTAGCTGAATTCAAGAAAGATCAAGGTTTAGATTTAAAAACTGATCCTCTTGCAATGCAACGTGTTAAAGAAGCTGCTGAAAAAGCAAAAATTGAACTGTCATCTGCACAATCAACTGAAGTAAACCTTCCGTATGTAACTGCTGATGCATCTGGTCCTAAGCACATGAACGTGAAACTAACACGTGCTAAGCTTGAATCACTAGTTGAAGATTTAGTAACTAAGTCTCTAGAGCCACTTAAACGTGCACTTGCTGATGCTGATTTATCAGTAAGCGACATCAACGATATTATTCTTGTTGGTGGCCAAACACGTATGCCTTTAGTACAAAAAACAGTTGCTGATTTCTTCGGTAAAGAACCACGTAAAGACGTAAACCCTGATGAAGCAGTTGCAGTAGGCGCAGCGATTCAAGGTGGTGTACTTGCTGGTGACGTTAAAGATGTACTATTACTAGACGTTTCTCCATTATCTCTAGGTATTGAGACAATGGGCTCAGTAATGACTGCATTAATTGAGAAAAACACGACGATTCCTACTAAGAAATCGCAAACATTCTCAACAGCTGAAGATAACCAATCTGCTGTAACAATTCACGTGTTACAAGGTGAGCGTAAACGTTCAAGCGACAATAAATCTCTAGGTCAATTTAACCTAGAAGGTATTCGTCCAGCACAACGTGGTACACCGCAAATCGAAGTAACATTCGATGTTGATGCCGATGGTATCTTACATGTATCTGCGAAAGATAAAGATACAGGTAAAGAGCAAAAAATCACAATTCAAGCATCTTCAGGCCTAAGTGATGAAGAAGTTGAAAAAATGGTTCGTGATGCAGAAGCACATGCTGAAGACGATAAAAAGTTTGAAGAACTTGTAGCTGCTCGTAACCAAGCTGATGCTCTAGTACACGGTACTCGTAAGCAAATTGAAGAAGCTGGCGATGCATTACCAAGCGAAGACAAAGAAGCGATTGAAGCGGCTGTTGTAGATTTAGAAGCTGCTATTAAGAGCGACAACAAAGAAGAGATTGAAGCTAAAACTCAAGCTCTTGCTGAAAAGTCTCAAAAACTAATGGAAATTGCACAAGCGAAAGCACAGCAAGGTTCAGCAGATGCAGGCGAGCAACAGCAATCAGCTAAGCAAGACGACGACGTTGTTGATGCAGAGTTCGAAGAAGTGAAAGACGACAAGTAATTGTTGCTAACGCTTCTCGCTAGCCAAAAACACTTAACTCAATCGAGTGTTTAGGTTAGGATGAACAATTGAGGCGCGCGAGCAATAGCTTGTCGCGCCTTTTGCATGTATTTAAGGTTTAAAAATTCAATGATAAATCGATGCGATTTATCGGTTTATCCAGCAGCTCACGCTGCAAACAGAAAAGAGTAGTGTGATAGATATGTCAAAACGCGATTATTACGAAGCCCTCGGCGTAAGCAAAGATGCGAGTGAGCGAGACATAAAAAAAGCGTATAAACGCTTAGCGATGAAATATCATCCAGATCGTACCGCAGGCGATAAAGAGCTTGAAACTAAATTTAAAGAAGTTAAAGAAGCTTACGAGATTTTAACCGATCCTCAAAAACGCCAAATGTATGACCAACATGGTCACGCGGCATTTGAGCAAGGCGGTGGCGGTGGTCATGGCGGCTTTGGTGGCGGTCATGGCGATTTTGGTGATGTATTTGGTGACGTATTTGGCGATATTTTTGGTGGCGGCGGTGGTCGACGTCAATCTCGTCAACAACGTGGTTCTGACTTACGTTACAACATGGACTTGAGCTTAGAAGAAGCGGTTCGTGGTAAAGAAGTTGAAATTAAAGTACCAACATGGGTGGGTTGTGAGCCGTGTGATGGCAGTGGTGCTAAAGCAGGTTCTAAGCCTAAAACATGTACTACGTGTCATGGTGCTGGCCAAGTACAAATGCGCCAAGGTTTCTTTGCTGTTCAGCAAACGTGTCCAACGTGTCAGGGACAAGGTCAGATTATTTCAGACCCTTGTAACAAATGTCATGGCCAGGGCCGCGTAGAAAAAACTAAAACGCTTTCAGTTAAAATTCCAGCTGGCGTTGATACAGGAGACCGTATCCGCTTAACTGGTGAAGGTGAAGCCGGAATGCACGGCGCGCCATCTGGCGACTTGTACGTGCAAGTATCTGTTCGCGAACATGAAATATTTGTACGTGAAGCAAATAATTTATACTGTGAAGTACCAATTAGCTTTACAACAGCAGGTCTTGGTGGCGAAATTCAGGTGCCAACACTTGATGGTCGTGCAAAACTTAAAATACCTTCTGAAACGCAAACGGGCAAAATGTTCCGTATGCGTGGCAAAGGCGTTAAGTCTGTTCGAAGTGGTGCCCAAGGCGATCTAATTTGTAAGGTAGTAATCGAAACGCCAGTTAATCTTAACGAGCGTCAACGTGAACTACTGCAAGAGTTAGATGAAAGTATGGGTACAGATAGCTCGAAAAATCGTCCTAAAGAGCAAGGCTTTTTTGACGGTGTTAAAAAGTTTTTTGATGATTTAACCAAGTAAATTTAAATTATTATTAATAATGAAACGGCGCTTTTTAGCGTCGTTTTTTTTTGCTTTAAATTTTATTTTTGTTACTGTTAAAAAAAACACGATTAAATAGTATGACCCCAGCAATCGAATTACTTAAAAAACAAAAAATCCCCTTTGAAATACTCAGTTACGAACACGATGCAGGTAATAGTCAATATGGGCTTGAAGCTGTTGAAAAGTTAAATTTAGATAGCGCCCAAGTATATAAAACCCTCGTTCTTGAAACACATGAAAGGCAGCTAATTGTTGCTGTTACTCCTGTGTCGCAACAAGTTAACTTAAAACAGTTAGCAAAATTATGTGGTGCCAAAAAAGTAGCCATGGCTGCCCCGCAAAAAGTTCAAGCTAGCACTGGTTATATTTTAGGTGGAGTAAGTCCACTTGCGCAAAAAAAACGCTTAGCTACGTTTATTCATAGTAGTGCTTCACTTTTTGATACTATTTATGTGAGCGCCGGAAAGCGAGGTTTAGAAATAGCACTCTCCCCAACTAATTTAGCGGCGTTAACTAGCGCTAAATTTGGCGATTTATAGCCTTTATTTTTAAAATTACTCTCCATAAAGGCAATTAACTCAAGTTAAGCAATTTGCTCAATACCTTATTTGTAACTACATTGAGAGTATCTTTATACCGTTAATATTTAATACCAAACGGTATTACACATTTTGTATACGGCTGTTTGTATGAACCTTTTAGATGTAGATTATTTTGCAATACTGGTGGCTGCACTGTCTTCTTTTATGCTTGGCGGCATATGGTACTCAAAAGCACTCTTTAAAAACGCTTGGCTAGAAAGTATTGGCTTAACTGACCTTGATTTACAATCAGCCAATCCTAAGTTGATATTTGGCGGCAGCTTCTTTTTAGTATTTATAGCGGCTTTAATGTTGTCTCTATTTTTAGGTAAAGACGCAAGCTTAGTTGAGTGTATAGGAACAGGCTTTGTAATCGGCTTTTTTTGGATCAGTAGTTCACTAGGATTAAGTTATATATTTGAGCAACGCCCTTTAAAGCTATTTTTAATTAATGGGAGTTACTGTATTTTACAGTTTTCGTTAATGGGGCTTATTTTAGGTATTTGGCCGTAAGGGTTGAGTAGCCGTTAATGCCCGGTTTGATTCTTACCTGAGAGTAGAGTAGGTTTATATAATCGTATTTACATGATTTGGTAGCGGTATTAATGAAAATATTAGTAGTTGATGATATGCCACTCATGCGTCATGTTTTAATTAATATGCTAAGAAAGTTGGAGTATTGCAATATCGTTGAAGCTACAGATGGATTACAAGCTTTGGCTTTATTACGTGAGCAACATTTCGATTTGGTTATTACAGATCTTCATATGCCAAAAATGGATGGTGTTGATTTACTCACAAACATTCGAAAAGACAGAGCCCTTGCTGATATTCCTGTGTTGATGGTTACCTGTGAGGATAGTACAGATAAAGTTAAGCAAGTTATTGCGGCTAAAGTATCGGGGTTTATAATCAAACCTTTTAATATGAATGTATTATCATCTCAATTAAACCGCTTCTTTTTCAAAGATTAGGTTATATTTTTCATCATCATTAAATTATTATGAGCTCACTTTAATAACCATACCGCGTAAAAATTTTAAAACCCAGTGGTCACCTTTACCCACCTAATACCAATGAGCAATGATACTTAATCATTTTGCGAGGCTAAATGTGTCGCTCCCTGTGTTAAAAAATTCTCATTTAGAACAGTTAAATAGCGAATTTTCGCCTAGCTATCAACACGTTTTTCTACCCTCAAATAGATCACTTAATTAAACGAATTGCTATAAACTGGTATCATAAAGAATAATTTTTTATATAGTACTGAAGGACTTAATGGCAAAACCTAATAAAAAAGGCCCAACTAAAACGGTCGATATTTTTTGCTCTGCTTGTAAAGCTTCCTTATTTAAATATCGAAAAGGAGGCAAAGGAGCATTAGTTAAGTGTTTTAAAGAGCGTATTAGTCAAGACTTTACACAAGAGCCTTGTATTTGTCCTAACTGCAGTCGGCCTTTTGCCCGAGAAGCGATTATTCGTGGTGCACCTGCCTATAAAATAATTGGTGGCAAAGTAACGTTTAAATAATTCAGATACAGTAAAATTTCTTCATACGGACATATGGCCTTGTTAGAATTTACCATATTGATAGAATCGCTCGGTTTGCTGTTTCAATGAATGAAAAAATACCCTCCCCATGGATCGGGCCAGTTTATTGGGTTATTTAAAAATGGATAAAGGATAGTTTCGTGATAGCACTCTTATTTGACATCATAGGTATGACAGGTACTTTTTTAGTAGTTGGTTCATTTTTCTTACTGCAGCTAGGAAAAACGTCTCCATCTAGCCTAACGTATAATATGATGAATTTAACAGGGGCGATTTTGTTGTTAATTAGCCTTTGCTATAACTTTAATTTAGCGAGCTTTGTGATAGAAATATTTTGGATAGCTGCTTCATTAATTGGTTTATACAAATACCTAAAAAACAGATCAGCTTTAGCTACAAATTAATAACGTATTAATTTTGTTCTAAACCTTAAACACTGCAAGCACAACTGTTTGCGGTGTTTTTTGTTTTTAGGACTAAATTTAATTAACAAGTATAATTAAATTCATTTGTTAACAAAAAGTTTATATCCCTGCCTCATATAAGTCGTTACACTAGCGACCTTAAATTTTTAGGCTATTTCTCGGGTAGGCCATGTTTACGTTTTCTAAAAAAATAATTACAGTATGTATATTATTAGTATTAATTTTGGTTGTTACATTTTGGGTAGGCCGCGCTCACGATATTGAAAAAGCAACAGCTCAAGCGCAGCGTCAGGTTACTCAATTAAATAATTACATTGATACTGAACTCGCTCGTTTTTCGGCTATTCCCCAGCTACTTACTTATAATCAGTTAATGATTGAATTTGCAAACGGCGACCAAGCCCATTACAACGCTATAAATAACTACTTAGCTGATATACAACAAGCCAGTGGTGCATCAGATATATTTGTACTTAATGCCCAGGGCGCAGTTACGGCAAGTAGTAACTGGCAAGCCGATTACACATTTTTAGGCAGTAACTTTGCCTTTAGACCTTACTTTAAGCGTGCATTTGCAGGTGAAAAAGTGGCCTACTTTGCACTAGGTATGCGTTCAAAAGAGCGTGGTATTTATTTTTCGCAGGCTGTTTATCACGACAACAAAGCGGTTGGTGTTGTTGTATTAAAAGTGAATGTAAGCAAATTTGAAAACGACAGAGAGCTTTTAAATACATCTAAAGGTAGCCATTTTTATTTAGAGCTTAGTGATAATGTAATTGCGATGTCTGATATGCAAACATGGCGTTTAAATAGCTTCAGCGAGTTTGATATAACAAAGCGACGTAATATAAAGTTACGCCGTGCTTATTTAGATCATCAACCTGTATATATTAAGCAATTTCAATATAAGAGCCAGGGTATTTCGCATTTCAAAATTAATAAAAACCTTTATGTGAGTGCGACAAAACCATTGCGTTACTTTAGTGCACATATGAACGTACTTGTTGATATTACAAAAGTAAATTCAGCTCAATTAATACGCTTGTTTTGGGCATTTAGTATTTATGCTTTAGTTATGATTGTTGGTTATAGTTTACTTGCTCGTTTTGCGGGTTATAAAAAGCTCGTTTACTCTAGGCATAGTCTTGAGCAAAAAGTGATTGAGCGCACACAAGAGCTTGAGAAAACGCAAGTTGCATTAGTTCAATCAGCAAAACTTGCAACAATTGGGCAGTTAAGCGCAGGTATTAATCACGAAATAAACCAGCCCCTTAGCGCTATGAATACTTACCTAGCAAGCGCCAAACGTTTACTCGCTAAGCAAAATTACACCGCACTTGGCGAAAGCATAACGGTGATTGAGGGGCTTGTAGGTCGCGTACACAAAATAGTGGGGCAGCTAAAACATTTTAGCAAACCATCACAAACTCAATTAAGGCCTTATCCGTTAGCTGGTTTATTAAATAACGCCTTGATGATTGCCAGCTCACAACTAAAACAAGATAACGTACACGTAGAGCAGCCTAATTTAGATAGTGGGTTAATAGTGTGGGTTGATTCACTTAAATTTGAGCAAGTGTTGGTTAACTTAATAACTAACGCGAGCCAAGCTATGAATGGCGCAATAATACGTAAATTAAGTTTTAATGTTGAGTGCTTTGATAACCGAGTAAAACTCTCAATTTTAGATACAGGGCCTGGAATAGAGCAACATGCTTTTGGTAATATTTTCGAACCTTTTTATAGTACTAAAGAGAGTAACGGCTTAGGCCTTGGGTTATCTATTTCAAAACAAATCATTGACTCGTTTAATGGCTCTTTAAGTGCGCACAATCGACTGCAAGGCGGGGCTGAGTTTATAATCAGTCTATCAAGCACGCAGGATAAAACCGATGATTGAAAACTCACCGTGTAAGCACATCATTGTAGTTGATGATGAAGCGATGATCAGAGATTCATTAAAACAATTACTTACTCTCGAAGGCTATACAGTTGAGTGCTTTAATGATGCAAGTACGGCTCTAACAAAGCTTAATCGACGTTTTATGGGCGTTGTACTGAGTGACATAAATATGCCTGCAATGGATGGGCTTACTTTACTTGAGCAAGTCACGGCATTTGATAGTGAACTGCCGGTTATATTTTTAACAGGGTACGCCGATGTAACTATTGCTGTTAAAGCTATGCAATTAGGCGCGTATGACTTATTTGAAAAACCAGTAAACGAAACATTGCTTGATTGCATAGCAAGAGCATGCGACAAGCGTAGCTTAGTGATTCAAAATCGTGCACTAAAACTTGCTGTACAAAAAACCTCAGCGCCGGGTGTAAGAATCCTGGGTGATACTCCTAAAATGCAAGATATGATGCATTTACTCAATACGGTTATTGATACCCCTGCTGATGTAATGATTGAAGGTGAAACTGGCACGGGTAAAGAGCTTGTAGCGCGTTACTTACACGATCAAAGTATTCGCTCAGCAAGTAACTTTGTGGCTATAAATTGCGGCGCGGTGCCTGAGCAGTTGATAGAAAGTGAGTTATTTGGTGCTGCAAGTGGTGCCTATACCGGAGCAACTCACACTCGTAAGGGAAAGTTTGAATTTGCACAAGGTGGTACAGTTTTTTTAGATGAAATAGAAAGTACCCCAATGTCGTTGCAGGTTAAATTATTACGCGTATTAGAGGAGCGAAAAGTAACTCCAGTAGGTGATAATAAAGCAATTGAATTAGATATAAGAATTGTTGCAGCCACTAAAGTAGATTTGCTTTTATTAGTTGAAAAAGGTGAATTTAGAGCAGATTTATATTATCGGCTAAGTTTGGTAAAAGTAGATATACCGCCTCTTAGAGCTCGAAAAGCAGATATAGTATTACTCTTTAAGCACTTTAGCTCTATTGCAGCAACACGCTATCATAAGCCGCCAGCACCTCTTAATAGCGAAATACAACAGCGACTCTTAGCGTACGACTGGCCTGGTAATGTAAGGGAGCTTAGAAACCAAGCTGAGCGCGCGGTTTTATTAGGAGTAGAACTTGCTTTTAGTGTTAGCAAAACGCAGGCTAAAGGTGAGCTTTCTCCCGATTTAAGCCTATCTGAAAAAGTTGCTTTTTATGAGCAGTCGTTAATAGAAGAAGCCCTAGAGCGTAACCATGGAAGTATTAAAAATACGATGGATACACTGCAAATCGCTCGTAAAACCCTTTACGATAAAATGAGTAAATACAATTTAAACCGTGATATGTTTATTGACTAAATTGTGTGGTTTATGTGACAACTTCGTTTTTATGGTGTGTGGGAAACCGCACATTTATTCTCTTTTTTTATACGCAATATCCATTAACCATCTGAAATATAGAAGTATTTTACCATTGGCAGTAAAGTTGCCTTATTAGGTCTGACAACAAGTAGATTCTAATAATTAGGACACATAATGATAAAGTTTACACACTCTACTATTTTACTCACCTCAATAAGTAGCTTTGCTTTTTACTCGTACACGGCTTGCGCTACTGAATATGATGTTTATGGTAAAGCCGAAGTGCAAATTGCTAATACAGATACGGGTATTATGCGTTACGCAGAAGAAGGCACGCAGATTGAAGCGCCATTTTCGCGTATAGGCATTCAAGGGCAACACAAATTAAATGAATATTTAAACGTTGTTTTTAAATACGAAGTGCAAGTAAAAGGTTTTGAGCAAGATGACACCGAAGAGCCATTTAGTGCAAGGAATACATACCTTGGTTTAAAAGGTCAATTTGGCGAGCTTGTAGTGGGAAGAAATGATACTCGCTTTAAATACTCTGAAGGCAAAGTTGATAACTTTAATGAAACCCAAGGTGACATAGCTCAAGTTATTGCAGGACAAGATAGACTTGGTGATACGCTAACATACACTTCTAATTATTGGCATAATACGCAATTTTCGTTTACTTATGCTCCAAAAGACGACAACAAAGATAACGAAGCTGGATTTGCAGCAACCTTTATTTATGGTGATCGTAGCTTAAAAAACACCTCATATTACTTATCATTAAGCCATGTTGATTCTCTTAATAATATTAATGCGAGCCGAATAGCAGCAGCCTATAAATTTGAACAATTACAGCTTGGTGCACTGTATCAGCATTCTGAATCAACAGATGGTATAAAATCAGGTAACGGTTATGTGTTAAGTGCAAGCTATACGCTTGAAAAATGGGTACCTAAATTACAGTTTGCTAAAGATGACTCTTTACTTCGTCAAACTTCTGAGGCAACGCAATGGACTACGGGCCTTGACTATGTATTTGATAAGCAAACAACTGCTTACCTTTTATACACCGACCTTAATTTAGAAGAACAAGACGACAGCAGTGTTGCGCTTGGTCTTAAATACAAATTTTAGAGGCCTGCCATGACAGATAATATACTCACGCAAAAACCAGATAAGAAAAGACATTTCCAATGGCTTTTTTTGATACTAGGCCCTGTAGTAATGCTATTAACATGTTTACTCGATCCACCAACGGGTATGTCTGTAGCGGCATTTAAAACCGCAGGTTTAGCATTTTGGATGGCATCGTGGTGGGTGAGTGAAGTAGTACCAATTCCAGCAACTGCTTTGCTCCCTCTGGTAATATCACCACTTGCTGATATAGCAGCAATTAAAAGCGTGGCTGCCCCATATGCGCACCCGCTAATATTTTTATTTTTAGGTGGTTTTTTAATTTCTATTGCTATGGAGCGTTGGGGGTTACATAAACGTATTGCGCTAAGCACCATGTTATATGCGGGTAAAAAGCCAAGCTTGCAAATTTTAGCAATGATGCTTGTAACTGCATTTTTGTCGATGTGGATGTCTAATACCGCAACAGCCGTAATGATGCTACCTATTGCGCTTTCAATTACTAATTTAGTTAAGCAATCAGACCCGAGTAATGAAGGTTTTGGTAAGGCTTTACTGTTATCAATCGCTTATGGTGCAAGTATTGGTGGTATTGCTACCTTAATCGGTACTCCGCCTAATGCTTTAATGGCTGCTTACTTGTCAGATAGTTACGAAATAGAAATTGGCTTTGCGCAATGGATGATTGTAGGCGTACCTCTGTCTTTAGGTATGCTAATTATTAGCTGGGTTTGGCTTACTAAATTTGCGTATAAAGTAGATGCTAATGTTAAAAACGATCAAAAAATTGATACAAAAGCGGTGTTTTCAACACAGTTAAAAAACCTAGGTATAATGCAGCGCGCCGAAAAAGGCGTGTTATTTGTATTTGTTTTAGCAGCACTGTGTTGGATATTTAGACCTTTATTAGGTGACATAACAGGTCTTAATATTTCAGATACTACTATTGCAATTGCAGCGGCATTGCTGTTGTTTGTAATGCCAGCGAATAAAGGCAAAGATGAGCGTATTCTTGATTGGGAAAGCGCAGCTAAAGTGCCGTGGGGCGTTTTATTATTATTTGGTGGCGGGCTTACACTTGCATCTCAAATTAAGTCATCAGGGCTTGCTGAGTTTATTGCTCACCTAATTGAAGGCGCTAGCACTATTCCACTTGTTATGAGTGTACTTGTTGTTGTGGCATTAATTACGTTTTTAACTGAGATCACAAGCAATACAGCAACTGCAGCTGGCTTTCTTCCTTTGTTAGGGCCCGTTGCAGAGTCTATAACAGGTTCACCATTGGTTTGGGTTATTCCTGCAGCTATAGCGTGTAGTTGTGCGTTTATGATGCCGGTAGCGACACCACCAAATGCTATTGTGTTTGGCTCAGGGCAAATTCAAATGCGCGACATGATAAGAGCGGGCTTTGTGCTAAACATTGTGGCTATTGTATTAATTACGCTGGTAACAATGACGATTGCAGCCCAAGTATTTGGTTTTTAAAGCTGTACTAAATTAGTTCTAACCAACCTATGCCAGAGTAGTTTTGTTTATACTTACAATTTTAAACAAAGCTACTCTTTATGCTTATATATATATTGCTTAAGAAGCTCTTTTTTAGATAATTAGTGTTATTGCTCGAAAAACAGAACAAGGTTATAGTCGTTAATAACTTTAAAAATTGAGTAACCTATTTTGAGCACTGAGACATCACAGGCAATGCCTTTAATTCCCCAGTTTGATGAATTGCAAAAAAGCTTTCTCGAAACGCCTTACTTGCCAATTGATAAACGTCTCGTTTTATTGAAAAAACTCCGTGTACGTATTGTTGAACTTGAGCAAGAGCTAGTAGATGCTGCTTCAAAAGACTTTGGTTACAGAACCGCTTTCGATACTTTACTTGGCGATATATTGCCTACAGTGCAAACACTCGCGCACATTATTAAAAAACTGCCAAAATGGGCAAAGCCAAGTAATCGCTCTGTGGGTTTAAGCTTATGGCCTTCAAAAGTAAGTGTTAATTATCAGCCCAAAGGTGTGGTTGGTATTATTGCACCGTGGAATTACCCGATTCAGTTAGCGTTAGTACCTGTGCTTACCGCCATAGCTGCCGGTAATAGAGTGATGCTTAAATTAAGCGAATTCACACCTCATACAAACGCCGTTATCGAAAAAATCTTTAAAGATGATCTGCAAGCTCATTGTAAAATAATACTAGGGGCGAGTGATGTTGCAGCACAGTTTTCATCACTGCCATTTGCTCATTTATTATTTACGGGTTCTACGAACGTAGGTAAATTAGTAATGGCGTCAGCGAGTCGTAACTTAACGCCGGTAACGCTTGAACTCGGTGGTAAATCGCCGGTTATTATTACGCAAAATGCCGATATTAAAAAAGCGGCACAAGCCTTACTGTTTGGCAAAATGGCCAACGCAGGGCAAATATGCGTTGCACCCGACTACGTATTTGTACCCAAAGAGCTTGAGCATCAGCTTATTCAGCAATTATGCGAGTTGTATAAAAAGCATTTTAAAGACGGTGTTGAAGGTAAAAACTTAACTTCTATCATTAGCGATGCGCATTATAAACGTTTGGCAACCTACTTAGAGCAAGCCCAAGAACTGGGTGCAAACATTATTAAGCCACTTGAGCAAAACCAGCAAGACGAAGAAAAGCACCGTATGGGGCTGCATTTAGTAACTCAAGTAACTGACGAAATGCAGCTTATGCAAGATGAGTTATTTGGTCCAATACTACCAATAATGAGTTATGAAAAGCTCGACAGCGCAATTGACTATATTAAAGCTCATCACCACCCATTAGCGCTTTATATTTTAGGCCAAGATAAGCACGCTCAAGAATACATTATGAAGCAAACAATCAGTGGCACTGTGGCAATAAACGACACCTTAGTGCAAGTAACTGCTGATGATGCTCCCTTTGGTGGTGTAGGGCATTCAGGAATGGGGCATTATCATGGTATAGAAGGGTTTTTAACGTTTAGCCATGCTAAAAATACGTTAGTATCGGGCTCGTTTAATCCTCGCATTGTTATGCTACTAAAACAAAGCAAACTTATTATTAAGCTTCTAAAGTGGCTTTACATAAAATAATAGGGTGCTGATTTGGTAAAGTTGAATAAGTGTTAACTTGCTAATCAAGATATATTAAAAAGGCTGAATTACATTATGTAATTCAGCCTTTTTTAGATTAGTTTAAAGCTACGGTCTTAAACTCTAAAATAAGACTTTAAAATAAGCGACCTTCGCCAGCATAGGTACCCACTTGTATTTTTGCATAAATGGCATCGGCTTTTTCTTTAGCTTCTTCAATTTCTTTAGGCAGCATTTTACGCTCATCAAGTTTACGGCTATGACTCGCTTGCATATTACCGTTGTACTCAGCGATAGTATTCCAAATATATGACTTTTCTAAATCTTTTGGCATACCTAGTCCTTCAAAATACATGAGGGCTAAATTAAATTGCGCTAAAGAGTAATTGTTTGCAGCTGCTTTTTCGTACCAGTTACGTGCCGCTTCATAGTCTCGTGTAACACCCACGCCATTAGCGTACATTACGCCCAAATTAAATTGAGCTGCAGGTAAATTCTTCTTAGCTGCTTTTTCAAATAAGGTAACTGCCATTTGATGATCAAGTTTAACGCCTTTACCTTCATCGTATAAAACAGCTAGAGCAAACATCGAATCAGCATGGTTCTTTTTAACGCCTTGTTGATAAAGTGCAGCTGCTTTGCGGTAATCGCGTGTTACACCGTATCCACCTTCGTATAATTTGGCTAGTTCGTAAATTCCTGGCGCAAAACCTTTGTCTGCTAGGTATTGGAATTCTTTTAGGGCGACTGCAAATTCACCTTCGTTAGCTGCTCTTATGCCATCTTCTAATGTTGCATGAGCGAAAGGGCTGACAAGTAAAACGCCAGCAAGAATGAGTGCTTTTAAATTAAACTGTGACATATTAATGTCTCCAATTAGTAATAGTTTCGATAGATTTTAGGGCCAGTACATTTTTAGATTAAACATCCACTGCTATTTAGGCTCGCCCTTGAGGCGGTTTGCTCTTTGTTGCTCGGTTTTTTAATGAGCTTACTAAGTTACAAACTTCGCGCGGCGATTAAATAGCGCCTAGATAGAACAAATTTTAACCCTAAAAGGTCAACAGGCCATAGTTAAATGCTAATTTATTAAATTTTTGCACTATTTGCACATTATAAACGTTTAATACCCAATACATTTATGTAAAGACTAAATCGGTTACTATAGATAGATGCAAAAAAGGGTGTCTACTGTTATGTTTTACGCCAGCTTTAGTGTAAACGCAAGGCGGTACCTTATTAGATCGTGCGTATAAAATGTAAATAACAGCGCGGTGGACTTTCAAGGTAAGTAAATGAGTTTAAGAAGTGTAAGATACAGATTTTATAGAAAATTTAAAGATATAAAAAAAGCCCGTTAGGGCTTTTTTGAGTCATATTAACCGTCACTAATATGAGCAATGTAGCAAGTAAATGTGATATTTGGTGTTATTACTTGGGTCGAGTAAGTAATACCACGAAGCGGCACGTTCTTCTTTTAATGTGTCAGCATCCTTGCTGAATATCCTTCCATAGGCACTGAGGTCGGTACATTTTGTTTCTGATAATGATTATTAGTTAGATTAGCGCGCAAGTCAATGCTTAAATGATAATTATTATCAAATAAGATTTTCATGATTATAAAATTTAAAATAAGGAAAGTGATGCTTAATAATCTTAAAGCTAAAAAAGTGATAAATGCATGCTTTGCTATCAGCATGGTATTTTTGTGTAGCTGTTCAGCCTCATTCACTTATAACAACTTGAGCTGGCTTTCGTCATTTTGGGTAGATGATTATATTGATCTAAATAAAACACAAAATAAGCAGCTCAAACAGATTATTAACACGACCCAAGCGTGGCATAGAAGTACGCAGCTACCAGCCTACAAACAAGACATTCAAAATATTAAGGCACTTTTTAACAACACACTAAGCATTGATCAGTTAAAAGAGCAGGTGGTTTTTGCTAAAAAGCATTGGCAAAACCTACTTGAATACGCGCACATGCCTTTAGCTGAGCTTGGGGCAACCTTATCAAGTGAGCAAAGAGAAGAACTTTTAAACAATATTCAAATAAAAATTAACGACGAACGTGAAGAGTTTAACGAACAAACCCCGCTTGAGCTAAAAAGTGAGCGTTTGGAAGAGCAATTTGAATACTACGAGCAGTGGATAGGCAAACTTAATAAACAACAAAAAGCGCTGATTAAATCAACTAATGAGCAACATCAAGACTCAGGAGCGCTGTGGTTAGAGTACAAGCAAGCCCGTTTGAATGCGGCCAAACAGGTATTTACAAATGCTGAAATTACAAAAAAAGAATTTATAAATCAGTTGAGTACAGTTATTAAAGAGCGCGAACTATATATGAGCGACGCACTATTGAAAACCAATGAAGCAAACTTAGATTTATATATAAATTTACTCTACGAATTAAACTCAACCTTAAATGATAAACAACGCCAAAGCGTTAATGATCAATTTGATGAGTTAATTGAGACCTTAAACGATATAATAGAAAACTAAATTGTGCGTGAATTATTAAGTTTTAAATTAGCTGTTTAGGCTGATTTGTTTTTAAACGCAAAAATGCTTTTTAAAGGGCAATATATGGTTACAGATTTGAAAAGTATCTTAAACACTTGGTATCCCAACAGGGACAACCAAGAATGGGTTTTAGCTACTTTGTATAAAATTGAAGGCTCTAGCTACAGAAAGCTAGGTGCTATGATGCTTATTTCGAGCCTAGGCGAGCGCTTAGGGATGCTTTCGGGTGGCTGTTTAGAAGCTGACATACAGCGCCATGCTAAACAAGTAATGAGTACTTTAAGCAGTAAAACTATTAGTTATGATGCCACCGATGAAGACGATTTAACATTTCAACTTGGCATTGGTTGTGGAGGCATAGTACATATTTTACTGCAGCCTATTCATAAGGCTAATGACTATTTACAGTTAGAGCTTGTATCTAAAGCACTTAATGAGAATAAACCAGGGCGATACCTTCAACAAGTAAGCCCCATTTTACCAGCCGGTAGTGGTGTATTTACGCAAAATGATGAGTTACATGGTTTATCAATGAACCGCAAAGCGCAGTTGGTAGAATTACAAGGCGCTACGTGCTTGCAAACCTCTATTTATCCACCGCCCCATCTATTAATAGTAGGTGGTGGCGCTGATGCAGTTCCGGTTTATACATTTGCCAAACAACTTGGTTGGAGTGTAACTGTATGGGATACGCGCGCTGCCAATGCAAAAAGACAGTATTTTAAAAATGCAGATGCTATTTTGCGCATCACACCGAGTGAGTTAAAAGAATATTGCATAACCCATAAAGTTGATGCGGCTATTTTAATGGCTCACAGCGTTGAACTTGACGCCAGTACATTGGCTCAATTTAAAGATGTTCCGTTTAAGTATATAGGGCTATTGGGTCCTAAGCACAGACGTAAACAAGTTTTAGAGCACGCAAATACGCATGTTTCACAAATTAAGTCTCCTGTTTTTGGGCCTGTCGGTTTAAATTTAGGGGGCGACTCGCCAGAGAGTATTGCACTATCGCTGATCAGCGAAATACATGCAGTGCTGTGTGATAAAGATGCCCAATCACTAAGTCATTGGGGGCAAGAGCCGTGCTAATTGCAAAAGTTGTTTTAGCCGCAGGGCAATCATCTCGCTTTAACGGCTGTAAATTAACAGCTGATATTGGCTTTGGCAAAACAATGATTGAGCATGCTGTAAATACACTTCAAGAACTTGATGACACGCCGGTGTATGTAGTTACCGGGGCATGGCATAAAGAAGTAGTACAAGCACTGGCAGGTTATAAAAACATAGAGCTGATTGAGAACAAGCAATGGAGCCAAGGCTTAGGTAATTCAATCGCGATAGCTTCTCAAACAGTGTTTAAAAATAAGTCCTTTGATGGGATTTTATTTATGCTCGCGGATCAGGTTGAGCTAAAAGTAGCGCACTTAAGTGAGCTAGTTACTGGTTTTAAACGTAACCCATCGCGCTGGTGCGCAAACTATGGCGAGCGTTTAGGTGTACCCGCTATATTCCCAGCGGTTGATTTATCTCAGCTTGCAAGCTTAACTTCAGACAGAGGTGCGCAGCAATTACTGCGCTCCAGCAGTGAGGTCGTCAATACAATTAGTTTAAGTAGTGCGAGTGTAGACATAGATACTCAAAAGCAGCTAAGTAATTTTATAGCTAAAAATGAGTGATAAAGTAGTAGTAGGGCAAAATAAGTTTTAGCTGCGCTAACGCTTTAGTGCAGTGGTTATGGTATTTAGCTGTTAATGTAGCTGATGCGGTAACTATATGTGTTATGGATTAGTAGTTACAACAATCTTAACTGTTATAACCTGAGTTTAAATTAAACAATTTAAACGCAGGTTATAAAGCTTAATCAAGGGGCAAGCTATGGTGACGTTTACAATTAATGGCAAGGTGGTTGAATCACACGCAAGTGAAGATACACCATTGTTATGGGTTATTCGCGATGAAATTGGATTAAAAGGTACGAAGTTTGGTTGCGGTATTGCAATGTGTGGTGCGTGTACGGTGCATTTAGATGGGCAAGCAACTCGCTCATGTGTTTTACCAATTGGCGCAATTGCAGGAAAAAACATTACCACAATTGAAGGGCTTAATAACGAACATCCACTTCAAAAAGCATGGGTTGAAGAGCAAGTACCACAGTGCGGTTACTGTCAGTCGGGGCAAATAATGCAAGCTGCTACATTACTGGCAGCTAATCCAAGTCCTTCAGATGAAGAAATAGTAAGCCATATGAATGGTAACTATTGTCGCTGTATGGCTTATAAACGTATTAAAACTGCTATTCAACGCGCTGCAGATGAGTCACAAAGTGTAGTAAATATATTTGATCCAAATGCACAAAACGCTTAACTGGAGCCAATAATGAAAAAATTATTTCAAAAAAATAGCGAAACCGTTAATTTAAATCGTCGCTCGTTTATGATTGGCACTGCTAGCGCAGGCTTAGTCATGGCGTTTGCCCCTGCGTTATTTTCGGGTTCGCTCAGTGCAAAAGAATCAATTGCGCAACAGGCTTTTTCACCCACTATTTGGTGGACTATGAGCACCGACGGCGCCGTAGAAGTGAGTATTGCTAAAGCTGAAATGGGTCAACATATCGGTACTGCTCTTGCGCGCATTGTGGCTGATGAGCTTGAATGTGATTGGGATAAAGTATCAATTACCTATGTAGATACTCATGAAAAATGGGGCTTTATGGTAACGGGTGGTTCGTGGTCTGTATTTCAAAGCTTCAAGCCATTATCTCAAGCCGGCGCTGCGGGTCGAATTGCATTAATAGAAGCCGGAGCTAAAATGCTCGGCGTGCCTGCAGACAAATGTCGTGCTGAAAAGGGCTATATTATTGCAGGCGAAAAATCGGTTAGTTACGCAGACATAGTTAAAAAAGGCGAGTTTAATCGTACATTTACCAGTGATGAAGTTGCAAACCTTCCACTAAAACCGGCTAATAAACGTCATTTAACTGGGCTTAAACAAGACTTTAAAGCGCTTGATATACCAGCCAAAACAAATGGTACAGCAGTATATGGGATAGATGTAGAAGTTGAAGGCATGCTGTACGCGCGTCCAGTTATTCCACCAACTCGTTATGGCAGCACAGTAACAAACGTTGACGATAGTGCAGCAAAAGCTATTAAAGGTTACAAAGGCTATGAAATTTTAAATGACCCTAGTAACACAGTGCAAGGCTGGGTTGTTGTATTAGCTGATAGTTACCCAAGTGCCATTAAAGCAGTAGATGCTTTAAAGGTGAGTTACAAAAAGGGTGAGTCAGCAAATATATCTGAAGCTGATATTCAAAAAGAAGGTAAGCGATTATGCGAGCAACGCGACTCGGGTACTTTGTTTGTTGATGAAGGCGATATAAAGAAAACCCAAGCAGACGCCAGTGAGTCGTTAGAATCAATGTATACCACAGCGACAGCGAGTCATTATCAGCTAGAGCCATTAAATGCGGTTGCAGAATTTAAAGACGGAAATTGGATTATTCATACCGGTAACCAGTGGCAGTCACTTACGTTACCTGCGCTTGCTAAAGCACTCGAAATAGAACAAAACAAAGTAATTATTCGTCCTTACTATTTAGGTGGTGGTTTTGGTCGTCGATTATTTGGTGACTGGACTGTACCTGCAGCTCTAACTGCAAAAGCAGTAGGTAAACCAGTAAAACTGGTATTTACACGAGCAGACGATAGTTTATTCGATCAGTCTCGCTCAGCATCAGCTGCAAAAATGACGGCGTCGTTTGATAAAAATGGTACATTCACAGGAATGGAACATGCATTTGCTGCTGGTTGGCCTACTAAAGCTATGGCACCAGGGTTTTTATCACCGGGTGTTGATGGCAAAGGTAAATTTGATGCATTTTCGGCATCGGGCGCTGATCATTGGTACAGCATGAGCAGTCATCGTGCACGCGCTATTAATAACGAAGTTGCGCAAAGCACCTTTACTCCAGGTTGGTTACGTTCAGTAGGGCCAGGCTGGATTGCATGGAGTCTTGAGTCGTTTATTGATGAAATTGCCCATAAGCAAGGCAAAGATCCTGTTCAATTTAGAATTGAAATGTTAGATGGTAAAGGCAAGCAAGCGGGTAAAGCACCTGAGAGCGTTGGCGGAGCACTGCGCTTACGTAATGTGCTTAAAACGGTGTCTGACAAAGTAGCTTCTGTAAAATTAGCGAAAGACGAAGGCATTGGTTTTTCTGTAAGCTCAGGGCAAGAACGTACTATGCCAGCATGGCTTGCAACCGCAGCGCATGTTCACGTTAACCGTGATAGTGGTAAAATAACGCTTAAAAAGCTTTATGTTGTTGTAGATGCGGGCTTAATAGTTCACCCAGATGGCGCACTGGCGCAAATTGAAGGGTCGTTACTATGGGGCAGCAGCCTTGCATTGCATGAATCAAATACGTATAAAGATGGGCAAGTATCTGCGACTAACTTTAATACTTATTTACCGCTAAGAATGCAAGATGTGCCAGATATGGACATCGAGTTTTTACAAAGCGATGAGTTTCCAGTTGGTTTAGGTGAGCCTGGGGTGATCGGAGTTGCTCCTGCTATTGGTAATGCAGTGTTTAATGCTGTAGGCGTGCGTTTACGTGACCTACCAATGAAGCCAAGCGAACTTAAAAAAGGCTTAGAAGCGTAAAACAAAATAATTAAAGGGGTATGCTTTAGGCTGCCCCTTTAAGTTATTAAATATATTTATGTAATTATTATTTATGTATCAATAGGTAGCGTTGTTTATACCAGTTTGCTTAATTAAACGATTAAGTATTAGTGCAAATTGGTATTAGGTTGTTATTACGTGTTGATATTAGTTAAGGTTTATTTATGCTAATCGACCCAACAGGGCGAGAGTTTAGTTACTTACGTTTGTCTATTACTGATGTATGTAATTTTAAGTGTGTTTATTGTTTACCAGATGGTTATCAGGGCGGTCATGACCGTGGCTTTCTCACAATTGATGAAATTAGCAATACGCTTAAAGCGTTTGCACACCATGGTATTGAAAAAGTAAGGATCACTGGCGGAGAGCCAACCCTTAGAAAAGACTTTATAGATGTTGTTCGCGCGGCAAAAGATGTTGCGGGCATAAAAAAAATTGCAATGACTACCAATGGTTTTTCTCTTCATAAGAATATTCATGACTGGGTAGATGCAGGCTTAAACGCCATTAATGTAAGCATTGATAGCTTAGATTCGCGCATGTTTAACACCATTACTGGGCATGACAAATTTACCTCAGTAATGAAAGGTATTGATACTGCGCTTGAAACGGGTATTGATTCGGTAAAAATAAACAGCGTGCTGATGAAGCAATACAACGCAAAAGAGTTTGATACATTTTTAAATTGGGTTAAACACCGCCCCGTTACTATCCGCTTTATAGAATTGATGCAAACAAACGACAACAAAGCCTTTTTTGATGCTAACCATGTATCTGGGCAAGTTTTAAAAACTCAGCTACTACAAACGGGCTGGCAGCAAGTTGCTCGAAGTGCATCAGCAGGTCCTGCTCAAGAGTTTGCGCATCCTGATTATCAAGGCAGAATTGGTTTAATAATGCCTTACAGCAATGATTTTTGTAGTACCTGTAATCGACTAAGGGTTACAGCAAAAGGAAATCTGCACTTGTGTTTGTTTTCTGAAGAGGGTATTTCGCTAAGAGAATATATGAACGACAGTTCGAATAGTGAATTAATGGCATTGTTATCTCGTTATATTAAAACTAAAAAGCCAACTCATCTTTTGCATCAAGGTAATACGGGCATCACCACTAATTTATCTATGTTAGGTGGTTAATTTTTAGAGCTAATTTGTAAACAAAAACACCAAACGTGTCCCTAAATCACCAATAAAAGGGTGTGTTTACATGGTTTTAGAGCAACAAAGCTTGTTAAATTGTATTTTCACGTTAAACTTACTTTTTATTTTTATTAAGTGATTAGAATGGATATCGCAGCCCTTAATAGCACTAAATCATTAAGAAAGGACGTTCTAAGAGGAATGTGCCTTTGTTTTGGTGTTTTATCGGTTGGATTTGCGGGATTTAATTTAACTGTAAATAACTTTCCATTGCTTGGCTATATCGAAATCTGTTTTTCCATTTATTGTATATTTACTTACATTACACTTATACGCCGCCCATTACAGTTTTGGCAATCCGTTGTAATGTGCGCACTTATCACATTCATCGTTATTTTGGGTACATCTTTGGCGTCGCCTCGTAACGGTGTGTATGTATGGTCGTTTGCATTACCTATTTTGTACTACCTACTATTGGGTAAACAATATGGTGTAATTTTCTCTGCAAATTTATTAGTGATCCAAGTGTTTATTTTAGGTAGTCAGTCTACACTTGCCCCCTTTGAAACTTTTAACTTATCCCTTAATCTACTCTGTGCTTATTTAAGTATTTGGGCGATTTCTCATGTTTTTGAAGGGAGCCGCTCACACTTTTCAAGGCGACTTAAAAATTTAGCGTTACTTGACCCATTAACGGGTGCAGGTAATCGCCTTTCAATGAACCACTACTTTGAAGTAGAACTACAAGATAAGTCACAGTTATATTTGTTTTTACTCGATTTAGACTTTTTTAAGCAGATAAATGATGAGCATGGCCATGGTGTCGGTGACCAAGTACTTATCGAAGTGGCCACTTTACTAAGAGTTATACTCGCTAGAGGGTATGTATTTAGAGTCGGCGGTGAAGAGTTTGCTTTATTTAGCTCTTTTGAAAATGAAGAGGCTGCACTTAATACCGCTGAACAAATAAGAGCACGTTTTGAAAGTACCACATTCGACATTGAAGGCCTTGCAATCAATGTTACAACCAGTATTGGTGTCGCAAAATTTAAAAGTACCAATTCATTGGAAAGCTTTGTAAACCAAGCTGATAAACAGTTATACAAAGCAAAGCAATTTGGTCGCAATAAAGTGTATTGTAAGTTTAAAAAAGAAAATGATTACCAGGCAGTCGTTGCGTAAGTCGTGCTACTTAGTACATTTGTTCAAAGTTAGGGATCCCGTTTTCCCAAATCGGTTTATCTTTTCCTAAATGCTCGCGTACAGCATCAAAAAATAATCGGGTTCTTACTGGTAAATCTCGATGCGGATATACGGCATACATCGCGCTAAACTCCATCAGTTTTACATCGGTCAATAAAGGCACTAACTTACCTTGTATTATTTCATCACCAATAATAAATGCAGGGGCGACAAAGTAAGTTGTACCCGATAATGTTTTCATTAACAATGACTCGGCATCATTAGCACGAAACACACTTTTTATTTTTTGCTCGCAGCGCTCACCTTTACTATCGTAATAATCAATTGCTTCTACTCGAATAGAGTTACTGGCATAGCTTGCTGCTGGTAATTTCGCTAACTCTTCCATTGTTTTTGGCATACCATAAGTTTCAATAAACTGTGGCGCAGCTAAAATTAATAATCGATTACGCGCTATTTTACGTGCAATAAGTGACGAGTCTTTAGGCTCTCCTACACGAAAAGCCAAATCAAATCCTTCAGAGACTATGTCTACTAATCTATCGTCTAAACGCAGTTCAACTTCTACTTGCGGAAAGCGTTTTTGAAAATCATTAAGTACAGGTTGTAAATAACGACGACCAATAAGTGTTGATGAAGTGATTTTTAAAACGCCGCGCGGCTCTAAATGGTAGTTTTCAGCCATGCGCACGGTTTCGCCGAGCAGCTCTCTAAGCTCTGCGGCTTTTTTGATCATTTCGGCGCCTGCCGCTGTGAGCGAAAATGAACGGGTAGTTCGGTTAAGTAACCTAACGCCTAACTCATCCTCTAAACGGCTAATTTGTTTAGATATAACAGAGCGATCTATGTTGCGTATTTCTGCAGCTTTAGCAAAAGAGCCTTGCTCAACTACTTCAAGTAACATTAAAAGTCGACTTGTTGTATCCATTATTACACCTTAACTAATCTATTGATGCCATTTTGGCATTAATGAATTTAAAAATCTATGGTTTTTACACACGGGTTTAATCCGTATTATGCGAGGCTAATCAACAATGGAGCGTCTTCATGAACAAACATCTAATTGCTGCTGCACTTACTGCGGCATCTTTAACACTTGCGGGTTGTGCTGATGAGAGCACAGCTCAATCAGCACCTGCACAGCAACTTCAACCAATTGATGTAGCACAGGTGCTTGTTAAGCCGGTACAGAGCTGGCACACATATACAACTCGTTTAGAGTCTCCACAAGAAGTTGCTTTAATGCCGCGTGTATCAGGAATCATCGATAGCATTGAATTTAAAGAAGGCGACGTGGTTAAGCAAGGCGATGTTTTATTTCAATTAGATGCTCGCCCATTTGCAGCGGTTGTTGCAAGCTTGAAAGCGCAAATTAAAAGTGCAGAAGCCGCACTTGAACAAGCTAAAAGTGAAGACAAACGTGCGGTACGCTTATTAGACCGTAAGGCAATCTCTACAGAGCAAGCACAAGCGCGTACTTCAACACTGCGCCAACGCGAAGCACAGCTTTCTGCACTGCAAGCACAACTTACCTCAGCAGAACTTGATTTAGAGTTTACGTCAGTAGTATCACCAATTGATGGCATTATTTCTCGTGCAAATATTACTAAAGGTAATAACGTACTTGCGGGTCAAAGCGTATTAACATCGATTGTTTCAAACCAAGCTATGTACGCTTACTTTGATGTTGATGAGCGCACATGGAATAGCTCTTTTAATGATGTTACTGCTGCGAGCCACCAAACTGTTGTAATGCAAAAAGTCGGTCAAATTGATTTTGCATACAAAGGCTACATTAACTTTATTGATAACCAAATTAATTCATCAACGGGCACATTACGTGTACGTGCGGTATTTAATGAAGACAACAACCAATTACGCGCAGGCTCGTTTGCACGTATCAAGCTTGCAGCCAATTCTATTAGCGACGCTATTATTATCCCAGAACGTGCAATTGGTACTGACTTAAAAAATCGCTTTGTACTAACCGTTGGCGAAAACAACGTACTTGAATACAAACTAATTACTATTGGTGAACGTTACGGTGCATTACGTGCGGTTACTTCAGGCCTTAACGAAGGTGATGTAATTGCTGTAAATGGTCCTGCTCGCGTAGGTCCTGGTATGCCAATCTCTCCTCAAACAGTAACAATTGATACAAGCGGTGTGGCATTTACATTGTCAAACGACAACGCACAACTTGTGGCTAAGCAATAAGGTTTATTGATGAAATTTTCGCATTTCTTTATACAGCGCCCAATATTTGCGGCTATGCTGTCGTTGGTTATTTTAATTGCTGGTGGCATATCACTATTCCAATTACCAGTAAGTGAATACCCAGAAGTAGTTCCTCCAACAGTTGTTGTTACCGCCAACTACCCAGGTGCTAACCCTACCGTTATTGCGCAAACAGTGGCAACACCGCTGGAGCAAGAAATTAACGGCACTGAAAACATGTTGTATATGTTTTCGCAAGGTACTAGTGATGGCCGTATGACACTAACGGTAACTTTTGCGTTAGGTACCGATTTAGACCGTGCTCAAGTACAAGTACAAAACCGTGTAAACAGTGCACTTCCGCGTTTGCCAGAAGAAGTACAGCGTTTAGGTGTTGTGGCTGAAAAGTCATCACCCGATTTAACCATGGTAGTGCATTTATACTCACCTGAAAAAACGCACGACACAGCTTACTTATCTAACTATGCTGATTTAAACATTAAAGATGAAATTGCGCGCTTACCAGGCGTAGGTGATATTCGCATGTTTGGTGCTGGCAAATACTCAATGCGAGTATGGCTAAACCCAGATGCACTTGCTGCACGCGAATTAACAGCAACAGATGTAGTAACAGCACTTCGCTCGCAAAACCAGCAAGTTGCTGCAGGTAGCTTAGGTGCGCAACCAATTTCAAACGACAGTCAATTTCAAATATTGTTAAACGTTAAAGGTCGTTTAAACAGTATTGAAGAATTTGAACAAGTTATTATTAAAGTAGGCGACGAAGGTCAGTTAACGCGTTTATCTGATATAGCCCGTGTTGATCTAGGTCAAGACACTTACGCCCTGCGTGCAGAGCTTGATAACCAACCAGCCCTTGCAATGCCAATATTTCAACGTCCAGGTTCAAACGCTATTGAGCTTTCTGATCAAGTACGCGAAACAATGGCGCGCTTATCTAAAGATTTCCCTACTGGTGTTGAATACGACATTGTGTACGACCCTACGGTATTCGTTCGCGGCTCAATTGACGCGGTAATTGCCACTTTGCTTGAAGCAATTGTACTGGTGGTTATTGTTGTTATTGTATTTTTACAAACGTGGCGTGCATCTATTATTCCGCTAATTGCTGTGCCTATTTCACTTATTGGTACATTTGCCGTAATGCAGTGGTTAGGTGTATCAATTAATACCTTGTCGTTGTTTGGCTTAGTATTGGCCATAGGTATAGTTGTAGATGATGCGATTGTAGTTGTTGAAAACGTAGAGCGTAATATTGAAAAAGGCTTATCGCCACTTGAAGCAACCCGCGTTGCAATGAGCGAAGTAACAGGCCCTATTATTGCCATTGCGCTAGTACTAAGTGCCGTATTTATTCCTACTGCGTTTATTACCGGTTTATCAGGTCAATTTTATAAGCAATTTGCACTTACAATTACAATTTCGACGATTATCTCAGCGTTTAACTCATTAACGTTATCGCCTGCGCTTGCTGCATTGTTATTAAAATCACACGATGCAAAACCAGATGCGTTCACGCGTTTACTTAATAAATTGTTTGGACGTTGGTTGTTTAAACCATTTAACCGCGTATTTAATCGTGGTGCTAAAGGGTACGAAAAACTGGTACAAAAACTAATTCGTATGACCGTTGTTGTAATGGTGGCTTACATTGCACTTGTTGGCGGCACAATTAAGTTATTTGATACCGTACCAGGTGGCTTTATTCCACAGCAAGATAAACAGTATTTAGTGGCTATTGCGCAGTTACCTGACGCATCAAGCCTTGATCGTACTGAAGACGTACTTGCTCAAATGCAGCAAATTGCATTAGAAGTCCCAGGCGTTGCACATACTGTTGCTTTTCCTGGCTTATCAGTGAACGGTTTTACAAACAGCCCTAACAGCGGCATTGTATTTACACCACTTGAGAGCTTTGACAAACGTACCGATCCGAGCCAATCAGCGATGGCGATAGCGGCGCAGTTGAATAAACGTTTTGCTGCCATTGATGAGGCATTTGTAGCGGTATTTCCACCGCCGCCAATTCAAGGTTTAGGCACTACAGGTGGTTTTAAACTGCAAATAGAAGACAGAGCTAATAAAGGGTTTGAAGCACTATTTAATAGCCTGCAAGCTGTTATTGGTAAAGCGCAACAAGACCCTGCATTAATGGGCCTGTACTCAAGTTTCCGTATCCAAGTTCCACAAATGGATATTGATATTGACCGTGAACAAGCGCTTATTCAAGGTATTCCACTTGATGAAGTATTTAATGCACTGCAAATTTACTTAGGCTCTGTGTACGTAAATGACTTTAATATGTTTGGCCGTACGTACCAAGTAAATGCACAGGCTGATGCTGACTACCGCTTAGATCCTGATCAAATACTTAATTTAAAAGTACGTAATCGCTCAGGTAATATGGTGCCATTAGGCTCTGTATTAACAGTAACACCAACAATTGGTCCTGACCGTGTTATGCATTATAACGGTTACCCAAGTGCAGAACTAAATGGTAGCCCAGCGCCAGGTTATAGTTCTGATCAAGCACAAGTTGCTATTGAAAAAGTACTCGCAGACACACTACCAACAGGTATTGAATATGAGTGGACTGAAGTAACGTACCAACAAGTACTTGCCGGTAACACCATGGTTTATGTATTCCCGTTAGTTGTATTACTTGTATTTATGGTACTTGCAGCGCAGTACGAGAGCTTACGTTTACCACTGGCAATTATATTAATTGTACCAATGACTATCTTCTCAGCCTTGTTAGGTGTGTGGTTTGTTGGCTCTGACAACAACATATTCACCCAAATAGCGCTCATAGTTCTGGTCGCGTTGGCTTCTAAAAATGCGATATTGATGGTTGAGTTTGCAAAAGATAGACACGACTCAGGCTTATCGCACTTAGAGGCAATACTTGAGGCATGTCGTATGCGCTTGCGCCCAATATTAATGACGTCAATTGCATTTACAGCAGGTGTTGTACCGTTAGTACTTGCCACCGGTGCGGGCGCCGAAATGCGACACGCAATGGGTAACGCCGTATTCTCAGGCATGATAGGTGTAACCGTGTTTGGTCTATTATTCACGCCGGTATTTTATATGTTAGTGACTAACAAAAAAGAGAAAGCGCAGGAGAATACTCATGACTAAATTAATGCAAAAAAGACTTAAAACAAGTCTAACTGTCAGTGCGGTATTAGTCGCTGCGTTTTTAGCCGGGTGCGCGAGTAAAATAGACACCATGAGCGAGCAAAAAGCTGTTAACGAATTTGTTGCTAAAGCTAATATTGCTAGTAACGTTAGCGTTGCTGATGAAACAAACTGGTGGAAAAAGCTTAATTCTGATCAACTAAATGAGCTTGTTACTGGTGCGCTTGCAAATAACTATAATTTGCAAACAAGCCAGTTAACACTTAAAAGTGCATTAGCACGATTAGGAGAGCAAAAAGCCCAATACCTACCACAAGGTGGCGTAAATGTTGGCGCGGCTCGAAGCGATGCACCAAGCGTTTATGACCGTCAATCAAGTGCAAACGTTGCACTTGATTGGCAGCTAGATTTATTTGGTCGCATAACAGCGTTGGTTGATGCTGCAAATGCATCGGCCATGAGCCAAGCAGAGCAAGTACGCTTATTACAAATTGAAGTAGTATCGTCAGTTGTTAAAGGCTTTGTAAGTTATCAAGGCAATGTTGAAAAGCAACACATTGTAGCACTTCAAATTGAAGCGCTTGAGCAAAGTATTGACGTTCTTCAAGCCCGTGTTGACGAAGGTGTTGCAAACGAGCTTGATTTAAACCGTACTATGGCGCAGCTTAGGCAGCAACAAGCACTAATGCCTGCCATTGAGTATGCAAAATACAGCGATTTATCTGCTCTTGCAGTACTAAGCGGTAAGCTAGCGCAAAATATTGCTATTGAAAACGAGCAAAGCGTGCTTGAACGTGACTTTAGCGTTGCACTAAAAAACGCTAATAATGCCATTGCCTTACGTCCTGATATTAGCCGTGCCCTGTTTGACTTTAGCCAAGCAAATAGTTTAAGTGTTGCAGCTAGCAAAGCGTTATTACCAGATATTAGCTTATCTGCATTTGCAGGTGTTGTGAGTATAGACAGCACAGGCTTAAAAAATACCGATCAGCAGTGGCAAGTAGCACCGCAGTTACAATGGTCGTTATTAAGCTACCCAGCATTATTAGCACAGCGCGACGCGCAGCAGTTTTTAAGTGAAGCCGCTTACAGCGATTATCAACAAGTGGTATTAACTGCACTAAGTGAAAGTGAACTTTCACTGCAATTGTTGGTCAATCAAGCACAGCAAAAACGCTTTGCCGATGAACGCTATGACTTTGCTAATAAAGCATTTTTACAAGCACAAGCAATGTATGAAGAAGGCCAAATTCCTTACCTTGAGTTGTTAGATGCGCGTCAGGATGTTTTAATAGCGCAAGAAAATGCTGTTGAAACAACAATTTCTTCACTGCTTGCCAAAGTAAATGCTTACCAGTCATTTAATGGCCAATGGAGTTATGCGTTAAACGACACTAATAAGTAGAGTTATATTGATGCCAAATACTGAAAATTTACATGAATACATTATCCCGCAAACGATGCGCGCTATTGTACTGCCAGAACCAAATGAAGCAATTAACTTAGCGGATGCTGAGCTGCCTGTTCCAGACTGTGCAGATAACGAGCTGCTTGTAAAAGTAGAGTACGTTGGTTTAAATCCAGTTGATGGTCAATTTGCTAAAACAGGCTTTTGTAAATGGCAGTATCCACACATTTTAGGCTTAGATGCCGTAGGTGTTGTGGTTAAAGCTAATAAAGGTGTGTTTCCAAATGTTGGCGAGCGGGTTATGTGGCATGCCAACATTGGTGAGCAAGGTGCTTTGAGCGAATACACCAAAGTACCTAACTTTGCAGTGTCGGTTGTGCCAAGCGGTTTAAATCCCGCCATTGCAGCTACACTTCCATGCTCCGGTATGGCAGCACTTATCAGCTTAGATAAAATAGGTATTAGTGAAGGCGATACTATTTTTATTGAAGGCGGAGCCGGAGCGGTAGGGCAGTTTGCTATTCAATATGCAAAACAGCGTGGCGCAGATGTATTTACCACCGCATCAAAGCGTAACCATAAATTGGTTAAGCAACTAGGCGCTGATGTGGTTTTTGACTATAGCGATAAAAAGCTATGCGAAAAAATCCGCAGAGAACTTGGTCCGCAAGGCTTTGATGCGGTTATTGATACGATAGGTGGTGAGTGTACTCAGCGTAATATTGAGTTAATGCGTTTTTGCGGACGTATTGCCTGCTTAAATCCACTCCCTTGTTTTGATCAAGACTTAATGTATCACCGAGCGCCAAATATTAGCGTTGTATCGATTGGTGGTGCATGGCTTGCTAATAGTTTATGTGCACAACAACGCTTGAGCTTTATGGGCAACCTGTTACTTGAAGGAGCTGTTAGTGGCGACATTAAACACCCAGAAATAACGCCCGTAGACTTTAGTGCTGAGTCAGTATCGCAAGCGCTTAATAAACAACTTGCTGGTGGTTTTACCGGCAAGCAAATTGTTAAAGTTGCTAAGTGAAGCGCTTATACAATTTGATTTAAATTTAAGTAGTTTTAGCTAGATTAACTGATAATGTAGCCTCTACAAATTGAATAAAAACGTAGCCTATTTGTGCTGCGTTTTTTTATGCCCATCAAAAAATAGATACAGCGCTAGGGTCTGTTGATCTTTCAAGGTTGAATTTGCAGCAGTCTGTTTGGTATTTAGGCAAGGCAGAGCCTATGTAGTGTGGTTATTCCCCATAAATGGGCGATAACGTAGCATTAATGCCAAACAGGCGCTGCCCAAAGGGTTCTTCCTAGGGGCTATTTACTCTTTGTTGCTCGGTTTTTACTTAGCCCACTAGGTTACAAACCTCGCGCCGCGATTAAATAGCCCCTAATTTGAACAAATTTTAATCCGCAAAAATCAACAGACCCTAGAGCTTTTGCTGTTTTATTCATCATTTTAGTCAAAATACTTTTTTTCAGCGTACAACTGTAAGCCTTTGTGTTTCAACAGTTTACGTTCAGGTAAAGAAAATAAATTGAAAAAACTGTTAATTAATTGAATAGAGTAATTGATCTAAACGATTTTTTATGACGTAATGTAGGTATTATTAGCTGGTCGGATGAGTTCAATCATGAGTTTACGTACAAAACTAAAAAAAGTATTACCAAGTATTTCTATCACAGAACAAGAAGCGCTAGACGCGGGTGATGTATGGCTTGAAGGTTCTATCTACCAAGGTAAACCTGATTTCAGTGCACTTCGCGACGTACCTGCTGCTACATTAAGCGCAGACGAGCAAGCATTCTTAGACGGTCCAGTAAAAGAGTTATTGGGCATGATTGACGATTCAGTGATTCAAAACGGCATTCATTTACCAAATGACATCTTAGAATTTTTGAAAAAAGAGCGTTTTTTCTCGCTTATCATTCCTAAGTCGTTTGGTGGTTTAGAGTTTAGCCCTTATGCAAACTCTACCATTGTTGGCACAATTGCGACTAAAAGCTCAGCAGTTGCGGTAACCGTAATGGTTCCTAACTCGTTAGGTCCAGGTGAGTTATTACTTCACTTTGGTACGCAAGAACAACAAGCACATTACTTACCACGCCTAGCAAATGGTACAGACATTCCATGTTTTGCATTAACAAGCCCAGAAGCGGGTTCTGATGCAGGTGGTATTCCTGATGTTGGTAAAGTAACTAAAGGTATGTACAACGGCGAAGAAGTCCTTGGTTTAGAAATTACCTGGGACAAGCGCTACATTACACTTGCACCTATTGCTACCGTACTTGGTTTAGCATTTAAAGTAGTTGACCCTGATGGTCTGCTAGGTGGTAAAGAAAACCTAGGCATTACCTGTGCACTTATTCCTAAAGAGCACCCAGGTGTAGAGCTTGGTAATCGTCACGACCCAATGGGTATTCGTTTTTACAACGGTACTACACGTGGTAACAAAGTATTTGTACCAATGGATTTTGTTATTGGTGGACAGAAAAACATCGGCCGTGGTTGGCAAATGCTGGTTAGCTGTTTAGGTGCTGGCCGTGGTATTTCATTACCTGCGCTAGGTGTTAGTACAGCACAAGTTGCATTTAAATCAGCATCTGAATACGCAGCAGTGCGTGAACAGTTTGGTTTAGCCATTGGTCAGTTTGAAGGTATTCAAGAAAAACTAGCCGACATTGCAGGTAAAACATACCTACAAGAAGCAATGCGCGTACTTACAACTGAAGGCTTAGGCATGGGTTTAAAACCATCAGTAGTAACCGCAATCGCTAAATACCATATGACAGAGCTTGGTCGCGACGTACTTGATTCAGCAATGGATATTCAAGCAGGTAAAGCGATTCAAAATGGTCCACAAAATACATTAGCAAGTGGTTATGTTGCACAGCCGATTGCCATTACGGTAGAAGGCGCGAACATTCTTACACGTAACCTAATGATCTTTGGTCAAGGTGTTATGCGTTGTCACCCATATTTACAATCTATGGTTGAGTCAATTCACAGTGAAGACAAAGGCGCAGATAAAGAATTTAACGGCATTTTACGTAAAACAATTGGCTACAGCACAGCAAACAGCTTACGTGCTTTCCGCCTTGGTGTTTTACCATTTACAGCAAGTGCTAATTCTGAATTACCAGAAGTACGTGACTACGAAAAAGCAGTACATAAATTATCTGCAAAACTTGCAGTGTACGCAGACTTTTCGTTACTTGTACTTGGTGGTAAGTTAAAACAAGCAGAAATGCTATCGGCACGTTTAGGTGATGTAATGAGCTTCTTATATGCAGCTATGGCATCAATTAAATACTACGAGCAAAAAGTATCAAGTAGTGACCGTGAGCAAGCAGCGCCGTATTTCCATTACGCGACTCGTTTTGCACTACAAAGTGCTGAAGAAGCATTGCATAAGTTTTTAGATAACTTCCCTGCAAGTGGTACACGTAAGTTTATTCGTTTCATTACAATGAACTACTCAACTAAAATGCCAAAAATTAGCGACGATTTAATCCGCGAACTAGCTAAGCAAGCTCAGCTAGATACCGCATTTAAAGCGCAAATCACGCATTTAGTTAAACCAGTAGTGGGCGATGGCCATCATATTAATGAGCAAGCTTACAAAGCTAAAATGGCATCACTTGGCGAGCTGGCTAAAGTTAAAAAAGCACTACGTGCTAAAGTAATTAAACCAGGTGCACGTTTTAACATTACGCTTGATAACGCACTAGCGGCGAACGTAATTACCCAAGCTGAACACGTTCAGTTAATTGATTACAACATCAAACGTGAAAAGGCGATTCGTGTAGATGAGTTCGATTTTGATATGAACATACTAGATGATAACGCACAGCCAATTAACCCGCTTAAAAGCGTAGTTAACCAATAAAATTAAATTCAATGATGCAAAGCGCCCGCAGTATCGGCGCTTTTATTTTTGAAAAGAATTAGTGTGGGGCCCCGCTTGTGTAAAAACAAGCGGGGCTTTTTTATGTGTTTTTTAAAGTAGAAATAGATGACGGTATTGGTTTGAAAGTGAATATGTATGTGTAGAGGATTAAAAAGAGACGCTTATAATCTTGAAAAAGGGCTAACAACCCCGTTAGCACCTTGCTGTAGTACATGGGTAGCATACCCACTGAATTAAAACGTTGAACATTTTAGCGTTCTAAATAGCTCATTAACTGCGTTAAAAACTTCTCATATAGATAAACTATATAACCAAGTTTTTGCCTTGTTATTGAGCTATTTATCTATCGCTATAATTGCTCACTAATTCAATACAGCGGGTATTATTTGTGTTGTACGCACATCGCTGTGACCTAGCTGTGTTTGTAATGTGCGGATATCAGCGCCACTTTGCAGTAGATGAGTAGCAAAAGAGTGTCTCAATGTATGAGGTGTTATTATTTTTGTTAACCCTGATTTTTGGACGGCTTTTTTAATCTCTTTTCTAATACAAGAGTGATGAAAATGATGTCGCCTTATTTCACCACTTTGAGGATCTGAACTTAATATATGAGAAGGAAATAAATATTGCCACGCAAGCGATTTTGCGGCACTTGGATATTTTTTTGTTAAAGCATATGGCATCCATACGCCAGAATATTCCGTATTATTTAAATCCAGTTTTAAATAGTCATCAACGTTCAAAATTTGATTTCTCAGCATAGGAATTAGCTCTGTGGCCAGCGTAACAATGCGGTGTTTATTACCTTTTCCATTCCATACTTGAATGCATTTATAATCAAAATCAATATCTTTTACTCTTAATTGCACCGCTTCCATTACTCTTAAGCCACTTCCATACATAAGGGCTGCAATTAAATAATAGCGCTTATTTAAATGAGCCATCAACATTTTAACTTCCTCTGGGGTCATCACTACAGGGAGCTTTGCTTGTTTTTTACTACGGGCAAAATTTAAATTTAATGAGAGTTCTTTTTTTATTATGTGCTTGTATAAAAATGACAATGAATTGAGTGCGGTGGCTTGCGTACGTGGTGCAACGTTTTGCTTTAACACTAAATGTTCTAAGTAGCGTTCGACTTCATTGTCCCCCATTGAGGCGGGATGGCGTTTATTATGAAAATGGATATAAGATGCAATCCATCTTAGGTAAGTATCTACGGTGCGTAATGAATACTGACGTACCAACATATAATCGGCTATATAATTTAAAAATGGAGAGCGTGTTTTCATATTACCACCAACAATATAACTGTATTTATATACAGTATAGTTGTGCTGCTCCCATATTCAAGAAAATGAGCGACGAGCGCATTTTGTCTTTTATTGAGAGTTTGAATGCTAATAAAAATTATATATAGCAATGTGTTAAGTTATTTGGTAAAAATGATTTATAAAATACATGAGCGTATCGTTGGCAGAAATATGCGCGATGAGCGCACTATTAAATTGTTATAAGGCATAGTTGAAAAATGTTGAAAACGGAAAGATTGCTGCTTCGTCAGTGGGCAGAAGACGACTTTCTTCCTTTCGCAGAAATGTGCAGCGACAAGGATGTTATGGAGTTTTTCCCAAAGCTTCAGACGCAATCAGAAAGTTATGAAATGGCAAAAAAGATTCAGGCCTTGATCGAAGGTCGGGGTTGGGGGTTGTGGGCGCTGGAAATTCCAAATCAACATAGGTTTATTGGGTTTGTCGGCTTGCATATCCCCAAAGACAATATGCCGTTTTCGCCATGCGTAGAAATTGGGTGGCGGTTATCAAAACAATATTGGGGTAAAGGGTACGCAACAGAAGCTGCTGAAAAAGCACTCGAATATGCTTTTAACAAATTAAATTTAAGTGAGGTTGTCTCGTTTACTACTGTGGCCAATGTACGTTCTATGGCAGTCATGCAAAAAATTGGTATGTGTAACAGCGGTCAAAATTTCATGCATCCAAATATTGAAGCTTCGCATCCACAGTGTGAGCATGTACTATATAAAATAAGTAAGTCAGAGTGGCATCAAAATGTCTTATAACAAGCACATTAAAAATCGCCCGCAAAAAGCGCGGGCTGGACTCGCTAACGCTCGCCTTTTATGTGGGCGTTATATGCTAAGTCACTACGGTAGTAGTTTGATCATCTATATTATTTGAAGGAAGCAAGATGGAAAGCAAAGGTTCAGAATGGAATAGATGGGATTTACATTTTCATACTCCTTCATCATATGACTATAAAGACAAGACAATTTCCAACGCTGAAATAATTCAGGAAATGAAGCGAAATTCAATTTCAGTATTTGCGATTACAGACCACCATATTATTGATATTGATAGATATCGTGAATTGAAAGAACTTGGTGAAAAAGAGAGCATTACAGTTTTGCCTGGTATTGAATTTCTTTCTGATGCTAGAGGAAAAGATCCCGTTCATTTTATTGGTATATTTTCTCAGAACACTAATTTAGAGGTAAGCGTCTAGCAAAGTGCACCTGCCAATAGCTCATCAAACCGATTAAGCTATTTCTTAATTTCAATTAGGAGATA
>NZ_JASDDB010000014.1:0-107299 GCF_030407615.1 Pseudoalteromonas sp. APC 3355 | reverse complement strand
GTGGGGTCGCATTATAGGGAGATCCGAAAACAGATCAACCCTTTTTTGAAGAAAACTTGAAATAATGTGCTGTTCGCACATATTTACATCGAAATGGTTACTTTAAACACTAAAAAGGCCCTGATGGGCCTTTTTAATTAGTTTACTATGAGCTTCCAGCCAAGTTTTCCTTGCTGTTTAGACTCTTGTTGCAGCTCACTGGCCATTAATGGATGATCTTTTAACCAGTTACTTTCAAACTTAAGGTCTAAGACTTCATTTTTAGCAGTTAACTCAAACTTAGGCAGTACATCATCTTGTCTGCGCATTGATAAAATGACTGCTATTCGTAGTAATCTCACTATATATTGCGCTAATAGACTATTTACGCCGAGTGAATTAAAACAACCTTTTGGAAAATCAGATCGATGTGCATCTGCTACCGCTACTATTAATTTATGCTCTGACTGTGAAAAACCAGGCATATCGGTATTTTCCAAAATATAAGCGGTATGTTTGTGGTACTGCTTATACTCTATTAGTAATCCAATCTCATGAAGCTGCGCTACCGCTTTTAATAGTGGTAACCCATTTAAGCTTTCAATCGGCCAATCTTTATCAATACTCAGCGCTAACTGCATTGCCAAGCTTGAAACTCGACACGCTTGTTTTTGATCAACATGATAACGACTCATAAACCCATCAACTGTGCGTTTGCGAATGTCGTTATTATGAAACTCCGGAACCATGCTATATAAAACACCTTCACGCAGTGCTCCACCCGCCAATCCCATTTTTTCTATTTCAAGAGATTCAAATAGTGCGATTAAGATTGCAAGTCCTGATACAAATACCAGTCGACGGTCTTCACTTAACCCAGGAAGGTCTAGCGCTGCAATAGTGCTAAATGCAATTGCTTGATCTTTTATGGTGTTGAGCTTTTCAAGTGTAAGTAAGTCGTCAAGATTTTGCGCGACCATAATTTCTTGAATTGCTTGTACTGTACCAGAAGCTCCAGATGCAATTTGCCATCCAGCTGCTTTATACTCCGGAGAAATTTCATCAATGACTGTACGAGCCGCTTTTATTGCTGCGTTAAAGTTACTCTTACTTAGTTGGCAATCTTTAAAATAGCGTTCAAGATAGGTAACACACCCCATATTGAGGCTTTTGTAATGTAGGGCATCAAATGCTTTACCAATTACAACTTCTGTACTTGCACCACCAATATCAATAACAAGCTGTTTGCCAGTACAAGATGAAGTATGGGCAACACCTTTATAAATTGTGCGCGCTTCTAATTCTCCGCTGATAACATTAATGTTATGACCAAGAATCTTTTCGGCATGATTTTTAAATACGTCGGCGTTAGTTGCTAAGCGTAAGGTAGCTGTTGCTACTATGGTGATGTTTTTGTCTGGGATATCTTGTAGACGCTCAGCAAAAAGGGCAAGGCATTCCCAGCCTCGCTGCATTGCTTCAGTGCTTAATACGTTTCCTTTATCAAGCCCTGCGGCTAATCGGACTTTGCGTTTAACACGTCCAATTGTTTGTAGACCGCCAGCAATTGATTTGGCAATAAGCATATGAAAGCTATTTGAGCCCAAATCAATAACTGCGTACACATTTTTTTGCGGTTTAAGTTGCCCCACCGTTCAAAAACCTCTAGTTACTACTACTTATACAAACGGTCGCTTACGACCGTCCTTTTTGGTAACTATTATTTGGGCGACGTCCGCTGTTATTACTACGGTTACGTGGACCTGTTGAATAGTTGCGCTTTCTTTGAATAATAGGCTGAGTTAAATCATCTAGCAATGCTGTTTTATCATAATGTGATAAAGGAATGCTGTGCTCTATATATTCTTCAATTTCATGCAGGTTGTATGCATATTGCTCACATGCAAAACTAATTGCGTGGCCTGATGCACCAGCGCGGCCAGTACGGCCAATACGGTGAACATAATCTTCACAATCGTCAGGTAAATCAAAGTTAAACACATGACTTACTTCTGGAATATGAAGACCACGCGCTGCAACATCGGTTGCAACTAAAAAGTCTAAATCACCTTTGCTGAATTGCGCTAATATAGTTTGGCGTTTTTTCTGGTTAACATCACCAGTAAGCATACCTACACGATGACCGTCTGATTTAAGCCAAGCATATACTGTTTCACAACTATGCTTGGTATTTGCAAACACGATTGCTTTCTCTGGCCATTCTTCTTCAATTAAGGTTAATAACAGCTTAATTTTATCTTCTTGCGAAGGATGAAATAGCTCTTCTTGAATACGTTTACCCGTTTTAACGTCAGGTTCAATTTGAACATGCTCTGGGTTTGTCATGTGCTCAAAAGCTAATTCTTGTACGCGGTACGATAATGTGGCAGAAAATAATAAGTTTAAACGCTTTGATGTATCTGGCATACGATCGAACATATAGCGAATATCTTTGATAAAACCTAAATCGAACATACGATCGGCTTCGTCCAGCACGACTACCTCAATTTCATTAAGGGTGTAACAGCCTTGCTTATACAGATCAATTAGGCGACCTGTAGTACCAATTAAAATATCAACGCCTTTTTCTAGTTGTGCACGTTGTTTTTCGTAATCTTCGCCACCATATACTAAACCTAAGTTAAGATTACAGTGCGGCGCTAAAATTTTAGCATCTTTGTGTATCTGAATCGCAAGCTCCCGAGTAGGGGCCATGATCAGGGCTCTTGGATGTTTACTAGGTGCTTTGCTAGATTGTAATAACCGATGGCACGTGGCAGTTAAAAACGCCAACGTTTTGCCTGTACCCGTTTGAGCTTGGCCCGCGATATCGCGTCCATCACAAATAAAAGGTAGGCATTTTGCTTGAATAGGTGTGCAATATTCAAACCCATTCTCGGTTAAACCGGCAACCACTTCCGGTGCGATAGCAAAGTCTGAAAACTTTTTATCGGTTAAATGTGTCTTAGTCATAGCGTTTAAGCATAACGTTTAAACTTGCAATAAGAAACAAGAGTGTTTAAATACGCACTAAATATTTCGCCTAACTAAATCGGAGAGCGCAATGAGCGAGAAAATAATCCAAATTACTGACGATAGCTTTGAAGCTGACGTATTACAATCAGACAAACCAGTACTAGTAGATTTCTGGGCTGAATGGTGTGGACCTTGTAAAATGATCGCCCCTATTCTTCACGAAGTTGCTGATGAATACGACAGCCGTGTGACTGTTGCTAAATTAAATATTGACCAAAATGCTGGCACACCGCCAAAGTTTGGTATTCGTGGTATCCCTACTTTACTTCTTTTTAAAGATGGCCAAGTAGCTGCAACGAAAGTAGGTGCTCTTTCAAAAACTCAACTTATCGAGTTTTTAGAAAACAACATCTAACGGTAAGCTAGAACAATAAAAAGGGCTTTTTTGCCCTTTTTTAAATTTATTTTGTATAAAGACTGGACGCTTTGCCAGTGAACTGCTAGTTTATAAAGCCAACTAATCCTTAGTTATATTCAACAAACCTCACTCAACGATCAAAGCGATTTTGAGTATGACAACTGTAATAAAGAACCCACCAATATGCATTTACGCGAATTAAAAGACAAGTCGATTAAAGAGCTTGTAGACTTAGCTGAGTCCATGGGGCTCGAAAACGTAGCCCGCTTAAGAAAGCAAGATATCATTTTTGCCATTCTTAAATCCCATGCCAAAGGCGGAGAGAATATCTTCGGCGGCGGTGTATTAGAGATTTTACAAGATGGTTTCGGCTTCTTAAGATCATCAGAAGCCTCTTACTTAGCTGGGCCAGATGACATTTATGTTTCACCTAGCCAAATTCGCCGTTTCAGCATGCGTACTGGCGATTCAATTTCAGGCCTTATTCGTCCACCTAAAGACGGTGAACGTTACTTTGCTTTACTCAAAGTAAATGAAGTTAACTTTGATAAACCTGAAAACTCTCGAACTAAAATTCTTTTTGAAAACCTTACTCCACTACATGCAAACGAACGTTTTCGCATGGAACGTGGTAACGGCAGTAAAGAAGATATTACAGCCCGTGTACTTGATTTAGCATCTCCTATTGGCCGCGGCCAACGTGGCTTGTTAGTAGCTCCGCCAAAAGCGGGTAAAACAATGCTACTTCAAAATATTGCACAATCAATTACGCACAACCATCCTGATGTAACATTAATGGTTTTACTTATTGATGAACGTCCGGAAGAAGTAACAGAGATGCAACGCCTAGTTAAAGGTGAAGTTATTGCATCAACGTTTGATGAACCAGCTTCTCGTCACGTACAAGTTGCCGAAATGGTTATCGAAAAAGCAAAACGCCTAGTTGAACATAAAAAAGATGTTGTTATCTTATTGGATTCAATCACTCGTTTAGCACGTGCTTATAACACCGTTATTCCTTCATCAGGTAAAGTACTTACTGGTGGTGTTGACGCTAACGCATTACATAAACCTAAGCGCTTCTTTGGTGCTGCACGTAACGTTGAGGAAGGTGGTAGCTTAACAATCATAGCTACAGCGCTTATCGACACTGGCTCTAAAATGGATGAAGTTATCTACGAAGAGTTTAAAGGTACTGGTAACATGGAACTTCACCTTAACCGTAAAATTGCGGAAAGACGTGTATTCCCTGCTATCGACTTTAATCGTTCAGGCACTCGTCGTGAAGAATTACTAACAAAACCAGATGAGCTTCAAAAGCTTTGGATTTTACGTAAAATTGTTCATGACATGTCAGAAATTGATGCGATGGAATTCTTAATCGATAAACTATCGATGAGCAAAACCAATGATGAATTTTTTGATTCGATGAGACGCCAATAAAGCGTCTTAGCTGAATAAAAAAAGCGCCTTAGGCGCTTTTTTTATGTCGGGATTAAACACAGTTTAACTTTCATTATACTTTTTAAGTACACTCTGCAACGTATCAACGAGCGCTTTAAAGTCATTCGCACTACTTTTTTGGGTCCTGCGTAAAAGTGCTCTATCTAAACTTTGAGCCGATTGCGCAATTTCATCTAAACCAAACATTTGCGCCGCTCCTAAAATGCGATGACTATCTTTTTGTAGCGCGGCTAAATCTTCACTTATAAAATGCTGAGTAATCGTTTCACTCTCCAAAGCAAAGCTTTGCTTAAAACTAATGACAAGATCGCTCATATCAACTTCATTTTGCTTTGTAATTGGCTGATCTTCTGCATTATGTAGGTGGCTGGAAAGCGCTTTATAAAATGACTCTTTATCTATCGGTTTACCTAAGTAACCACTAAACCCTAACTCTAAATAGCCATCTACTTCATGACTCATAGCATTTGCAGTTAAAGCAAAAATAGGCCGCTCAAAACCACACTGTTTTAATAGCTGAAAAGCAGAACGCCCATCCATCACAGGCATTTGAATATCGAGTAGCACTAAATCAGGATACTCTTTTAAGCACTGCTCTACCGCTTGCTCACCATTTTCAACGGCAATAACCTCGAGCCCCATTGAACGTAAATAGCGGCTTATTAACCTTCGATTATCAGGGTGATCTTCTGCAAGTACAACACGCCCTGCCAATTGCTTATTTACCTTTGGAGCACTTTGAGTTTCAATCAGGCTTTGCGATTTATTTACTTCTGCGCACGGTAAAAAGAACGAAAACTGACTGCCCTTTTTGTATTCGCTTTGTACACTGATATAACCGCCCATCATCGCGGCTAATTGTTGCGATAAGCTAAGGCCTAACCCTGTCCCCCCAAAGCGACGGCTAATACTGTTATCAGCTTGGCTAAAGCATTCAAAAATAAGCTTTAACTGTTTAGAGCTCATACCAATACCGGTATCTTTTACAATAATCACTAGCCCTTGTTCACTCTTATTTAAAGCAATAATGATTTGGCCAGCGTGAGTAAACTTAATAGCATTAGCGCATAAATTTATAAGAATCTGTTTTACGCGTATTAAATCCAGCTTAGTGTAAAACTCATTACCCACTTGATTGTCTAAAATAAGGCGTAGATTTTTTGCTTTTGCTTGAGTGATAAACATTGCATGTACGTCATTTACAAGCTCTACAATATCAAAGCACGAAATATTTAACTCTAATCTATTGGCTTCAATTTTACTTAAATCGAGCACGTCGTTTATTAAGCTTTTTAAATGGTCACTGTGACGCTGAATTACTCTTAGTTCATCTTTAAGTGACTCAGGCTCATATAATTCATTAATTAAAGCATCTGTTTGCCCTAAAATAGCCGTTAGTGGAGTGCGGATTTCGTGGCTAATATTGGCCAAAAACTGGCTTTTAACATCGTTAGCTTCTCTTAACTCCTGTGCTATTGCTTGTAACTCGGCAGTGCGCTGCGTAACTTGCTCTGTTAACTGCTGCTTAGCGCGTTTTTCTGCGCCACGGCGGTAAAGCGCAATACCAGTTACAACAACCAAAAGTAATAGTAAAAAAGAGAATAAAGTAAGCTGAGAACGCTGCGACATTTTTAGCTCTTGCACACGTCGATCTTGTTTAAGTTTTTCTATCTCTTGGTTTAATTGGGTTGCTTTAAATTGATGCTGAAGTACCGCTAATGCATTTATAATTGCTGTACTTCTGAGTTTTCGCAGCTCACTAATATATTCTTGTTGCAAGGCCATTGCGCTTGAATAATCGCCTTTACTGGCTTCAAGTAGTGCTTTAGTCCCTAAACCCTCCCTAATTATTCGCTCACTGCCATATTCGTGGGCAAGTGAAATAGCTCTATCTAAACTTATTTTCGCCTCTTCTAAGTTGCCTTTAACAAACTGAATTTTACCAAGCGCATGTAGCGCATTAAGCTCTAAATTATGGTTACCTATTTTAAGCGCATAGTACTCACCTAATTTAGCTTGCTCGTACGCTTCATCTACTTTTTTTAACACTAAATTAGTATTTGCCAAGTTAGTATATTGCGTAGATAACTTATTGTAATCATTGGCTGAAATATAATAACGCAGCGCTAGCTGGTAATAATGAAGTGCTAAGTCAAATTGATTACTCTCCATATGAGCAACACCCATATTGTTGTATACCTGCGCAATACCACTTTTATCATCTAATCGCTGATAAACTTTAAGTACATCTTGATAAAGACTAAATGCACTATCGTAGCGTGATAAGCGTATATAAACGCCTGCTATATTAAGTAATATGTCGGTTTGATCTTGCTCACTACCGTGCGCTTCGTAAATAGCTTTTGCCTTTAAGTAAAACTCTAGGGTATCGCCTAGCTTATTCATATTAAAATAAGCCAAACCAATATTATTTAGTAAATTTGCTTGTTCAAGTAGTTGTTCATTTTTTTCAGCTAATACTAGGGTGCGGGTATATTCAGTTATGGCCTTTTGAAATAAGCCTTGATAAAAAAGTGCTACACCTTGCATTTTTATTGCACGAAAGTGCTCGTCAGGAAAGAAAGTATCTGAAGTGTTTTTTTCTAATAATTTAAAATAGTGTAAAGATTCTTTAAAATTATCAGCCGATAACGCACTATTACCTAATGCCGAATAAACAGCGACACGCTCTTTTTTAGAAACGTTTTTATTAGCAAGTAACGTATTTGCTAATTGTAATTTAGGCTCCCACTGCACTTCGTTTCTGAATTGCTCAAATAACGAATCACTATTTTGGGCATAGCTAGGAGCTATTAGTACACAGCATATAGTAAATAAGAGGCATTTAAACTTGCCCAGCATAATTTTAATCCTTCAAACCGTTACTTATATCAGTGTAATCTTTATTGAAGATACACTAACTACTAGGGCCTAAACAATGCTTAACCCACTGATTGATGAGATTTTTGAGCTGATATTAACAAGGCAGGTTTGGCAAGTTCATACTTTAGCAGCAGAACTGACAAACCGCAGCGCAATAACAACACTCGATAAAAGCCCTGAACGTGATTTATTTAAACGTAACTTTTTAATTATGAATGCATTGTACCAACTGCAGGCACAATTACGCCCTCAAAGTTTACTCATTTCAACTCTGCATATCGAGCTTTTAGAAAAAGAAGATAATAGTTTAGTAACAACGAACGAAAATTTGCGAGATTATTATTTAGATTGGCGTAATTACGATACCGGTGAAGAGAAAATTGATGAGCTTTTGAATAGTTTTTGGCGTCAGTTTAAAACGACATCACCACAACTGGTATTAAATGACAATGAATTTAAAGCGTTGGCTTTAGAATGGAAGTTACCTGAAAATTTCACTCTTAAAAACGTTCAAAAGCGCTGGAGACAACTTGCATTACAGATGCACCCAGATAAACCAAATGGTTGTGAAGTTAAGTTTAAAAAAATAAAATTACAATACGAGCAGCTAAAGGTAGCTGCTCGCTAATTTGTTAATTTAGCGGTTTAAATTAACGAGTAAGGCGACGAGCGCGTATTTTACGCCCTTTAATGTTGCCTTCGGTTAGTTTGCGAAGTGCTGGTTTTGATGAGTTACGTTCAACAGCAACAAATGCTACGTTATCAAGTACGTTAATTTTACCTACTTGACGACCTGCAACCCCATCCTTACCTGTTAGAGCACCAAGAATATCGCCTGCACGTACTTTTTGCTTTTTACCTGAATCAATCATCAAAGTAACCATTTCAGGGCGGTACGGCGGTTTATCTAATAAATTAAACGGCGGCATTTGCTCTGGAGTAATATCACGCTCGTAATGATCGCCAATTTGTGCAATTTTAAACGCTTCAGCTTCACCGTAAATAGAACAAGCAATGCCCTTTTTACCAGCACGTCCAGTTCGGCCAACACGGTGAACATGTGTTTGCGTGTCATGTGCTAAATGGTAGTTAATAACCATATCCATGTCATCAATATCTAAACCTCGTGCAGCAACATCGGTTGCAACAAGTATTGAAGCACTTTTATTTGAAAAGTGAATTAGCGTACGTTCACGATCGCGTTGCTCTAAATCACCGTGCAATGCAACAGCGCTGAAGCCTTCGTCAGCTAAATCATCACACACTTGTTGAGTTTCTACTTTGGTATTACAAAATACAACACAGCTTTGTGGTGTAAATTTAAGAAGTAATAACTTAAGCGTTGGATAGCGCTGCTTATTGTTATCCATTTTGTAGAAGTACTGCTTAATTGTGCTTTTGGCTTGCTCTTCTTCTACTTTAACCATTTCTGGATTTTTAAGTACACGCTTAGCAATTGCTTCAATAGCTCTTGGGAAAGTAGCACTAAATAACAATGTTTGACGATTTTGTGGAATACGCTCAATAATTGCATCAAGTGTGTCTTGAAAACCCATATCAAGCATTTGATCAGCTTCATCAAGCACCAATGTTTCCACATCATCTAAACGTAGAGTACCTTTACGAATATGGTCATCAACACGCCCTGGCGTGCCAACAATAATATGCGCGCCATGTTCAAGTGAACCTATTTGCGGGCCAATTGAAACACCACCACATAACGTCAATATTTTAATGTTATGAATGCCGCGCGCTAATTTACGCATTTCTACCGCAACCTGCTCGGCAAGTTCGCGAGTCGGACACAAGACTAAAGATTGAATACGAAAGCGTTTTACGTTTAATTTAGCTAACACACCCAAGCTAAACGCAGCAGTTTTACCTGAACCGGTTTTTGCCTGAGCAATGATGTCTTTACCAGCAAGTACAGGCGGCAAACTTTGCGCTTGTACAGGTGTCATGTGGGCATAGCCAAGTGTTGATAAGTTATCAACGAGTCCAGCCGGTAAAGCCAAAGATGAAAAAGCAGTTGAAGTCACAGTAAGTTCCATAGCAATAAAATAACATGGGAGAAAGCCCCACTAATATGCAGCTTATAATAGCAGAATTCGTAATTGGCAACCATTAACAAACACATTATAAAACATGTTAATGAAAGGTGTTGAAAATGATAGTAGTTTGCATTAAGATCGCGATTGTTTTTTACATACCTGCGCTGGAAGCAATTAATGAAACTGAATTCTATTTACATAGCACTATTAGCAAGCATTACAACAAGCACATATGCAAACACTACCGACCTTGAACGCATAGAAGTAAAGGGTAGCTACTTTAACGATTACAAAGTAGATAACGCTAATGGCGCAATGAGAACATCAGCTTCATTACTTGAAACTGCACAATCTGTCACTGTAATAACCGACACTATTATTAGCGAACAGCTTGCCACTACACTTGGCGAAGTACTCACAAATGACGCAAGCTTAACTGCAGGCTCACAACAACGAAATCGTGAAGTATTTAACTTACGCGGCTTTGAGCTGAGCTCATCGACAGGTTATTTACGCGACGGTCATCAGCATTGGTCGCACTATCAGCAACCAATCGAAATTTTGCAACAAGTTGAAGTAATTAAAGGCCCATCAAGCATTTTATATGGTCAGTCAGGCCCAGGTGGCTTGGTTAACATGGTAACTAAAAAGCCTACAGCACAAACATTATTTAATGCCAGTGCCGATGTAGATCAGCATGGGTCAACGCGCTTTATGGTTGATGCTGCAGGTGCATTAACTGAATCAGAAGATTTACGTGCTCGCGGGATTTTAGTAAAGCAAGACGTTGACTACTGGCGTGAATACCAAAATGGTGAAAACCGTGAGCGTGACCGCTTTTTAGGTGCTTTAGTTGTAGATTACGATATTAGCGATAACGCATTAGTACGTGTGCATTACGACCGCACAGATGACGAAGCAGGTTTAGATACTGGTGCATGGATAGATGATAATGCTAATGTAATTGGTAGCGATAAAACAATCCGTGATATGTCTTGGGCGTTTACCGATATTACCGTAGAAAACCTAGGTGTAGACCTAGAAGTATTTTTAACCGATAACTGGCAAGTAAAACTTGGCTATAACGAACAAACGTTTGAGCGCCAACGCTTTGAGTCAGCACCTCGCATGCCTAGTGGCTTTGCTGAAGGTGACAGCTATGAATCTCGTCCTTACGACCGTTTTGACGATTGGCAATTTAAAACTGCATTTATTGATTTTATTGGGGAATTTAAAACAGGTAGCTTACAGCATCAGTTTTTAATTGGCGCAAACTCGCTAGATTACTACTACGGGCAACGCCGTACTTCTGCTGACTACTTTGATTTTTCTGCAGGACAAGCAGAACCATCACGCCCATCTGTAAGTTATAAAACAGATGATACAGTAAGCGAAACTGAATACGACTATTACGGTATTTACGTTCAGGACTTAATTTCGTTCTCACCACAATGGCAATTATCGCTAGGTGGCCGTTACGATAAACAAACACGAGAAGGTGCAGATAACGAGTCATTTGTACCAAAGGTAGGTGTGCTTTATCATCCAAATACTTCGGCAACTATATATGCTAGTTACTCAGAAGGTTTTGAGCCTCAAGGTAGTGAAACTCTGATTGATGAAACCGATGTAAATAATGGCATGAAGCTAGATGCCATTACCTCAGAGCAAAGAGAGATTGGTATTAAATGGCAATTATTTGATGACCGTTTACTGCTTACAGGTGCACTTTTTGATATTAGTAAAGAAGGCACACTTGTTAGCGAACAGCTTGAGACACCTATTGGCTCATTCACAAGTGAAACAAACCAAGTGGGTGAACAACGCCATAAAGGTGTTGAAGTAAGCGCACAAGGTGCTGCTACTGACCGCTTATTTGTTATGGCATCAACTATGTATCTAGATGCTAACTTTGAACGCGATGAAGTATTGGAAGGTAAGCGCCCTACCGATGCACCAAAATGGTCGGCATCTCTGTGGACTCGTTATGAATTAAACGACGCCATTGCCATTAACGCTGGCGCTTTTTACGAAGGCGAGCGCTTTGCAGATAGCGATAATACAATTACTAAAGATGCATATACACGTGTTGATGTTGGCGCCACTTATAAGTTTAACTTAAGCAATACCGATATTAACTTACGCCTTAACATCGAAAACTTATTTGATAAAAGCTATTTAGGTGGTGGCGGCACGAGTAATGTAACTGTTGGCGAGGGCACAAATCTTCGTTTAGCAGCGCAATTTAGCTTTTAATTAAATGCTTAAATAACAGCTTTAAAATATAGCCCGCGTACATTTACGCGGGCTTTTTTGTATCTAAACGTTTATACCTAACAGCATTAAACCTATTACAAAGCCTATTCATCTCATCTATTTTTTATCATGTTTGTTACATGTTCTAATAGCGCTAATTATTAAAAAGGCTTACCCAAATGAAAAAATTAATTACCGCACTGCTGCTTACTAGCAGTATGGCTGCAAACGCTAACAACGCCGAATTTACCCAAAAGCAATTACAACAAGTCAATGAAGTGCGCACCTCTGCACTAAATAGTGATCTAAGCTATAAATTACTAGAGTCATTAACAACTGAGGTTGGCCCTCGCTTACCTGGCACTGAAAATGATAAAAAAGCAGTGGCATGGGCTAAAGCTAAATTTAATGAGCTTGGTTTTGATAAAGTATGGCTTGAAGAAGCGACTTTTCCTGAATGGCGCCGTTATAGCGAAAGCGGAAAAATACTAACACCAAGTGAGCAACCTCTACATTTAACTGCATTAGGTAACAGTATAAGCACGCCTAAAGGTGGGATCACAGCATCAGTAGTCTTGTTCGAAACACTTGATGAGTTAATTGCAGCACCAGCAAACAGCCTAAAAGGTAAAATTGCGTATATTAATTACCGCATGAACCGCGATATAGACGGGAATGGTTATGGACCTGCTGTAAAAGCACGTGGCACAGGCGCTATAGAAGCGTCTAAAAAAGGCGCTGTTGCCTACATGATGCGCTCGGTAAGTACTGGTCATCATCGTTTTGCACACACTGGCGGTAGTTACTACAAAGAAGGTGTTACAAAAATACCTAATGTAACCATTGCTAACCCAGATGCCGATCAAATAGCACGACTCATTGCTTTAGATAAAGACGTATCGGTAAATATTAATGTGCAAACCGAAAGCCTTGGTGAAGGCACAGGTTATAACGTTATTGGCCAATTTAATGGTACCGAAAACCCTGAGCAGTATGTATTAATTGGCGGGCATTTAGATTCTTGGGACTTAGGGACTGGCGCACTAGATGACGGTGCAGGCGTTGCGCTAACAATGGCAGCCGCTAAGCATATTAGCGATGTAAAGCGTCCTAAGCGCAGTATTCGTGTGGTACTTTTTGCAGCCGAAGAGCTAGGCCTTTGGGGTGCAAAAGCCTATTTTGCAAAGCATAAAAACGAGCTAAGCAATATTGTTGCAGCAGCTGAGTCTGATTTTGGCGCCGATGTTGTATATGCTTTTGAATCGAACGTAAGCGCAGAGTCACTTCCTGTAGTGCGTGCTATTGCAAAAGAACTTTCGCCGTTAAATATTGAGCATATTGGTAAAAACCAAGCGAATGGTGGCCCTGATCTAATTCCACTTAAAGCAGCAACCTCAGCACCTATTTTTGAACTTGCTCAAGATGGAACAGATTACTTTGATTACCACCATACAGCTGACGATACGCTTGATAAAGTAACACCTGCTAAGCTTCGTCAAAATACCGCTGCATACGCTGTATTTGCTCTAATGGCTGCTGATGCAAAAACAACAATTAAGCCTAAAGCTCAAAATAAGTAATAACAGACATACTTACTTACAGTTTGTGGCTTTAACTTACACGCTTCTTGTTTTACCTTTAGGTAATTAAACAAGGAGCGTGCTTTATGTTACTTTTCAACACGAGTGAATCATTTCCACATTTTGCACAAACAACACGCTGCCCTCATTGTCAAAGCGACGCCTACCATTTACTAAATAAAAGTCGCTATTTACGATTTAGCATTTTACCTATGCTTGCCTTAAAATTAAGTTATAAACGCGAGTGCTATCAATGCGGAAAAAGCGAACCTGTAAAAATAACGCAACTACCGTTAATAGAAAAACTAAGCCTACCTAAATACTTTATTGGTGTATTTTTATTACTTTGGATTGTTTTATTTTTTTATCAACAGCACCTTAATAGCGAGACTCGAAAGGAAGGCTATTTAAATGCGCCTAAAATATATGATACCTACTTAGTACACGCCGACAAATTTACACACGAGCCCTGGACCCTAACCAATTTAAAAATTGCTCAAGTTTTAAATTTTGACGAACAATTTATTACCTTTCAGATAAGCAACTACAGCTATAAACGTAATAATAGTATTACTTTGGCAATGCGTACTAGCCAGCTAATTCAAGACAATTACTTTTCCACTAAAACAATCACCCTCCCTCGTGATGAAGTAGCACGCCTTTACAACGACGAAGCTATTTACGACGTGCTGCGCCCCTATGCCAACATCCTTTATGGTGGGTTTGTGATGCATCCTCCCAAACCTAAGCCACTATATAAAGGCTTAAAGCTCGATAAAAACAATCAACAAGGCATTATTTATTTTAAAGATGGTTTGTTTGTTGAAGCATTTAATAGCTTTAAACAAGCTGCTGAAGCGGGCTCTCAATGGGGGCAATTAAATTTAGCGCAAATGTATCGTGATGGTCAGGGAATAGATCAGGATCAACAGCAAGCTATTTATTGGTACAAAAAGGCTATTGAGCAAAAAAATACTAAAGCACAATTTGAATTGGAATCTCTTTGTAAAATAGCTAGCTGTGAATAAAGCAGCAAGTATGTTACTTGCTGCTTTAATATTTTATAACTCTAAATGTTTATCTAAAAAATTAATTACTTGTTTGTAGTAAGCAGTTCTGTGTTCTTCTTTGTAAAAACCATGGCCCTCATCCTCCAATAACACGTACTTATAAGGATGGTTAGCTTTTTTCAATGCAGCAATTAATGATTCGGCTTGTTCAATAGGGGCTCGTGCATCTTCACCTGCGTGAACTATGAACACAGCTGCTTTAAGCTTATCTATATTATAGCTAGGTGAAAATGCCTTCAAAAGCGTTTCATCAGTGCCTAAAACGTTTTCAAGATAGTTTTGTCCTGTACTACGCCCTGAAATATCACCTTCTTCAAACATTAGCGGTAGGTCATAAATACCAACTGTTCCAATTGCACACTTAAACATGTCTGGCTCTAAAATGGCGCTCTGCAAAGCTGAATAAGCACCAAAGCTTGATCCCATTATACAAATGTTGTTTTTGTTTACCGTTCCATTAGAAATTAAAAAATTAACACCATCAATAATATCAAACTGAATATCAGAACCCCACTTTTGGTAACCTGCTTCTTCGAAGTTTCGACCAAACCCACCTGAACCTCTAAAATTAACTCTTAGTACAGCCATTCCCCTACTTGCTAATAACTGTACCTCAGAATCATACCCCCAATAATCACGAGGGCCATGTGGACCGCCATGAGGCATTACAACTAGAGGTAAGTTTTTATCTTCAAGACCATTAGGAACAGTTAAATACCCATAAATAGTTAAACCATCCCGAGTTTTATATTGAATAGGTTTTGTCTTTGAAAGCTCATTTTCGTTCAGCCAGCCACGCGCTGAAAATAATATTCTTAGCTTATTTTGTACCCCATCGTATAAGTAATATTTACCAGGGTTGGTATCACTTGATGCGTAAATAACATTAATATCGCCATTAGAGGTGCTACTGACTAACTGCACTTGGTCGCCTTGCAATGCTTCTATCAAAGACTTTAAACGAACACTTTTATGAGAGTCTTTATCTATAAAAGCATAGTTTGGATAACCTAACTCACTTTCTATTGCAAATAATTCTTTTGAAACTTCATCAACCCACACTCTTTTTGGAGATACATATTGTTCTTGATGAACTAATTCAATTTCCTTAGTATTTAAATTTAGTTTATATAACCCTTCAGCCTCTCCACCAACAGAAGCAGTCATATAAATGCTGTCACCAGACTTATCAAAAGCTTTTAGTCTAATATCGCCATAACTAACCTCTCCTAAATTTAATTTCTCCCAGTCACCGCCATCTTTTGCCTTGGTATGTATTTTTGCATCTATATAATTATCTGTAGATACTGAAACTCGAACATTACCATCATGATCAGTTAAAAATTCAGCCATACGTGATGGAGACAAAGTAACTTGCTTCCTTTTGCCCGTATATACATCTACTTCATAGACAATAGTATGCGGCTCATTACTCGAGGTCCAAGGATAGGTAACTACTAACATTTTTCTTTTGTTAGTAACTAAGGGGTCTAATACAAATGAAGTTCCGTATAAAGGAGTCTGCCTTTTAAGGCGTGTACCTGTTTGCATTTCACCATGGTAACCAATTAGATACTTACCTCTAGCCCCATTAGCATTTACGCCAAATATCTCACCATGATATTCAGGGTGGTCTTGCCACCCTTTTAAATACTCTTTAGTGACAACAACTCGTTCATTATTAACCCAATGATAATCACCAACTTGAGCATTTCCTTCAAAGGCAACTGCATGAAGCATTTTAAAGTTTTCAGTATCAAAAATAACAAGCGCATCTTTACCTGCAACTTTATTTATAACCGCTAAATACTCGCCGCCTGGAGAAATAGTAGCGTGATTAAACTCTTTATTTTTACTGAAGTACTCCACGGGGATTTGGGGCTGCTTTGAGAAGCTAAAAAAGCTTACAAATAACAGAAGTACTAACAAGTTACATCTTAAAAGAAAATTCATCATAATTCCCTGTATTAACAACAAGAAGTCATAATATATAAAGTCTTATGAAATGTAACGAAAATGATAACTAAATGTGTCTGCTATTTTTTAAATAACTTTGTATAACCTACATGTATAAGCACAACAACTAAGCCAGCAATCACGCCTAGCAAACCATCAAACAATAGAGGAGCTAATACTTCTCCTGTACCGCCAGCAACAGATTGGGCATAGTTTGTTACATCGACTTGAGTATGATGTAGTAACTCAACACCATGTACTAAAATCCCGCCACCTACTAAAAACATCGCGATGGTGCCCGCAAATGCTAAAAACTGCATCAACCTAGGCGCTGCTGCGAGTAAGCCTTTCCCAAGTAATTCTTTAAATTTATTAGCTGTTACCTTTGATTGGTTGAGTAAATAAAGCCCGGCATCATCCAGTTTTACAATACCTGCCACTAAGCCATAAACACCAATAGTCATTATAATTGCGATAACACAAAGCACTAAAGCTTGATTAAGCAATGTAGCACCTGCCACAGTACCTAAAGTAATCACAATAATTTCGGCAGAAAGAATAAAGTCGGTTCTTATTGCCCCTTTTATTTTTTGTTTTTCGTACTCAACTAAATCTAACTTTTCATCTTCGTCTACCGCTTCACTGTTATGAGGCAAAAACTTAGCAAATACTTTTTCAGCTCCCTCAAAACATAAAAACAAACCACCCATCATTAAAAGCGGTGTTATTAACCAAGGCAGCCATACGCTTATTAATAAAGCAGCGGGTACGAGTATCGCTTTATTTAAAAATGAGCCCTTTGCCACAGCCCAAACAACCGGTAATTCACGCTCTGCTGCTACACCTGTAACCTGCTGTGCATTGAGCGCTAAGTCATCGCCTAATACACCTGCTGTTTTTTTTGTTGCTACCTTACTCATTGTCGCAATGTCATCAAGTAAAGTGGTTATATCATCTAATAACGTTAAAAGGTTAGTGCCTGCCATAAAGCTTCCGAGCTCAAAAAATATTGCTATAAACATAACTTAAAGCGCTACTTTCACCAACGGTTAATTTTGCTTTGTTATTCTTACATTAGATTAAAATTTTGCCCTGTGTTTTAACTAACGTTTAAAGAAGATGGGAGGAAAAATGAAAGTATATTTAGCATTAATCGCTATTTTACTAAGCTTAACCGCATGTAGTGATTTAAAAACCAGTACTGCTTACCAATGCGATGATGAGAGCGTAAAACTCAATATTATTAATAATTCTGAAGCCGAACTTATCTTTAACAATAAAGTGCATGTACTTAATCACGAAAAAAGTGCATCTGGGAATAAATATATAAGTGAAGAGGTACTGTTTTGGGGTAAGGGTAATGAAGCCATGTTAATCATTGCAGGTAAAAAAAGACAGTGCACCAAGGCTTAACATAAAAACAACCAATAAATTACAATAATGCTACAATAATTAAAGACCCATTATTGTGATGAAGTTATGCGTTCAATTGCGATCAAACATAAAATAATTTTAGCCTTTACAGCCATTGGCATATTGGTGCTAACAAGTAGTGTATTTTTTTATTGGTCATTAAACAAAATTAGCGTTAACAATACCCGCACCGAAAAATTAGCGGTTCCGGTACAACAGTTCAGCAAAGATTTAAGGCTATCATTACTGTCTATTACCAAATTTAACGCCTTAGCTTACAGCCAAGCAAACCTTGATTTACTTCAACAAAATAAAAAACAGGCGCAAGTTGAGCAACTACAATTTAGCGATATGCTCAATTCGTTAAGCGCTCAACTAAATCAACAAATAACCATGCAAAATTTACTCACCAGTACCAACGCAGGCTTCGAGCAACTGACTGAAGTAAGTGTCGCAATGTTTAGCGCTAAAGAGCGTAAGTTTGTAGCGCAAAATTCCACCATAGAATTATCAGCAACGTTTAACGAGCAACTTTACAATTTAAGTTCTAACTTACTTGATATAGAACTTTTAGAAGTGCCTGTAAAACAGCAGGCGTTACTTAATGCTATGTTTGGAACAGCGACCCGTATAGACGATTTATTGTTTAACTTAAGCAATAATATAAAAAGCATTACTCAAACTGCAAGTATCAATGATTTAAATAGTCATCAGCAAGATACTCTATTTCTACTAGATAACATCCAACCTAATTTCACCTATTTAGAGCAACAAGCGCTACCTTTTAATAATGCGTTTAATGCTAAAAATTTAACGGCTAAGTTTAATCAATTAAGAGAATTGCTTAACAACGATACAGGAATTTATGCCCAACAAAATAAAGTACTCAAAAGTGCTATTGCTGCGGCTCAAAATTTTGAACACTTTCAACAGCAATTTATAACAACAGAAGGTCAGCTTATTGAACTTAATAAATTGGCTGATGAGCGCTTTAATGCCTTACAAACTAATGCAAAGGCCGCCATAAATACAGGGATTAGTTCTGTAGTAATTATTACGATTGTTTTAATTATATTGATTATCGCTATCTCTATTTTTACAACTCGCGCAATGCTAAAACCGCTTAAAAAAGTAAACCGCGATTTAGCCCGAATCGCCTCAGGTGATTTATCAAAGCGAAGCCACCCACGTAGTAAGGATGAATTTGGTACTTTGCTAAATAACATAAATAAACTCAGTGAAGACCTGACTAACCTAATTGGTGCAATTAGTAGTGACGCCCACGAGCTAGACCGCAGCGCTATTAAAACCAGTGAAAAAGGTCAGCAAATGACGGTTGTTGCACAACAGCAGTTAGAGCGAAGCGCGCAGGCAACATCGCTTGCACAAAATATGCTAATCAACTCACAAGCGGTTTATGAACAAGCAGATAAAACATCAAGTGAAATAACAAACGCATCGCAATTTGCAAATGATGTAAACGAGATTGCTAATCAAAATAGTCTAATAAGTATAGAAACTTTATTGCAGCGCCTTGATAAAGCAGTAGGCAGCACAGAAGAACTCGCACAGTACACCCAGCTTATTGAAGCCATTGTTGAAACAATTAGTAGCATTGCCGAGCAGACTAACTTACTTGCACTTAATGCTGCAATTGAAGCAGCGCGAGCGGGTGAAAACGGACGCGGGTTTGCTGTAGTTGCTGATGAGGTTCGATCATTAGCTGCACGAACACAAACCTCGACTAGCGAAATAAACACCATGATCCAAACATTGCAACAACACACTAAAACAACTCAAGAACACATTACTGATGGCCAACACCAAGCCAAGCAATGTGTTAAAAACAGCACTGAACTAAATAAAGCCGTAGAGCGTATTAAAAGCACATTGTTGTCTGTTAATCAGATGAGTGAGCAAATTGCTCATGCATCACATGAGCAATTGACTAACAGTGGCGACATTCAACAAATAATGGCAAAGGTGACAGAGCAAGCAACCTTGAATGCCCAAAACGCGACAACCCTAGCAAGCGAAAGTGAAGACGTAAACCAACTTGCACACTCTTTAACGAGTGCCGTAGAGCGCTTTAAGTTTTAAGTGCAAGTAATGACTTGCCTTGCATGAAATGGGTATAATACTTTAACTCTTTTGCTTAATAGCGGCCCACAATGAAATATAAAGATCTACGTGATTTTATCGATTTGCTTGAAAAAAAAGGCGAACTTAAACGTATCACCCAAGAAATCGACCCGTATCTTGAAATGACCGAAATATCTGATCGCACCTTACGTGCAAAAGGTCCTGCGTTATTATTTGAAAACCCAAAAGGCTACGATATGCCGGTGCTTACCAACTTATTTGGTACACCAAAACGCGTAGCAATGGGCATGGGCCAAACAGATGTTAGCGAGCTTCGCGAAGTGGGTAAGCTACTCGCTTTTTTAAAAGAACCTGATCCACCAAAGGGTATTAAAGAAGCACTAGGCGCTATACCTATTTTTAAGCAAGTGCTTAATATGCCTGCAAAAGAAGTTAAAAAAGCGCCTTGCCAACAAGTAGTTTTAGAAGGTGATGATGTAGATTTAACTAAATTACCTATTCAACATTGTTGGCCAGGTGATGCAGCGCCATTAATTACATGGGGCCTTACCGTTACTAAAGGGCCTTATAAAAAGCGCCAAAATTTAGGTATTTATCGCCAGCAATTATTAGGCAAAAATAAAATAATTATGCGCTGGTTGTCACATCGTGGTGGCGCGCTTGATTTTCAAGAATGGTGTAAAGAAAACCCAGGGCAACCCTACCCTGTATCAGTAGCATTAGGTGCCGATCCTGCCACTATATTAGGTGCTGTAACGCCTGTACCTGACACTCTAAGCGAATATGCATTCGCTGGCTTATTACGTGGCAGCAGAACCGAAGTTGTAAAATCTATTTCAAATGACCTACAAGTCCCTGCCAGTGCAGAAATAGTACTTGAAGGTTACATAATGCCTGGTGAAATGGCGCCAGAAGGCCCTTATGGTGACCATACCGGTTACTATAATGAAGTCGATGACTTTCCAGTAATGACGGTCACTCACTTAACGCATCGTAAAGATCCTATTTATCACAGCACATTTACTGGCCGTCCGCCTGATGAGCCTGCTATTTTAGGTGTGGCACTTAATGAAGTGTTTGTACCGATATTACAAAAGCAATTCCCTGAAATTGTCGACTTTTACCTTCCGCCTGAAGGGTGCTCATATCGTATGGCGATTGTAACAATGAAAAAACAATATCCAGGCCATGCTAAGCGCGTGATGATGGGAGTTTGGTCGTTCTTACGTCAGTTTATGTACACCAAATTTGTAATCGTCTGCGATGACGATGTTAACGCCCGCGATTGGGAAGATGTTATTTGGGCTATAACAACCCGAATGGATCCAGCGCGTGATACAACATTAATAGAAAACACACCTATTGATTATCTCGATTTTGCATCGCCAGTCTCAGGTCTTGGTTCAAAAATGGGAATGGATGCTACCAATAAATGGCCTGGCGAAACCACCCGCGAATGGGGCGAGCCTATTGTTATGGATAAAGGCACCAAAGACCGCGTAGATGATATTTGGGAAAGCCTTAATATTGTTTAAGTGTTTATATGTAAGTACATATCAGGCTATAAAATAACCCTGCAGATATGCTAGAATCGAGCTATTCGATTGCGTATCTGCTGTTACAAGCGCTGCTAAAAGGTAAAAAATGCAAACATTAAAAGCTGAAGTTGTAGCTATCAGCCCACTTACAGAATTTGTTCATAAAGTAATTTTAAAGCCACAACAACCTGTGACCTTTGAAGCTGGCCAATACATGCAACTCGTATTAGGCGAAAAAGACAAACGTGCTTTTTCTATAGCTAGTCGCCCTTCACAGTGCGATGCAATAGAACTGCATATTGGCGCCTCAGGTGCCGATTCGTATGCAATGCAATCGTTAGAGCATTTACGAAACGCCCATACCACAGGGCAGTTAGTAGACATTGAAGCTGGCTTGGGTATTTCACAGTTGCGCCTGCAATGTGAGCGCCCTATTATTTTACTCGCCGGTGGTACTGGTTTTTCATACGCAAAATCAATGGCTGATCATTTAGCTGAAATAAAATGCGACCGTCCTGTGTTGTTTTACTGGGGCGTAAAAGAAGAATCTGCTTTATACGCACATACAGAAATGCAAACATGGGCAGATAGCCATGAGAACTTTAAGTTTATTCCTGTAGTAGAAAATCCATCTGCTAATTGGCAAGGACACACTGGCTATGTACACAAAGCAGTAATGCAAGATATTGTGTCACTAGAACCATACGATATTTATATGGCAGGTCGTTTTGACATGATAGGTATTGTCCGTGATGACTTTATTACTCATGGTGCAATTCGTGAAAACATGTACGCAGATGCATTCGCATTTATCAAATAATTGAAATTTACTTTCAGTTATAAATAAAGGCACCTAATCGGTGCCTTTATTTTTATAACAACAAATATTTAATAGTTAAAACCTATCAACTCCATCAATATAAACAATTTCCTAAATCCCTATCTATAAACCATACTTTGTATAGAACATCAGCGGGAGAGACCCAAATGCTAAATACAAAAGTAAAAGATTTTATGCAACGCAAATTGCCAAATATCACACCAGATACAGAAATGACGACAGCCATAGCAGAACTACAAAAATTTAAACTACTTGGCGCACCAGTATTTGATAAAGATAAATGCTTAGTTGGATTTATATCAGAGCAAGAGCTGTTACAACCACTTACGCAAAGCAGTTATTTTTGTGATGGGATGGTTAAAGTCTCGCAGCTTATGCAAACAGAGGTAGTGACCGTTAGCGGCGATACCAACATTATTGAGCTTGCACAGCAGATGCAGCCTGGTAAACCAAAAAACTACCCTGTTGTAGAGGGTGTTAAAGTAATCGGTATGATCAGCCGAGCAGATGTACTTAAAGCACTTTACGATAATTACATAAGCTGCCAAACACACTAAATTGCAGATACAAAAATGCCGCTTATATAAAGCGGCATTTTTAATGCTCTTACATTAACGTGCGCTAACGAGTGCTAAAAGTTCTTTTTTATCGCCATCGCTTAAAAATGCTATTTCTAAAGCATTTTTTTGGGCTTTTTCCATATCAGCTTGAGATAAGCCTGCCTTAGGTGCAGCAACGGTATATTCATACTCAATTTCAATACCTTCAACCGCAGGATCATCAGTATTAATACACGCTAAAATACCATGATCTAAAAACGGTTTAAGTGGGTGCTTAGTTAAATCGTTTACTGTACTGGTTTGAATATTACTTGTTAAGCATGACTCAATACCAATACGGTTATCGCGTAAATAATCCATTAGTTTTGGATCTTCAATTGCTTTAACGCCATGCCCTATTCTGCTCGCACCCAACTCATTAATTGCTTGCCAAATACTTGGAGCACCAAGTGCTTCTCCAGCATGGACAGTCGAAGCTAAATACGCATTTCGTACTTGTTTAAAGTGCTCTACAAACAAATCACCCGGGAAGCCAATTTCGTCACCGGCTAAATCAACAGCAACTAAATCATTTTTAAATGCGAGTAATGCATCAAGCTCTTTTTGACACGTTTTTACGCCATAAGTACGCGATAAAATACCAATCAAGTTAGCTTTTATATTTGCGCCCTTTGTTGCTGATTTAATACCATCAACAACTGCCTCTACAACGCCTTCTGGGTGTAAACCTTGGCTTTGTGCCATGTAGTAAGGGCTAAATCGAAGCTCCACATAATCAAGACCTTGTGCTTGTGCATCTTCAATGTTTTCAATTGCGATACGTCTACACGCATCGTAGTCGCCAAGCACAGTAACTCCCCAATCTAACTTTTGTAAAAAAGCCATGAGGTTTGGTTCAGGATCAATAACTTGAACATGAGGGATTAATGCTTCAACGTTATCTGCAGGTAGCTCTATATTAAACTGTCGACCAAGTTCTAATATGGTTTGCGCACGTACATTACCGTCTAAATGGCGGTGAATATCTAGCAAAGGTAATTTTCTATTGATCATAATAGCAACCCAGTTTAGTTAAATTTGCGCGCATGATACGCAGATACAGTTATTTTTCAAGTCTATATGATTTGCGGTAAGTTTTAGCGGTCATATGTCTGCTTTTTGTGCAAAAAAATGATACAGCTTATTTTCCTGATAAGTGGTGCCAAAGAGTTTTAAAAAGCGTATTTGCATCAATAGGTTTGGTGATATAACCATTCATTCCACAGGCTAGTGCCTTTTTAACGTCATCGTCATGGGCGTTCGCCGATAGCCCTATTATGGGTAAATCAATTAACTCTAAATCACGACGAATTACTTTTGTTGCTTTGAGTCCATCCATTTTTGGCATTTGAATATCCATAAGAACAATGTCGTAGCTATTTTCGGCTAGCTTTTCTATGGCCTCAAAACCATCGTTAGCAATGTCGGCAATACAGCCTTTCGTTTTTAAAATAGCATTAGCAACATGCTGATTAAGTGGATTATCTTCTACTAAAAGTAATTTATAGCCTGTAAATGATAATGTACTTACGTCTATTTCGTTGTATTGCTGCTGAATTTGCTCTGCCTTTGGTAAAGGCGATATTAGCGGCAAACTAAATGTAAATGTAGAGCCTTTACCTTCATAACTAACTAAATCAATTGCACCACCCATTAACTCAACTAGTTTTCTGCAAATACTTAATCCTAAGCCTGTACCACCATATTGACGTGAGGTTGAGCTATCAGCTTGCGCGAACGGTTTAAACAATTGTTTTTGTGCTTCGCTACTAATACCAATACCCGTATCGTTAATACTAAAATAAGTCATTTTTTTCGACTGCCAAATTTTCAGAGTGATTTCACCTTCCCCTGTAAATTTAACCGCATTATTGAGCAGGTTCAGCAGCACTTGTTTTAAGCGGATTGGATCGGTATTGATGACCAAATTTGATGTTTTATCAAAATCGAGACTTAACTTTATTGATTTAATATCAGCCTCAAATTGAAGTAAATTAAGCATTTCATCAGCTAAACTCGCTACATTAATAGGCTCTTGCATTAAGTCTAGCTTGCCTGCTTCCATTTTTGAAAAGTCGAGCACATCGTTTAATACTCTCAGTAAAACACCCAGTGCCCCATCTGCTTGCTCTATGTAACTTCTAGCTTGTTGCCAATCGTTTTGCTGGAGCGCTAAATAATGCAGCCCTTTTATACCGTTAATAGGGGTGCGGACTTCGTGGCTCATATTTGCTAAAAACTGCCCCTTTATATGACTCGCTTCATCTGCTTTTTGTTTTTCTTTGCGTAATGTATGCGTTTGCTTAGCCACTTGTTCGCGAATTTGTATGTTTGTACCAGTAACTGAAATCAAAAATGTAATCAGTAACCACACAAATAACATACCTACTATTTGTGCAAGCCAATATACTAACCAAGACGTTCTAACTATTGGCTCATATAACTCAACCTGCCACATACGTTTGCCAATCAACAATTGATATTCTTTAAATAGCGCTTGCGAATTAGCGGTATCTGCAATATAAATTGCCTGCTTTTTCCCTGGTACCGTTGTATCAAAAAAACTAGCTGAAATTGAGTTGTTGTGATCAAATAATAGTGTTTGCGATAAGCGTTTCAGACTGACAATCGCTGCCACAAAGCCTTGAAAATCATCTTCGGTAGAGGACTCTCCAAAAACAGGATATAAAAAAAGCACACCGTGTTCGGCTGTATTTTGGACCAAATTAATTGGCTCACTTAGTGCAAGTTCATTAAGCTCTTTCGCTTTGCTAAGCGCTGCACCTCTTACTTTACTAGAAGCTAAATCAAACCCTAAAACATCTTCATTACCTTTTAAGGGATATACGTACTTTACTGGAAAGTAATTACTACGCGTACCTGCAGGTTGCCAAGCTCCATCTAGTGACTTTTCTTTTATATATAGAGGTTTGCCTGTGGCTGGATTTTCATGTGTCTCAAAATCTGCGAGTTTATTTGCTGGTATATAAGGTATCCATTCAAAAGCCAGAATTTCTTGGCTGTAGTCCAACTGCTTTGAAGTAAATTGTTTAAACTCTTTAAAATCCACGTCACTACTACTAGCAAAAAACGTAGCCAATAAGCCTAAATGAGCAGTAATACCATCGAGCTTTTGGCTTATAGCATTTTGCACAGAAAGTATTTTGGCTTCTTGCTTTTGAATATCTTTTTCTTTTTTAACACTAGCAGCGCCATAAAAACTAACGCTGATCAGTATGTAAATTAATAGCGAGGGTAAAATTACCAACATACGGTGGCGTACTTGTGTGTAATTAAAAGCGGCGAGTACTAAAGGTGTAAATATAAGCACGCCAATACTGTCGCCAATCCACCATGCTATAAAGTTATCAAAAATAGCATTGGTCGGAATCACATTATTCAATGCTAATAAACTTGTTCCTACACCTGCAGCAATAACACAACATATTGGCCCCGCTACTATTAAGCTTTGAACACTGTGTTTTAAAGAAGATAAATCCAACGGCGCTTTTATAACATTCACTATAATTTGTCGGCCAATCCAAGCCTGTAAAACAGAGGCTAAAGTAATGCCTATAGCTTGTAAAAGCACAATAAAATGAAAAATATCTACGGTGTGTTCAAGGTGAATTAAGTTAGTACAAAAAGCCCCAATAATAAGGCCAATAAATGACTTACGTCCCCAAATTAAAAAGCTCGCTAAAGCAATTCCTGAGGGCGGCCAGGAGGCGACCGCATAGCCATCTACAGAAAGAAGTGAGTTGCTAAAGTATCCTGTAAAGAAGTAAGCACAAGCCAAGCTAAGGGTTAATATTAAAAACTTTCTCAAAGCTTGTGCTCCTGAACTACAAAAAATGCTAAGTAGTTATAGTGTAGTCATTTATTGATATAAAACGAGCGCCTTTTCTGCCTGTGCACTATTTTTATAACTCAACACAGCTTGTTCAGAGAACTGTTTTTTATTTTCACTATTCAGTGCTTTATCAAATATTCTAGCTGCTAAGTCATAATCACCCTTAGCATTAGCAAGGCAAGCTAGCGCAAGTAATAGTGAATTATTTGAATCATCCTTCTTAAGCCGTTCTTGAATGCTTATTTGCAACTTAGCTGCATCGGCTGCTGTTGCTTTACTTAATATATTTGCAAGCTCTAAGTGTTGCTCACTATGCTTAACCATCTTAATTAAGTCACTTTCAATAACAGCCAATTGACCTGCTTGCGCCATTTGCATTAAATATGCGGTGTGGGCATGAGCTTGCAGCTTTTTAGGCAGCTGTTTATATTTTTCACTCAGCTTGTCTGCATCTAACGCACTAAAATAAGCACTAAATAACTGCGTCCACTGTGCATCAGTAAGTGCTTTTTTGCGCAGTAAACGCGGCAAAAAGTCTTCCAGCGCACCAAAGTGTTGTTGCTGTACTAATACTTCTGCATAAAGTTTTAACTCAAGTGCGGTGGCTTTTTTAGCTTCTGCGCTAATACGCATTTGTGATTCAATCGCGCTACTATCACCACTTGCCAACCATAGCTTTGCTACTTTTAATTGATGCTCTGGGCTTATTTCAAATAAACGCTCAAGTGCTTTATCTGTTTGATTATTAGCAAGCGCTGCTTTTGCAAGTAATGCTAAGCGAATATCTTCAAACTTATCTGGTACGCTATTACCCGATAAAGCCTGTTCTACGTGCTCGTAATCATCATTAATAGCACTCCAAAGAGCCTGCTCAATAGCTGCTTGTTTGCGCTCTTGGCTACGTGCAAAAAAGCCATGCTTAGTATTATGATAAATCGATAATAAATAACGAATTAACTTATATGTTAAATATAAAACAACAGCGGTAATGACTGCCATTATACAAAACGATACTATCGTGCCTTCTATCGTCGTATTGTTAAATGAAATAAGTACATAACCTTTTTCATCTAGAACGAATGGAGTAACCGCGAGTACAACAACAATAGCTACAATTAAAATAATTAGCCCTATCATTGCGCCCACTCCTTAACCTTTTGTGTACTGTTTAAGGTTACTTTTGGATTAAAGTTAAGCTGCTCTTTTTCAAGTTTAGACAACGCTTTGAGTACCGTTTTAGTTGTATCATCGTCTTGCTTAAAGTACTCACCAACTAAACGTTTTGCTTCACTTAAGGCGCTAAAGAAAATACTCGCCTGCTTACTCATAAGTGCATCTTGTGCCTGAGTTATATTAAGCTTGATTCGTTGATTTATTAAATGGCGCTCTTGATCCGTAAGTAATGGCTCAATGGAAACACCCTCGTGCTGACGAATAGTAATAAAGCTATCCACAATTTTATTCCAGCTATTACTCAAGTTTTGCTGCCAATCACTCACGTCACCACTTAAAGCATTTTCATCTATTGTAGCTGCTTCTTCTGGTAAATTAACAGCATTAAAAACTAAGTCGTCAATACTGCTTAGTACACTGTTTAACTGTAAATAAATAGCCTCTGTTGCAACAGGCTTAAGGCTATCAAGTGTTTGTATATCTTGCATAATCGCTTGGCGAACTTCAACTGTTCCTGGGTGCTCACTAAGTAATCCATCTAAGCGCTTTAAAACAGCACTAGTCCCTTGGTAGTCTTTTTCAGCCCATAGTTTAAACTCAGCCATACGCTGTAAGCTGGTTACTTCCTGCGGGTTTAACGATGAGCCTTGTTGCTGCGCCTTTTGCAAAGCCGCTTTTAGTTCTTGCTGATTTTGAACTGCACTTTCATTTAGGGCTGCGGCAACTTTTTCTTCACTATTAAACAGCGCTTGTTGCAAATTAGATTGCGCCGATTTAAGTGCTTGCAGCTCCTGGGTGAGTAACTTATTTTGCTCGCTTAACTCATTAACGGCTAGGTTTTGCGCCTTACCAGCATTTAATTTTTGATAAAACTCGTATCCAACACCAGAGGCCACAATTAACGAAATAAGAAGCGCAAGTACTGCAACCTTACTTATTTTTTGTTTACTTTTGTCTGCCGTATTTTTTGTAGCTGTAGGCTCTTGCTTAGTTGATTTAGCAGAGGTCGTGTTAGCTATTGTTGGTGTGGCTTTTTCTGCCGTTACTGGCTTTGACTGTTCGCTCATGTTGCTACCTTGCTGATTTATGCAGGTAAACATAGCATTATCGCTAGCCCCTGCTGCAATGTGTATATTAGCCGAACTTACCTGTTGCAGCTTTAAATAAGCGGCTATACGCTCGCTAGCAACATAAAATCGGCACTGTTGTAACCATTGTAGTTGGTGTGCAGTAAGGCTTTTAAATATAGCATCAACTGCTGCATTACTTGTTATGACTATACCGTGTACATTCTGGCTTTTCCAGTGGTCTGTCCAGTTAGAGGTAATACTCTCTGTCGGTTCACGTTTGTACACAACACAATTATTTAAAAAAGCACCGCGCTCTTTGAGCGTTTTAGCTAACTCAGGGCGGCCACCTTGGCCCTTAACTAATACTATATTACAGCCATCCACCTCGGCGAGTGATTTAAGCGCAAGTAACCCTTCTGAATCATACTGCTTTGGTACTGCTGCGCGCACACCAAATTGCTCATATATAACATCGGCTGTTTGTTGTCCAACCGCATAAAATTGCGCTTTGGTATTTATATCTGGTTTTAATTGCGAAAGTGCACTGACTGCATCTTGCGATATAAATATTATTTTATCTGCATTTAATAGTGGACTAAGCTCAGTGCTGGAGGGTGCTAAATGCGTTATTTTTAATACCGGAAATAAAGACGCCTGATAACCCGCTTGCTCAAGTTGCTGTGCAAGGGCTGCGCCTTTTCCTTCGGGCCGAGTTATCAGAATATGTGTCATTTATGCGTCTCTATAAACTTCAGCTAATATTTTGTCTGCACCTTGAGCTAGTAATTTTTTAGCAAGCTCAATACCTAGTTTTTCTGCGTCATTTACATGGCCTGTTACTTCGTCGCGTAAAATTTCGCTGCCATCAACAGCACCAACTAAACCACGCAAATGCACTTGTTCGCCATCAACCAATGCATAAGCACCAATAGGAACTTGGCAACCACCTTCTAAATAGCGATTCATCGAACGCTCTGCGTTTACGCGAATACGTGTTTGTGTATGCTCAAGTGGTGCAAGTAATGCTTTGGTTACTTCATCATCAATACGACATTCAATACCTACAGCGCCTTGACCATTTGCTGGTAATGACACTTCTGGCTCAATGTAGTCAGCAATACGCGACTCCATTTCTAAACGAATAAGCCCTGCAGCCGCTAAAATAATAGCATCATATTGGCCGTCATCTAATTTACCTAAACGCGTATTTACATTGCCGCGTAAATCACGAATATCTAAATCAGGGCGAAGTGCCTTAATTTGGCACTGGCGGCGTAAGCTTGAAGTACCAACAATAGCGCCTTGTGGTAGCTCACTTAAATTAGCAAAATTGTTTGATACAAACGCATCGCGTGGATCCTCACGCTCACAAATAGTATGCAGTGCTAGCCCTTGAGGAAACTCTACTGGCACATCTTTCATAGAATGTACGGCAATGTCAGCTCGGCCATCTAGCATGGCTTGCTCTAGTTCTTTAACAAATAAGCCTTTACCGCCAATTTTAGCCAATGGCGTATCTAAAATTATATCCCCTTGCGTCGACATTGGGACTAATTCTACGCGCACATCTGCATGAAAACGCTCAAGCTCTGCTTTTACAAATTCGGCCTGCCAAAGTGCTAGAGCGCTTTTGCGCGTTGCGATGCGTACTAATTTTGTTTTTTCTGTCATAGGGGTATCCAATTAATTACTGCGTTTAGCCAGTTTTAGTCAGCTAAAATTCTAAATTCTTTTTGGGCAATTAAATTACCTTGCTCATCAACTACATCAACACGCCAATGACCTGTTTGTGTGTTCATGATATTTTTTGTTGAGTACGTTCTGTAACGAGGCGAAGTAACATTAAGTGTAATTTCAGCCATCGTTTCACCTTCAAACGACCAAACATGCTTAACTTGCTGGCCTTGAAGGTTTTTAATCTCGCTAAAAAACGATAACCCTTCCTCAAACTGGCTTAACCTAATATCAGCAGCAAACACATTAGTAGGCTCACGCTTACTTACTTTACGAGTAAGTACCGCACGACTAATTTTACCCGTGTCTATTTGCGCGCCCAATGCCACACTTGCCACATGTGCTGTAGAGGAAAAACCTTCAGTGCCACTCAATGCGCCATCATCACTTTCTAACTCTAAAAGTAAGTCACTTTGACTAGCAGGCTCAGTTACGTTTTGGGCTTCTGCGGTTTCTTCTTGCACATCATTATCAAGGTTTGAGTTTAACTCTGTATTAATACTTTCGCTTTGATCAGTAACAATATCGTTGTTAGCCAACAAAGCCGGGGGATTATTTACAAGGTCTACTTCGACAGGTGTATTACTTGAAATGCTTAGTTGAGTCTCATTTTGCTCAGCTAACAAAGGTTCAATACTCGCTTGAGTTACCTCTGCAGACTCAGCTGGGGTATTGTTTACTGATGATTGAGGCTCAACATCCATTACCTCATCGCTTGTTTGGTTTTCAGCGTTACTGCTGAAACTTAAGAATTGTTCCTGCTCATTTGGGTGCTCACCTTGCTCTGCATTAACAGAGGTGGTTAAGCCATAAACAACTGCTGCAGAGGTCATTAATACCAACATAGCAATACTCACAATACGACGCCAATTCCACTCGTAGCTTACCGTTGGTACGCTCTGTTGTAATTCGCGTTTAACATTTGCTTTTATAACTATTTTTTGACTCATATTGACCTCAGCGGTTCCAAAATTAGCTTAAACGAGCAATTAACCATTGGCGAATAGCTTGCAATTCTTCTGCGCAAACTTGATGAGCCATTGGATATTCTTGCCAGCTTACATCCATGTTATGTGCTGTTAATACTTCAAACGCATTTCTACCCGCACTGTGCGGTACAACGTTATCTTGGCTACCATGAGCCATAAATACGTTTAAATCAGTATGTTTTGCTTCATCAGCAAATTTGTGTGGCACACACATATAAGTAGAAAGCGCCATAACACCCCCAAGCTTTTGCTCAAAGCGCGGCGCTAAATGCAAAGACACAACACCACCTTGAGAAAAACCAGCTAAAATTATTTTATTAGCAGGAATGCCATTAGCAATTTCTTTATTAATTAACTCTTCTACCTTTGCAGCAGAATCTCTTACGCCTTGTTCATCGGCACGCTTATCTAATTCTATAGACTTAATATCGTACCAAGAGCGCATTTCCATGCCACCATTTATGGTGACCGGTTGCACTGGCGCATGCGGAAAAATAAACCGTATACCAAGCTCGCTTGGTAAATTTAGCTGCGGGGCTACTGGCGCAAAACCATCCCCAGAGTCACCTAAACCATGTAACCAAATAACCGTTGCTTTATGTTCACTTTGGGCTGCATATTCTACAAATTCTAAACTCATAGTGATGATTGCCACTTAACTTCTTGGCCTGCTTGGCGAGTTGAGGCTTCATTTATAAACGCCCAAAATTCAGCGCCAGAGCGGTTATCAATCCATAACCCATCACGCATTTCAAAATGATGTCCGTTAAACTTAGTCGCAACCCATACTTGATGAAGAGGTGCTTGCTTATTGATCACTATTTTACTTTTATCAGGAAAAATAATTTCTAAAATACCTTGTGCCGATTCATAATCTAAATCAGCTTCGCAATCATCAACCTGCTCTTCAATAGTGAACATAAGAGCTTCGGCTAATTGGTGATATTCGTGTTCAGTCATTATTATTTCCTTTGCAGGCGAGCCGCCTAATATTGGGTACGTTTTAGCTTTAAATTAGCTTTAAAAATGTGCAGCTAGTGTAACAGGAATAAAATCATCCGCGAATAGCTGCATTTTTTAGATATTCTGTTACTCTGCGATTATAAAGCCAGCAACCGTATTAATCTAATGAAAGCGACACATACCTTACAATTAAAAAGACTATTAATAAGCACTGTACTGTTAAGCGCCTTAGCTGGCTGCGGACAAAGCGGTCCGTTATATTTACCAGAGCAACAAACAGAGCAAAACCAACCTCAAAATACAGCTAAACCAGCCACTACCGCTGAGCAAGCTAAAGCATCGCAAAGTCAGGAGCAATAAATGGATTATTTTAACTACAAAAACAACCAATTATTTGCCGAAGACGTCAGCGTAGCAAGCATAGCGCAGCAATATGGCACGCCGTGTTATGTATACTCGCGTGCTACATTTGAGCGCCATTACTTAGCATTTGCTAACGCCACTAAAAATCATAAAAGCTTGGTATGTTACGCTGTAAAAGCAAACTCAAATATTGCCGTACTTAATATATTAGCGCGCTTAGGATCGGGTTTCGATATTGTATCTAAAGGTGAACTAGCGCGTGTAATTAAAGCGGGAGGCGATGCTTCTAAAGTGGTTTTTTCAGGCGTAGCTAAAACGTCTGACGAAATAGCTTACGCATTAAAACTGGGCATTAAATGTTTTAATGTAGAGTCGGCGTCTGAGCTTGAACGTATTTCTGAAGTGGCTTGCGAGCTTAACCTAGAAGCGCCTATTTCTATTCGCGTAAACCCAGACATAGATGCAAAGACACATCCGTATATTTCTACCGGTTTAAAAGAAAATAAATTTGGTATTGATATTCAAACAGCAGTGAGTGTTTATCAACAAGCAGCGGCTTTACCTGGTTTAAAAGTAATTGGTGTCGATTGCCATATTGGCTCTCAATTAACGCAAGTTAGACCTTTTTTAGAAGCCCTTGATAAATTAATGGCGCTTATTGATGAGCTAAAAACCAACGGTATTGAGCTAACCCACTTAGATATTGGTGGCGGTTTAGGCGTGCCATACGACAACGAGCAACCACCACACCCAAGTGAATATGCAGCGCAAGTTACCGAACGCTTAGCTAACTACAAACATCTTGAACTTATTTTTGAACCAGGACGCGCAATTGCAGCTAACGCAGGTATTTTGGTTACTCAAGTTGAATTTATTAAACAAAACCAAGACAAATTTTTTGCCATTGTAGATGCAGGTATGAACGACATGCTTCGCCCTGCGCTTTATCAAGCGTGGCAAAAAATTATTCCGGTATCCGTTCGCGACGACGAAACACCTACTCACAACTTTGATATTGTGGGTCCGGTGTGCGAAACCGGCGACTTTTTAGGAAAAGACCGTGAACTAGCGCTTAAACAAGGCGATTTACTTGCACAACGAAGTGCGGGTGCATATGGCTTTACAATGAGCTCAAACTACAACTCGCGCCCGCGTGTTGCAGAAATAATGGTAGATGGTCAGCAGCATCACCTTATTCGTGAACGCGAAACTATTGAAAGCCTTTATCAAGGTGAGAAAGTTTTACCATAAACGTTTTTGTCTACTAGCTGCTCTGTGGCATGATTAGCACAGAGCAAAACCGAATTAGAGCGCTATGTTAGTTAATTTTTCCAAAATGCACGGCTTAGGTAACGACTTTGTTGTGATTGATAACATTACACAAAATGTTTTTTTGTCGCGAGATCAAATCAAAAAACTGGCAGATCGCCACTTTGGCATTGGCTTTGACCAATTGCTGATGGTTGAAGCACCATATTCACCTGATCTCGACTTTCATTATCGAATTTTTAATGCCGATGGTACCGAAGTAGAACAATGCGGTAACGGCGCACGCTGTTTTGCCCGCTTTGTACGCATGAAAGGCCTTACTAACAAGCACAAAATTAGTGTATCGACTAAGTCGGGCAACTTAACGCTCTACATAGAAAAAGACGGTCAAGTAACTGTTAACATGGGCCATCCTAATTTTGAGCCAAGTAAAATTCCGTTAAAAGCCAGCAAACGCGAGCTTACTTATATTATTAGAACGCAAGAACACACTGTGTTTAGTGGCGCGGTATCTATGGGTAACCCACATTGCGTGCTAGAAGTTGACGACGTAACCACCGCGCAAGTTGATATATTGGGTCCATTACTTGAAAACCACGAACGCTTTCCGCAAAAAGCGAACATTGGCTTTATGCAGGTTGTATCGCAAGAACACATTAAGCTAAGAGTGTGGGAGCGCGGCGTTAACGAAACCCTAGCCTGTGGCACAGGTGCGTGTGCAGCAATGGTGATTGGTCATATGCAAAATAAATTATCAACAACCGTTCAAGTAGATTTGCCGGGCGGTACTTTGCAAGTGCGCTGGAGTGGTGAAGGTCACCCGGTACGCATGACTGGTCCCGCAGAGCATGTTTTCGACGGACAAGTAGCACTATGAGCGAGCTAAGTACAGAGCAGGTTATTAATTACTTACAGCAACATCCTGACTTTTTAGTTCATCACCCTGAGCTACTCGCACAACTTGAGCTGCAACAGCAAGCTCAAGGCGCAACGTCACTAGTACATATTCAGCAACGTAAATTACGCGAGCACAACACGCTTTTAAAAAGCCAAATAGATGCTATGAGCAAGCATGCAACGCAAAACGAGCTCGTATATCGTTTGTTTAGCCAATGTCATCGCCAGCTTTGGAATCATGACGATTTTGACACTCTTGCAAATAATCTACGCAATATAATCTGCTCAAGTGAAGATGTTAACGACTGCAAATTAGTAAAATACAATCCCGAGTACGACGAGCTTATTGCGCATCGCCTTACCCATTCTGGGCATTATTTAGGGCGAATTAATAAACAAGAGCGCGAACAATTATTTAGTGAAGATACACAATCCGTCGCTATTTATTTAATTGGCGACACCAAGCACCCTATCGCTATTTTGGCGTTTGGTAGCAATAACGTAAACCATTTTGAGCCCGCGCAAGATAACCTGTTTGTGCTCGACTTTATAAACGCATTACACCTGCGGTTACAAAAACTAGCATGAGTGACGATGCGCCTAATATTACCGCGCTAAGCGACCACTGGCGTACACCCATAACGCTATTTAGCGATTATTTAAAGTTTGAAAAACAATATTCAGCGCACACAGTTAATCAATACGTAAGCCAACTTGGCTTTGCAGCCCTATATTTTAGCAAACTATGTGATGACTGGTTTGGCGTACAAGGCGAACATATTCGCCGCTACAGCATGGCACTGCGATCAAAACAATTAAGTGGCCGTACAATTAGCTTAAAGCTCAGTTGTATTCGCAGCTTATATAAGTTTTTAAAAGCAAAAAATATTGCCGAGCAATCGCATTACCATAATCCGGCTATAGGTATAAAAGGCCCTAAGTTTGCAAAGCCCCTACCTAAGAATCTCGATGTAGATCAAATGGCACGCTTGCTCGAAATACCCGACGACGAACCTCTCGCAATTAGAGATAAAGCAATGATGGAGTTAATGTATTCATCAGGGCTGCGTATAAGCGAGTTAGTTGGCGCTAACATGCAAGATATTAGCGCTGCCAATGGTGAAATTTTAGTGCGTGGTAAAGGTAATAAAGAGCGATTAATTCCGGTGGGCAAAAAAGCGTTAGACGCATTAAAAAAATGGCTCACAATACGCCCTCAGTTTGCAAAGCCCGATGAAATAGCAGTATTTTTAAGTAGCCAAAAAAACCGTATTTCGATTCGCCAAGTGCGCCTACGCATGCAAGAGTGGGGAATAAAACAAGGCATTAGCTCGCAGGTTCATCCGCATAAGCTACGCCACTCGTTTGCGTCACATATTTTAGAATCATCTGGTGATTTACGCGCCGTGCAAGAGTTACTAGGGCACAGCAGTTTGTCGGCTACACAAGTGTATACACATTTAGATTTTCAACATTTAGCCAAGGTGTACGACAACACTCACCCTCGTGCAAAAAAACGAACTGATTAGGTAAATAAAAATGATCCGATTTAATCGTGCTATTAAGCCATTTTCTGTCATGAGCTTTGATTTAGACGACACTCTTTACAACAATCACCCCATTATAAAAGCAGCGGTTAAAGCGCAGCAAGATTATTTAAACGCGCTCCCTAGCTACTTAGCCCAAGGCCCCAAATACTGGCAACAATGCCGCAATGAAGCCGTATTACAGTTACCTGAACTTGCTGATAACGTCACTAAATGGCGCCAACATACATTGCGCTTAGCCCTTTCTAAACTAGATTTGAATGAGCAAGAGGTAGAGTACCATGCCGATGCTGCCTACAACGCCTTTGCCGATGCGCGCAGTAAAATAGTGGTAACCGACGACGTACTAAAGCTGCTAGATAACTTAGCCCAGCACTTTACGCTGGTTGCTATAACTAATGGTAATGTTGAAATTGAACGCTTTAACTTACACAATAAATTTTCGCTCGTGTTACAAGCCGGTATGCACGGTAAAGCAAAACCTCACAGCACCTTATTTGATAAAGCCGCCGAGCACTTAAACGTTGCTAAAAGTGAAATTTTACACATTGGCGATAGCCTAGATACCGACGTACAAGGCGCAAATAATGCCGGTTGCCAATCGGTATGGTTAAACGACCAAGGCGTTAATTATGCTTATAAAGGGCTGGCTGATATTGAAATAGCCAATATTCATGCCTTAACGCACTTTATTAAATAATACCAATTGCATTAAATAAGAGGTCACAATGAGCCACTATACCAAGCTAATTACCTTGCTATTAATTGGCTCACTTAGCCTTAACGCTTATTTATTGTGGCCGCAGCCCGCGCCAACCAAAGTACAAAAAACGCAAGGTGCTGAAAAAAGCATATCGCCTAAACAACAAAATACGCTATTAAATACGGCAAAGCAGCAGTTTAAAAAACACCAATTTGAAGCCGCACTTAGTAGCTATCAACAACTCAAAAACAGCAATCCAGAAATCGCAAAAAACCTTTATTCATCGTGGCTGATACAGCTTAAAACATGGCTAAATAGCAATTTATTACTCAGCGAATCATTTCTCAATGCGCTATTAAATAACAGCCCTTATAACGTAGAGTTACTTAATTTACAGGTTGAGTATTTAATAAATAGCGAGCAAACACAAAATGCCATTATTGCTTTATTTGAGCTTAATTCATTACTGCCTGCTCATCAGCAAAGTAATGTAAATACACGTTTAAATACGCTCACTCAAAACGAATTACACACATTAACTGAGCAACAAAATTGGCAAGCTATTATTGAGCAAACACAAATTTGGCTTGATTATAAAAGCGATAACGCGCAGTTTTTATATCCGCTTGCGTATGCCTACTATCAGCAAGGCGATTTAATTAGCGCACAAGCAACCCTTGATCGAATGCCAAACCAGCACAATCTAAAAAGCCAAGTGCAAACACTGCAAGCGATGATCAATAAAGCACAATCGCAAGACGACTTTGTTGCTTTAACGCCTTACGGCGCGCATTACTTAATAAACACCGAAATAAATAACAACCTATCGACCGAACTAATGATTGATACAGGCGCAAGCGTAACCTCACTACCTACAAGTATAATTGAGCAAATTTCGCCACGACCTTTGTATTTAGGCGATGTAACGGTCAACACAGCTAATGGTCAAATTGTTGTAAAGCGTTATCAAATTGAATCGTTTAAAGTGGGCTCGCAAATTATTTATGGTTTTGAAGTGTTGAGTATTGAAAACACCCGTGGGCAAGGTTTGCTAGGAATGAATTTTTTATCGCGATTTAAATTCAATATAAATCAGCAAACAGATGAGCTAGAGTTGAGCGCTAAATAATTAAAAATCCAAAGGTAACACATGACACTAAATAACTATTTAAAAGCACTTGCTGAAAACCCAAAAAGCATTCAATTTACCGATACAATGGCCGTGATAGAAGCAAATTACGACTTTACTGCATGTGGCTTTAATAACCATGGATTACTTAGCGCTGCGAGTGAGAACAACGGCTCGTGTAAAATTTTTGCGTTTGCTAAATTAAACGATTTAAGTAAACAAAATACGTTGGATTGTTTTGGTAAGTTTTACCGAGAAGACGTGCTGCAAAACCCTAAAGGGGATGATCACATGAACATTCGCACGTTTATGTTAGCACCAGAGGCAACACCTTTTTTAGGTATTACCTTTGGAGGCGAGCCACTAAAAGCAAAATAGCCAGCAAAAATTAAAGTGGTTTTTCCATAAAGTAACGCGTACCTGAGCGTGGGTAATTATTAAGTTGATACTTAACACTATAACCGCGCTTTTCATAAAAGGGTTTTGCTTGAAAATCAAGTGTATCAAGCTGAGCAGTTGTAGCACCTAGCTCAATAGCAGCTTGCTCAAGTGCCGTTAGCAATTTATCTGCAAGCCCTTTACCTCGTGCAATATTGCTACACCAAAGCCAACTAATCATCAGCCAGTTTCCAAACACACACCCACTAATACCGGCAACAAGCTCGCCCTGCTCATCAGTAAATTTATAGCCTAATGGCACTCTTTGCGCATCAAAATGCTGGGCGTTAAATTCAACCATTTGTGCGCGAAGCGCTGAGTTTAAAGCATCGGTATTATCTACTTTTAATTGATACATTTATCGCCCTTAAAAAGCAGATACTAGCAAATTAGCTCAATCAATAAAGATTATTTTTACCATAAGGTACTTCAAGCATATTGCTGCTGGTTTTATCCGGCTGACCGCACATTTCGTCGTAAGCGCTTGTTTGCCTTAACATCATCTGTGCGTACGCTATTTTTTCAAAACGCTTTTGAACATGCAGTGGGCTTAGCGCTCTTAAAAACTCACCGCTGTCTTCTGTTACATAGTATTCAACGTTATTAATCATTACCGATACTTGATAAAGCGCCATATCTAACGAGTGAACAATAACTTTTTGTAGCGGCTCGTGCTTTTTTAACTGTGAAAATTTAATACCCATCTTGGCTACCTTTTTATATTTAACCTGAGTTCTGGTTATTTAACATTATCGATACGCAGCTTTGCTATAATCACGATCAAATTTTTATTAGCCGCTGGCGTCACACGTTATGAGCACAAAAATCCGACTCGCTAAATATATTGCCCATGCAGGTATTTGTTCTCGTAAACAAGCATCGCGTTTAATTGATGAAGGTGTAGTGACTGTAAATAATCGCCCAGCGAATCATATAGATCACGTTGATGAGCAAGACACAATAATAGTGAACGAAAAAGAAATTAAAGGTGCTGCCGATTTAGTTTATTTTGCGTACCACAAACCAGTAGGTATTGACTGCAAATTAAATATTGATGACCCAGCCAGCCTTATTCACCATTTGCCCACACTCACCCGTGTTTACCCTATTGGTCGATTAGATAAAGACTCTCGTGGTTTGCTTATTTTGACCAACGATGGAGATTTTTGTAATCAACTAATACATCCTGACTTCCACCAGCCTAAACATTATTTAGTCACCGTAAATAAGCCTTTAGACGATGCTTTTTGTAAAAAAATGGCAGCAGGCGTACCCGTTGATAAACACATAACCCTGCCTTGTGAGGTAAATAAAATAGCCAGTAATCAGTTTAGTATTGTTTTAAAACAAGGGCTAAACAGACAAATACGTAAAATGGCGCATTACTGCGGATACAAAGTAATTGATTTATTTAGAGTGCAATTTAGTGACCTCACCCTTTCAAAGCTAAACCTACCTGAAAACCAATATATACAAATTAATAAAACCGATATTTCAAAAATCTAATACCAAGTCACTTAACTACATCTCAAAAAGTTAAAAAATAAACTTGCAAAAATAGATTACAGGTGTAGTCTTAAATTAAAGATTACACTTGTAGGCGATAAAATGATTGAATTATCAAAAGCAGAGTTTGACGTGCTCGACGCACTTTGGATTAACTACCCCGCCACCGCGAGCCAAATAATTGAGCGCTTAAGCGACGATAAGCAATGGCACGAAAAAACCATTAAAACCCTGCTAGGTCGACTAGTAAAAAAAGGCGCACTTACATTTGAAAAAGAAGGTCGCCAATATATTTATACTCCCTGTATGGAGCGCGCCGACTACACCTTAAAAGAAAGCCAAAACTTTATTGAGCGATTTTTTAGTGGACGTATTGCGCCACTTGTAAGTGGTTTTGCTAAATCGGAGCAGCTTTCTCAGCAAGATATAAACGAGCTTAAAAAAGTTATAGATGACTGGGAAAAAAACCAAAAGTAAGGGATTAACATGGTTATTCAAACTGGTTTCAATTGGTTAATTGAGCAGCAACTACTATTAAGTATTTTGTTTTGTGGATTTATTTTACTTGAGCGATTTGGTTTAAAAGCCCTTGGCTCGCGGTTTGTATATAAATTAGCATGGCTATTACCTGCGGCATTGGTGATTGCTAATTTACCAAATGCGATTAAACCACTGCAAAATAGCAATATTAGCCATTTCTTAATCACCCCTAACCAGCCTTTTACACACGAAATGGGTATTAGCTGGGCGCTCATGTATGTACTTATTACCGCTGGGTTATTAATAGCTAGCTTTATTACGCATACCCGCTTTGTTAAAAGCCTGCAGTTAACTGAGTTAACACAATTTGAAGGCACTCTTACCGCTGATGTTAAAACTTATACCAGCCAACATGTAGCCACGCCAATGGTGGTCGGTATTTTAAACAGCAAGCTGGTGTTACCGAGTAACTACAATACCCAGTTTGATAAAGCCACATTAGCGCTTATTTTAGAGCACGAAAACGTACACATAAAACGCAAAGACAACCTAACAAACGCACTTATATTACTACCTACTATTTTACTTTGGTTTAACCCACTAGCTTGGTTTTGCTACGCAAGCATGCGCCGACTACAAGAGCTGACTTGTGATGAACGGGTACTTAGCAATAAAACCACACAACAACATATTTTATATAGCAAAGCCTTAATAAACTGCGCGGCAAATGCGCCCACAGGACTTATGGCTTATTCACACTACGGAGATAAAAAAACCATGTTACAACGACTAATTAATATAAAACACAGCGGGGAGCGTTCAAAGTTTGCTAAAGGTGGCTTATTGCTTGTAGCAGCAAGTATGCTAAGCGGATTAGCGATTGCAAAGCAACCAGAAGCAATGACTAAAGAGGATCACATTTCACCAACAATACGCATTGAACCTGCTTACCCAATACAAGCAGCTCAACAAGGGATCAGCGGCTCTGTTGTATTAAAATACGATATTGCAGCAAACGGTAAAACAAAAAACATTAGTGTTATTCAATCTAAACCTAAAGATATTTTTGATAAATCAGCGAAAGAGGCGCTAGCAAAATGGAAATATAAAGCATCAGATTCAGGTTTTGAAGATGTACTTGTGCAACTAGATTTTGCGATTAATAGTGAAGTGGCGCCTACCGATTTAATTGAGCGTATTAAAGTGTCGCATTAACGCCACGAGTTGTTCAAGACTACAAAGCAAGCGCCCTTTTAGGCTGCTTGCTTTGTGGTTTTAAAATATAAACCTACAAACTCACCACAATCATGGCAATGGCTGTACCCAAACCAATAAACCACACTAATGAGCGAATTATATCTAGGTTCATATAGTAAAATACGCAATACAAAATACGCGACACAATATGCGTAACCGCTAGCGTTTCGGTCACTGCACCTACAGAGTTAGTGCACAGTACAACTGCAATAGCGACAGCAAAAACAGCAAGCGATTCAAAACAGTTTTGATGAGCAGCGAGCGCCCGTGCACCAAAGCCGGTTAATTTTGTTTGTTGCGCCCTTGGGTGTTTATTGTCGTATCGACCTAATTTTGCCATTGCTATAGCAACCGGCACTTTTGCAAAGTAAGGCATTAATACCGCAAGTAATGCACATACAACTAATGTTGTCATAATTTATCCTTTTGATGTTTCGGATAATTTAGCATAAGCGTAATAAAAAAGCCGCCAGATACGTTTTATGACAAACGCTGGCGGCTAACAATAACATCAGACCTACTATAGCTAAATTTATCCTCAAACCCATGCGACATAATGTCGCAGATGATGAATATTCAACATCATAGTTAATGCATCGCTTTAATTCACAAAGCTTGTTAACTTTACTGCCTTACATTTTAACGATGACGACCATGACCTGGATATTTTTCACTTTTTTAGCCGCCTTCATGCAAGCATGGCGTAATGCCCTGCAAAGTAAATTAAGTAACGATGTGAGTGTGGCTGGCGTAACCCTCTCCCGCTTTATTATTGCAGGCCCTATTGCTGGCGTGTATTTATATGGTTTGTATCAATATCAAGATACAGCCATGCCTACGTTTAATAATGCCTTTTGGGGATTTATTGTAGGCGCAAGTGTGATGCAAATACTTGCCACTGGTTTAATGGTTAAGCTATTTAAAATGAATAATTACGCTGTAGGTGCTGGTCTTGCCAAAAGCGAGGCGTTAGTAGCTGCTATTTTAGGTGTATTATTTTTTGGCTCGGCACTTTCTTTGCTCGGTTGGCTTGGTGTGTTTTTTGGCGCTATTGCCGTATTGCTACTTAGCGGCATAACAAGCGTTAAACACTTTAATGCTAAAACAGCATTACTAGGACTGGCTTGTGGTACTTGCTTTGCACTTACATCGCTGTGGGTACGAGAAGCGAGTTTAAACTCAGGATTACTATTTCCTCACTCAGCAGCTTGGGTTTTGCTGTTTGTAATTAGCTTACAAACGCTAATACTACTGGGCTATTTATTACTAAAAGAGCCAAAAACGCTCAGTAAACTGTGGCAATACAAAGGCACTACAGCCGCTATTAGTGTTTTTAGTTGTGTCGGTTCTATTGGCTGGTTTAGTGCAATGAGCTTACAGCACGTTGCTTACGTTAAAACACTTGGACAGGTTGAAGTGTTTTTTACCATGCTAATTGCCGTTCTTTGGTTAAAGCAGCCACTTAAGAAACAAGATACTGCAGGCTTAATACTCATAGCCATTGCCGCTGTTTTGGTTATGTTGCCGAATTAATGGCAACATAAAAAAGCGCAGGCTTTTATACCTGCGCTATTCATAATTAAGCGTTTATTCAAATTACCAATTAAGAGCTTATTTTAAGTGTTATCACACCGCTAATAATCATTAATACTCCTGCAATACGACCAAATGTAGCTGCATCGTTATAAAACAATATACCTACTAAAAACGTACCCGCAGCGCCAATACCTGTCCACACCGCGTATGAGGTGCCCATTGATATTTGCCTTTGTGCAAGCCACAACATAAAACCACTAGCGACTAAAAATACCACCGCTATTGCTATGCCTTGCCAGCGTGTATCAGCGTTTTGCGAAATTTTTAAGCCAATCGGCCAGCCAATTTCAAGTAACCCAGCAATAATTAAGTACACCCACGCCATTAAACGTCTCTCTTTTTAACAATCACTTCGTATAAATCTTCGCGGCGATCTTTTAAATTACGCACTGTGCCTTCGCTATGAAGGATTTTAAGCTTATCCATATCAAGGTCACTAAATAGCAGCATTTCGGTGTTTGGTGTGGCTTCATTAAGTGTTGCATCGTGCGGGAACGAAAAGTCCGATGGCGTTAATACCGCCGATTGTGAGTACTGCACATCAAGACTTTCTACCTCTGGTAAATTACCTACTGAACCTGCAATAACCACATAACATTCGTTTTCTATTGCACGCGCTTGTGCACAGTGGCGTACACGTAAATAACTGTTTTTAGTATCAGTCCAAAATGGCACAAACAGAATATCTAACCCTTGTTTGGCCAATATGCGTGAAAGCTCAGGAAACTCTACATCGTAACAAATTTGAATACCTACACGACCGGCATCGGTATCAAACACGGCAATTTTATCGCCGCCTTGAATAACCCAATCGTTTTGCTCATGCGGGGTTATGTGTATTTTACGTTGCTCGTCTATTTTACCGCTACGATGGCATAGGTAACTTACGTTATAAATTTTATCATCTTCGGCAAGTGGCATAGAGCCGGTAATAATATTAGCGTTGTATTCTATTGCCATACGCGACATGGCGTTTTTAAACGTTTCGGTATATTCCGCTAAATAGCGAATCGCTTCTGTTTGATTACTTTGATTTCCTAAGCCCATTAGTGGCGCATTAAAAAATTCAGGGAATAATATGAAGTCACTTTTGTAGTCAGATACGGTATCTACAAAGTATTCAACCTGCTTTAGCATTTCTTCAACCGATTCAACACAACGCATTTGCCATTGCACAGCACCTACTCGCACGATTGATTTAGTTGACTCAAGTACCGTGTCGGTTGGCTCATACATGATGTTATTCCACTCAAGTAAAGTGGCGTAACCAACTGATTCTTGATCCTCCGGTAAATACTTTTTAAGTAAGCGTTTTACCTGAAAATCGTTAGATAACTGAAAGCTCAAAATAGGATCGTATAATTCTTTTTGATCTACTTTTGCAATGTATTCCATTGGCGTCATTTCACTGCTGTGATTGTAATAACGCGGAATACGCCCACCAGCTAAAATAGCGCGTAAGTTATATTGGCGGCACAATTCTTTACGGGCATCATAAAGGCGACGACCTAAACGCATGCCTCTGTGACTTTCGCTAATAGCAACATCTAAGCCGTATAGCGCATCGCCGTCGGTATCGCTAAATACACGGTCGTGACCGTCTGCAATATCTTCGTATGTATGCGGGTTTGAAAAACGCGTGTAATCAACCTGTACGCTTAATGCTAAGCCCACCAGCACGCCGTCATCCACAATACCTATTTGCCCTTCAGGAAACTGGTCTATTAATCTAAAAATGGTATGACTTGGCCACGCACCGCCTAAGTCGGGATACGCTTGATCCATCAAGGTTTTAATTTGCGGATATTGCTCTCTGGTTAAGTTACAAATTTCAAGATGGGTTTTTTCTGCCGACATACACAACTCCTTTGGGCATAAGAAAATAAAAGCCGAATGTACGTTAAAGTACACTCAGCTTTGTATCATGTTTTTTACGTTACGCGTACTACTTTAAGCTACGATAAAAAAGTGTGGTTACTTTCTCTTTTGGTAACCAGCCTGCGTATTCAAGATTCAGCTCAGCCAATGGATCGGCTTTAAGTACTTGCTCTAAGCTTGCATTATTTTGCATTGCTTTTAGCATTAAGTCTTTCGCGTTTTGAACTAGCTTACCATACGCTATCAGTCCTGAACGGTCACTTACCTTGCCGTGTCCTGGTATTACTTTAGTGTTGTCGTCAATTTGATTAACTACATCGTTTACCGCCGCTAAAATACCATCAACGCTGCCGCCGCTATCTACATCAACAAACGGTAAGCTGCCAAAATTAAAGTAGATGTCGCCCATGTGCACTATGTTGTCGTTACTAAAAAAGATAACGGAGTCTCCATCGGTGTGTGCATGTTCGTAATGCACTACATGGGCGTGTTCGTTATTAAAATGTAGTTTTAAGTCGTGACCAAAACTAATGCGCGGTAAAAAGTCTGACCCTTCGCCGTGCTGCTCTTCTAAACGTTTGTGTACATTGTCGTGCGCTATAACGTGCGCACCCGCTTTAGCAAAGTTCTCGTTGCCACCGGTATGATCGCCATGATGGTGAGTATTAATAACAAACTCTGCACTGCCTGGTTTTAAATCGCTAATGGTTTTTTTAATATCATCTGAGAGTTTGGCAAACTGATCATCAATAATATAAATGCCGTCATCACCTACACTTGCTGCAATATTACCGCCTTGCCCAAATAGTACGTATACATGGTCACTTAATTTTTGTGCTGTTACTGGGCCATCGTCTGCTTGCGCTGTAGTGCTTAGTAATAAACCTGTTATTAATGCGGGTAGTATTTTTTTCATTTTAGTTCTCTGTTGTTTTATTGGTAATTATATAGAACGTGTTTAGCTATACTTTAGTTCATCGTGTCGGCTTTATTACTATTTGATGTATTAATTGTTGAGGCAATAAAGGCGTATGTTTACCTTCTACGTAATCACTAAATCCCGCTCTGTAAAATTCAGAAAGAGGGTGCCCCGATTGCCCACCGGGAATAGCTAAAATTGCATGTTCTAAATGCCCTGGTTGAGCAATAAAACGCTGTGATGCGCCAAAACTACGCCCTTGTACGGCGGGCATATAACTATCTCCAAAACCTGCTGCTGTGGGCATATTTAATAACTTAGCAAGTAACGGCATTTGCTTTGCAAATGGATGCTCTATCACTAACTCATTTACCTTGCCCCACTGCCAGTTTTGTACGTTATTACCAAATTGTTCTGTAAGCTTAGTAATAGTTTGGCTAAATGCTCCTTGTAACTGCTCATCCCAGCTTTTAAATTGTGGGTTTATCCATGTGTCGGGCTTGTTGTTTATAAGCTGCCAAACAGCGGGCTCTAAATCTCGTTTTACATATTTAAGTGTGCCTTGTTGTTTATTTAATTCATCTTCCATATTACTAAATAAAATATTAATCACTGCATCGCGGTAGCGCTTAACTAAGGTATACCCTGTGGAGGTTGAACACGCACATTGCTGCCAGTTTTCAAGCGCTGTTATATATTGCTGATTTTTAGTTGTGTCGGCTTTTAATTGCTTTAATAGCAGAGCATGCCAAGGCATTAAAAAGCGAGCTTGGTTATCAAGTTGTAATGCGTAAAAGTCGCTCTCAGCAAATGTTTGTTTTTCAAATAATCTATCGCGAATTTGACTCGAACGTGCGCCGAGTGCATAACCACCATTACCAAAACGCGCGTCATCCTCAGCCGATACCACGCGAGAATTACCAGTCCATAATCGACCGCTTTGCGGGTTTTTAATAAAAGGGCGTTGTAATTCATTTTGCTGCCAAAGCGCTGAGTAGTCATCGGCATTTACGCCAAGCTCACTTGGCGCTTTACGAGCCGGTATACCGCCCATGTTTTTCCACGCTGCGCTACCAAGGCTGTCTACCACCATAAGATTTTGCACCGGAATGCCCACATCGCTTGCTACAGCAAGTGCATCATCTACCGTTTTGGCTTGCTCTAATTTTAATAACTGCATATTAACGGCATAAGGCTGATGGGCTGCCCAGCTCAACGCATAAGGTTTTTCGTTAATATATTTTACAGGTCCGTATTCACTGAGTATTAATGAATAGTTTTCAACCTCCCCATCGGGTAATGCAATCGATTCATCTACTTGCCATGTTTTACTATCATCGTTTAATGCAATCCAATCGGCTGTATCTAAATAACCGTTAGTAAATCCCCATGCAACATTGTTGTTAGTGCCAACAACAATGGCAGGTGCGCCGGGCAGCGATACACCGGTTACCTGAGTCTGCTCACCACTGTGCATGTAATTTAATTGTGCCCTGTACCAAATTACAGGTACTGCCATCGATAAATGCATATCATCCGACACCATACCAGCCTCTGTTTTAGTAAGCGCCCCTGTAACAGCCCAGTTATTACTGCCGCGCTCTTGGTTGGCTTCAATACTTTTAACTATATGCTTTGTTTGAGTTGGAAAGGTAGGTATGCCGTCGCTATAAGGCGCTAATTTGCTGCCATCAAGCGCGGCTTGGTACTTACTCGGTTGCGTTAAAAAATCAACCATTTGCTTTGTGTACGCTTGCTCAATTTGAATAAGTGCTTGGTCGCGCTCAAATGTGGCGCTTTGTAAATCAAGGTACATGCTAAATATCACAAGTAGGCTGTCTTCACTTTGCCATGGCTTTTGCGCTGCACCTGTTAGTAAATATTCAAAGCTTGAATACCCCACTTGCGCTAAACCTTCGTTTACACCTTGAGCGTAACTTTTAAGTAATTGCTTATCTGCCTCTGGCAGGGTTTGTAAAATAATTTGGCTGCGTTTACGTAATTGATGAAAACGCATTTTTTTATCGAGCCCCAGCGCAACTTCACCAAATAATTCACTTAACTCACCTGCGGCATTACGCCTGAGTAAATCCATTTGAAAAAATCGGTCTTGCCCATGCGCATAACCTAAACCATAGGCAGCGTCGTTTCGGCTATTGGCGTTTATTACTGCTTGCCCTAGTGCATCGCGCGAAATTTTTACAGGCTCTACTACCGCGTTACTGCGTCCGTTTCCATCAAGAGCGGGCAAACTTAAACTAAGTACCCCATAAACAACAGCGGTACTTGCCAGCCCTAATATCACAATTAATAACAACAAGCGTTTGATTACTTTAAACATCACCGTTTCCTTTGCACGTTTTGACCAAGCGTTAAGCACATATAATAACCACAGTTTTATTAAATAATAATGTTCTTGCTCGCAAAGGGTGAAATAAACATCAAAATCCACGATAATGTCAGCTCCACACATCGTGCAGAACTAGTTGAGATCAATATGACTGAAAAAACATTTATCAAAGGTAAAGACCGCGACCTAGAATCGTCAATCTCTACCATGCAAAACAAGCTTAAAGCCCTAAACATTAATGTTGAAGAAGCGCTTTGGCTTAACCCTGTAGCTAACTGTTATTCGGTTCATATAAAAGACAGCGACTGCGGTGTTATGTTTACCAATGGTAAAGGCGCAACCGACAAAGCATCTATTGCTTCAGCACTAGGTGAATACTTTGAACGTTTAAGCTGTAACTACTTTTTTGCAGACTTTTATCTAGGTGAAGAATTTGCTAATGGCGAGTTTACTCATTACCCAAGCGAAAAATGGTTTAAAGTTGAAGGCGATGAAGTGCCAGAGGGCATTATGGATGAAAGCTTATGGGATTACTTTGACCCAGAGCGCGAACTAAACGCATCACACCTTTTTGATTTTAACTCAGGCAATATCGATCGTGGTATTTGTACCCTGCCATACACACGCCAACGCGATAACCAAGACGTATACATTCCGGTAAACGTTATCGGTAATATTTTTGTATCTAACGGTATGAGCGCAGGTAACACCAAGTTTGAAGCTCGCGTACAAGGTTTATCAGAAGTATTTGAACGTGCTATTAAAAACCGCATCATCGCCGAAGGTATTTGTTTACCAATCGTGCCTGAAGATGTTGTTAAGCAATACCCTAAAATTCACGAAGCGTGTGAAGAACTTCGCAGCCATGGCTTTCATTTACGTATTGCCGATGCATCACTTGGGGGCAAATACCCTGTAATGAGCGTAACGCTTATTAACCCAACTGATGGTTCTGTATTTGCTTCTTTTGGTGCTCACCCTTCATTTGAAGTTGCGCTTGAACGTACCGTGACTGAGTTACTACAAGGTCGTCGTCTTGATCAGCTAGATGTATTCCAACCTGCAACATTTGATAACGATGAAGTAGCAACACCAGAGAACATTGAACTGCACTTTATTGATTCAAGCGGTTTGATTTCGCATGATTTTTTCCGTGCAAAACCTGATTTTGAATTTGTACACTGGGACTTTAGCGGAACAACTGAAGAAGAATATAACTTCTGTACTGACCTAATTCATAGCATGGATCATGATATCTACATCATGGATTACACGCACCTAAACGTATACGCGTGTCGTATTTTAGTACCTGGCATGTCTGACATTTACCCTGTTGATGAGCTTATTTGGCGTAACAACAACGAAGGCGCTAAATTCCGCGAAACATTCCTATCGCTTGATCAGTACGATGCAGAGCAATGGATGGAAATTTACGACAGCCTTGAAGAAGCAGGCCACAGCGATATTATCCGCGCCGCAGAATTTATTGGCCTTGCAACCGATGCCGACACACCATGGCACACACTGCGCATAGGTGAGCTTAAAGCGCACCTATGTTTAGCTGCAGGCAGCGAAGAAGCCATTGATTGGGTTGATTGGATACTTCATACTGGCCAAGTAAATGAAGAGGCAATGCGCCACTTCCGCTGTTTAAAAGCAGTTCTTGAAATTAAATACGTTGACGAGCGCGAATACGCAGATTACCAAGATGCACTAGGCTTAATGTTTGGTGCTAATAATGTAGCGCTGGCTATAGAAATTGCCGAAGGTAAAAAGCAGTTTAACGGTTTAACTTTCCCTGGTTTATCGCTTGAAGGCTTTAAAAAGCATGCGGCGCTACTTGATGGTTACCGCAAGCTACATGTAGCAAAGCAAAATCACTGGGCGCGTGAAGTTAGCGACTCGTAACTCGCTAAACTACTAATTATAAAAAATAAACGGCGCATTTGTTAATGCGCCGTTTTCATTTGTGTAATAAATTAGCTATAGTTAATTTGCCTAAATTAACGCCACGATGTAGCTAATGCCACCATCTACTAACAATAAAAAAACGAACGTTCATAACTTTAAGTTGACCTTTTGGTTATCGCTTACGCTAACTGTACTAGTTGGTATCGTTCTTGATCGTATTAACTACAATCGTGTTAAAGATGCTCATCGCCTACAAATTCTTTCTGAAGTAAGTACATATCGAGCTCAATTAGAATCTATTTTAGTTTCTAATATCCAACTAGTTCGAGGTTTAGGTGTTGCCGTAGCGGCGCAGCCTGATTTACAGCAAACACAATTTGAACAAATTGCCCAACCACTATTTAAAACCTCAAATGAGCTTCGCAATATTGGTGGCGCTCCCGATATGGTAATTCGTATGACTTACCCCTTAAAAGGTAATGAAAAAGCACTCGGTTTAAACTTTTTAGAAGAAAAAAACCAACGCGCTGATGCTATTAGAGCTCGCGATACAAATACCATTGTAATGGCTGGCCCATTAAAATTAATCCAAGGTGACATAGCACTTATAGCCCGCGTTCCTGTTTACATACCGCCAGATAATCGCTTTTGGGGATTACTTTCAGTTGTTCTCAACATTGACAAAGTCTATGAAAATTCAGGTATTTATGAGCTAGAAAAAGAATACAACGTCGCTTTACAAGGCAGGCATGGACTTGGCAGCAAAGGGGAGTTTTTTTACGGTAATCAAAACATAATAGAGCAAGACCCCCTTGAGTTTACGTTAAGCTTTCAAGGTGGCAATTGGCAACTTTACGTAGCACCTAAAATAGGTTGGAGCCCACCAAATTCAGCTGTATGGCCACTTAGGCTATCAATTATAATTATTTGCGGGTTATTAATTTGGGCCTTTTTATTCTTTTTGAAAATGCTTAATCGTCAGCAACAAAACGAAAAAATGCTTGAGGCAATGAGTGATCTAGCCCAAATAGGCGCATGGTCATTTAATTTAGAAACGAAACAAGTGTATTGGTCCGATATGACCAAAAAACTATTTAAATACCCATTAAATAGCCAACCAGAATGGCCTAAAGATTTAAATTACTTTAAAAAAGGCACTAGCAGAGAAACAATTAAACCTTTAATTGAACGAGCTATAAAATATGGTGAAAGCTACGAAGTTGAATTAGAAGTAATGGATGAAGAAGGTGAATCTGTTTGGGTACTCGTTCATGGTGAAGCAGAACGAAAAAATGGACGATGCACACGTATTTTTGGCTCATTACAGAATATTGATACCCGTAAAAAGATTGAATTAGAAAATAATAAAACAGCATTACACAACGAAATTTTAGCTTCCCTTACCGTTAATAAATTAATATTAACTGGGCAACTGAGCCAATCAAAAGATATTATTACTAAAGCAATCTGCCAAGCATTTGATATTAAACGTGCTAGTATTTGGTTTTTTAATGAAGACAAATCCCAACTAAGCCCTTTTGCCATACATAGTAAACATTCGTCTAGTGATAAAATTGACTCTATTTGGCTAAGAAAAAATCTTCCCGGCTTTTTTAATGCAATAGATCACCAGCCTGTATTTAATGTGCCTGACGCCCAAGAACACCCAATACTCGAGCCAATTAAAGAACAGTATTTAATGACTCTCGAGATTAAATCCATGCTGTGCGTAATAATCCCTGCAGGAAGTGGCGCTATAGGAGTCGTTTGCGCAGAGCAATGCCAATCAAAACGCTACTGGTCTAAAAACGAAGAAAGCTTTTTAATTGCCGTTGCTGCGTTAATAGGCAGCTTGCACTCAAGCCAACAGCGAATTGAAACCGAACAAAAACTAGTTTCTGCCAAAGAAACCGCCGAACAAGCTGTTGAAGCTAAAAGTGAATTTTTAGCGAGTATGAGCCACGAAATTCGCACCCCAATGAACGGTGTTTTAGGTATGCTTAACATAATTAAGCAAACTCAATTGGACCTACAGCAAAAACATCATATTGAACTTGCTCAATCATCAGCTCAATCTTTGCTTAATATAATTAATGACATATTAGACTTTTCTAAAATTGAAGCCGGTAAGCTCGATATAGAAAACGTGCAATTTAATTTACCTCGGTTATTAGGCGAAGTGGTGGAATCCTTTGCTTTAAAGGTAGAACAAAACAATACAAAACTTATTCTAGATGCTACTCAAATAACTGTTAGCGAGATAATTAGTGATCCTAACCGCTTGCGCCAAATTTTAAATAACTTAATTGGCAACGCGGTTAAATTTACTATTGATGGCGAAGTAGTCATTACTGCCAGAATAGATGAAACAACGGATGGCTCGTTCCTACAGTGTTCGATTATTGATACTGGTATTGGTATTGACCCTAAAAAACAAGCGTCGTTATTTGACTCATTCACACAAGCCGATGCTTCAACAACACGCCAATTTGGGGGCACAGGGCTTGGCCTTGCCATAGTAAAACAATTGTGCGAACTGATGAACGGTGAAGTGAGTGTAAACAGTATGCAAGGTGAAGGAAGTACATTTTCTTTCACAGTACAAATACAACCGCGCTTAAGTAAAGAACAAGATTTACCGAGTCATTTAATTAAAAACAAACATATTTTAATTATTGATGAGTGCTCGTTAAATGCTAACACCGCTAATAAGCAGCTCACTGTTTGGGGTGCAAAAGTTAATTGTATACATAACTATCTTGAGGTTGATGATTACTTAAGTAATGTAACCACCCACCCTGGTGCTATTTTAGTTGATTACTACTTTTTTGAAAAAGCCCCACAAACGCATATCACCGCGCTCAAAAACTTTATAAATATGCATAGTTGTAAGTTAGTTATTATGGCGCCAATGAGTTATTCACCAGAGGAGTCTAAAGTAGGTATGGAGGTCGACTGTATGATTTTCAAACCTCTCACACCGTCTGATTTGTTTGACTCACTCACAAACGATAAATACATTGAACAACAGCAGCAACAAGCACAACTGCAAAACAAGCTAACTAAAGCGCCAGTACTCGATTCATCAGAACCACAACTATTGCTTGTTGAAGACAATAAAATAAACCAAGTGGTTGCCTCTGCGCTATTAAAGCAGGCGGGTGTTACTTTTGATATTGCCGAAAATGGGCTTGAGGCAATTGTAAAGCTTAATGCAAAACAAGGTAAACCATATAAGCTAGTTTTAATGGATTGCCAAATGCCCGAAATGGATGGCTACCAAGCCACTAAAGCCATTAGAGAAGGTGATGCAGGTAAAGATAATGAAAATATTACTATTATTGCGCTAACAGCCAATGCCATGCAGGGCGATAAAGAAAAATGCCTAGCCGCAGGCATGAACGACTATTTAAGTAAGCCTCTCGATTTAGCTGCATTACAACCAAAGCTTCAACAATGGCTTGGCATTCAATAAAGGTGTAAGCTAATAAAATACGCTTACTAATTTGAGATTATTTATGCAGTTATCAACAAATCAACAACGTATTCTTGGTTGCCTATTAGAAAAACAAAGCACAACGCCAGAGCATTATCCTCTATCGTTAAACGCTCTCGTGAACGCATGTAACCAAAAGTCTAATCGCGATCCTGTGTTAAGTCTTACAGATGAAGACGTGCAAAACGCACTTGATGAACTAATAGAAATGCGTTTGGTCACAATAGATGAAGGTCTTTCGGGTCGCGTAAATAAATACGATCACCGCTTTTGCAACACTGAATTTAGTAATCTGCAATTTTCTGCTCAGCAGCGTGCCATTGTTTGTTTATTACTTTTGCGTGGTGCTCAAACCCCTGGTGAATTAAGAACCCGCAGTGCTAGGCTTGCTGATTTTAATAACGTAAATGAAGTAGAGGCAGCGCTCAATAAACTGATTGAAAGCGAGTACGTCACAAAGCTAGAGCGTGAAGCTGGTAAGCGTGACAGCCGATATATTCATTTATTTGGCGAACAACAAAATAATCCCGCCGATGCCTTTGTTGCTCTACCAAGCGAAGTAATTAAAGACAAAGAATTAAGCGATTTACTTGAAGAAGTAGAAAAATTAAAAGCAGAGCTTCGCCAAATAAAAGCTCATTTAAAACTTTAATTAACTAAGACTAAATCACATAATAAGTTTATTGCGTATCACATATTAAATTTTATAAGGAGCTGGCAATGCGCGCCGAAATTATGGCTGAAATGAAGGTTCAGCCAACGATTGATGTAAATGCTGAGATAACTCGCCGAGTTAATTTTATTAAAACACGTTTGGTAGCAGCTCATTCACGCTCGTTAGTACTGGGCATTAGCGGTGGTGTTGACTCATCAACCTGCGGCCGCTTATGTCAACTTGCTGTAAACGAGCTAAATAAAGAACACGATACTGACAAGTATCAGTTTATTGCAGTGCGCCTACCTTATGGTGTACAAGCTGACGAAGATGAAGCACAAATGGCGGTTGATTTTATTCAGCCAAGTAAACGTATGACCGTAAACGTACAACCTGCGGCTGATGCATTGCATGAGCAAGCGATAGCTGCCGTAGTTGGCTGTGGTGAAGCACTGCCTGAGCAAGCTCAAATAGATTTTATTAAAGGTAATGTTAAAGCGCGTCAACGTATGGTTGCTCAGTACGAAATTGCAGGTTTTTGCCAAGGCTTAGTAGTGGGTACCGATCATAGTGCTGAAAACATTACTGGTTTTTATACTAAATTTGGTGACGGCGCTTGCGATTTAGCCCCTCTGTTTGGTTTATCAAAACGCCAAGTTCGTGCACTTGCTACTGCACTAGGTGCGCCAGCTTTATTGGTAGATAAAGCACCTACAGCTGATTTAGAAAGTGACCGCCCAGGTTTAACAGACGAAGAAGCACTTGGTTTGAGCTATGAGCAAATTGATGACTTTTTAGAAGGTAAACCTGTGTCTAATGATGTTGAACAAAAGCTTGTAAGCATTTACACGCGTACACAACATAAGCGTCAACCAATTCCGACAATTTACGATTAAGGTTTAGTAGCTAAAATAAAGCAATTAATGCCTTTGAGGATTAATTGCTTTTTTGATCGACAGATTAAGAAGCTGCGTATATTTTAATAAATTAACGCTTTGAATTTTATAATACCAATTGCATTAAATTAGTGAGCTATTATAGCCCTATGAAATAGCGATAGAGCGATGATATTTTTAATTATATTGGTATAACTACCCGCCAAAGAGAACACTGCCTTATATGACATCGCCCATTTTAATTACCGGCGCAGGCCAACGTATTGGTTTAGCACTCGCTCAGCATTATATAGCCCAAGGGCAGAGTATTATTATCACGTATCGTACTCGTCACGCCGCTGTTGATAAATTAGAGCAACAAGGCGCTGTATGTATTTATGCCGATTTTAGTACCGATGAAGGTATTAGTGCATTTATAAATACGCTTAAAGAGCATACAACATCGCTGCGCGCTGTTGTTCATAACGCATCAAGCTGGGACTGCGAAGCTAACAACCCTGACTTTGCAGCACTGTTTGATAATATGATGCGTATACATGCCAAAACACCGTATTTAATTAATTTAATGTGCGCAGAGCTGCTTTTAAACTATCAGCAAAATGAAAAAGTACCTGCCGATATAATACATCTTACTGATTATGTAGTTGAAACAGGCAGTCCTAAACACTTAGCTTATGCAGCAAGTAAAGCAGCACTCGACAACCTAACCAAATCGTTTAGCGCTAAATATGCGCCAAATATAAAAGTGAACTCGGTTGCTCCATCGCTCATTATTTTTAATGAACATGACGATGAGCAATATCGAGCTAAGACCCTTAAAAAATCATTAATGGGCATTGAACCCGGATGCCAAGAAATTATCAATAGCATTGATTTACTATTACAAAGCCACTACATCACAGGGCGCTCTTTGCCTATTGATGGCGGTCGTCATTTAAAGTAAATATAAATAAACTGAGATATTTATGCACAATGAATTAAAAGAAAGTTATGAAAAAATCATCACCGCTGTAGGCGAAGATGCTAACCGCGAAGGCTTACTTGATACGCCAAAACGTGCTGCAAAAGCAATGGAATATTTAACGCAAGGGTATCGTCAAACGCTTGATGAAATAACTAATAAAGCGGTATTTACATCTGACGCTGACGACATGGTGTTAGTACAAGACATAGAGCTCTACTCTATGTGTGAGCATCATTTACTGCCTTTTATTGGCCGTTGCCATATTGCTTATATACCAAACGGTAAAGTATTAGGCTTGTCTAAATTTGCCCGTATTGTTGATATGTTTTCACGCCGTTTTCAAATTCAAGAACAGTTAACGCATCAAATCGCTAAAGCAGTTGAAGAAGTTACTGGCGCTAAGGGCGTAGGCGTTATTGTTGAGGCAAAACACATGTGTATGATGATGCGTGGTGTAGAAAAGCAAAATTCAAGCATGCGTACATCAGTAATGTTAGGTAACTTTAGAAGCGATCCTAAAACACGTAACGAATTTTTGCAGCTTATAAAAGGTTAACCCTATGGCTAATGCAATCATTAACGTTACTAATTTACGCCTGCGTACGTTTATTGGCTTTAACCCCGATGAGCGTGAAAAAAAGCAAGATGTAGTGATCAATCTAGAGATTCACTACCCTGCTGATGACGCGTGTAAAACGGATGAAGTTGACCAAGCACTTAATTATAAAGTGATCACCAAAGAAGTTATTAGCTTAGTAGAGCAAGGGCACTTTTTACTGCTCGAAAAATTAGTTGCTGAAATTCTTGCCGTTTGTCACGCACACCCAAGCGTTCATTACGCTAAAGCACGTGTTGATAAACCACATGCACTGCGTTTTGCAGACTCAGTGTCGTTAACGCTTGATTGGGCTAAATAAGCACTTAAAAACTTATTTAAAAAAGCTTTTCGAATCCTACGGCAAGGGCGATAACCGCTAAATAGCGAGCGCCTTTGCCTAGTGTTACTAGTAATAAAAACATACTAAAGCGTACTTTAAATATCCCCCCAATTACAGTTAGCGGATCGCCTACTACTGGCAGCCAAGCAAACAACAAACTATACACACCGTATTTATTAAATTGCTTTTGTGCGCTATCAAGCCCTTTTTGCGATACAGGAAACCATTTTTTATCTTTAAAACGCAGTACCTGCGTGCCTAACCAATAATTAACACAGCTCCCTAACACATTTCCAACTGTTGCTACGCACCACATAAGCCATAAATTAACTTTACCTTGAGTAATCATTCCCACCATTATCACCTCAGAAGAGCTAGGCAGTAATGTCGCAGATATAAATGCGCTAATAAATAACGTGAGATAAAGCATAATGCCCTTATGGCTAAACGTAAAAACCCAGCCTATAGCTGGGTTTATAATACCAATTTTATTAAAAACATGAGCATTCTAGCGTATCAAATAACTCACTAACTACGTTAAAAATTATTTATATAGAACAACTATGTATCATAATTTTAGCCTTGTTATTGAGCTATTTTCTTATCGCTATAATAGATCACTAATTTAATGCAATTGGTATAAAAATAAACTGTGTGTTTATTTTATCAAATTTAAACTAAACGGGTAATTAAACTCTTTACCTTCATTAGCTTTAATACTTGCCATTACAACCATTACAAACCCAAAAATTGCCACTATAGGTAGTAATATTAAGCCGACAGCTACAAACATCAGTACAAAACAAACTACATATGCAATTGCCATCGTTATTTGAAAGTTAAGCGCCTTTTTACCGTGCACGTCAACAACTGGCATTTCATCTCTTTTAATTAACCACACAATTAATGGCCCAATTATTGAGCCAAACGGCACAACAAACCCAGCAAGCGCACTTAAATGGCATAACATAGCCCACGTACGGTCATCTTTATTAACTGGTTCAACCTGTTGATTTTCTTCCATAACACTCTCCTTTTTGTTTTATGTATGTTGCCTCTTAACTAAACAAATGTCTACAAATCAACCAACGTATTTATGTTTAAAAATCACAGCGTGAAATCTTGTGATAAAAAAGTGATAAGTTTGTGAGAGTTTCTGGAGACGATTATTCAATACTTAACTCGAATCATCACTTACAGGAAATAATAATGAAAACTTCTACATTAACAATCGCAATTCTTTTAGCGGCAGCTAGCCAATCGACTATGGCCGCAGAATTAGACCTAAAAGTAACTAACCTAACCAAAGGTATTCACTTTACTCCACTGTTAATTACAGCACACAACAGCGAAGACACACTGTTTGAAGTAGCAACAGAGGCATCTACAGCACTACAAACAATGGCTGAAGGCGGCAATATTGCAGAGCTAGTTGCACAAGCAACTGCAGCGGGCAGTGATATGGCTGCAAATCCAGCTGAAGGTTTACTTGCACCAGCCGCATCTACAACGGCAACACTTACCACTACCGACGGTAACGAGTACCTATCTTTAACTGCAATGATGCTACCAACTAATGATGGCTTTGTAGGCTTAAACAGCTGGAAAATCCCAACAGAAGCGGGTACTTACACAATTAATTTAAATGCTTACGATGCAGGCACAGAACAAAACAATGAGCTTGTAGTTGAAGGCTCTGGCGCACCAGGTACTCCGGGTATTCCTGCGGCTCCAGGTGGCGACGCTGGCACTGGCGGTACAGGTATATTAAGTGGTGATACAAATACTAACATTCATATTCACCCAGGTAGCTTAGGTGATGACGATTTAGAAGCGGGTAATAGCGATTTAAGTAATACAGTACACAGATGGTTAAACCCAGTAGCGCAATTAACCGTTACAGTTAAGTAGGAGCATGATTATGTCATCTGCTAACAACCTTAAAAAAAGTCTACTAGTGCTTGCACTTGCAACCACACTTGCAGCGTGTAGCGATAATGATAACGACCCAGTTGTTGAAGAGCCGGTCGTTGTTGAGCCAATTGTTGTAGAACCTGTGATCAGTGAGTTTACTATTACTTTTAGTAACTTAACTGCAGGACAGCCTTTGTCACCACTCTCTGTCATTGCTTTTGAAGATGAAGCACCTTGGACCTTCGGTACAACAGCTTCTGTGGGCTTAGAAATGCTTGCAGAAAGCGGTGCAAATGAAGAATACCTCAGCTACGAAAGTGCACTTGCTGCAGTTTCAGCTGAAGGCGCTATTGGCCCTGGTGAAACCACCACAGTGATCATTACTGTTGAAGAGCAAGAAACGCTTAATTTGTCATTTGCTGCCATGCTTGGGAATACAAATGATGCTTTTACCGGTCTTAGTTCTTTAGATGTATCAACATTAGAAGTTGGCGGTTCGTTATCACGCACTACGACTGCTTATGATGCGGGTACGGAAGCAAATACAGAAACAGCTGAAACTGTGCCAGGTCCTGCCGCTAGCGGTGAAGGGTTTAACGAAATACGTGACGATACAGCCGATATAATAACGATGCATCCAGGCATTGTTTCAAATCAAGATGGATTATCTACATCAGCACTTGGTGTTGAACATAAGTTTGATAACCCAGTATCGAAAATAGTAATTACGCGCACGCAGTAACGTTCCAGCTTGTAATGGGGAAGTAAGGGAGCACGGATGCCCCCCTTTTTACGAGGTAATACATGCGTCACGAAAAAATATTAGTAGTAGAAGATGACAGAGAAATAGGTAAGTTAATTACCACGCAGCTAACGTCGCTTAACTTACATGTTGATCATGTTGTGAGCGCAGAACTAGCCTTAAAAAAAATAGCTAAGCATCCCTACGGACTTATTTTACTCGATATAAACTTACCCCAAATGGATGGTTTGAGCTTATGCCGAAAAATAAAAGAGCATTACCCTACTACCTCCGTTATTTTACTCACCGCGCTGAGTAGCGATATGGACAGAGTTATTGGCCTTGAAATGGGCGCCGATGATTATATTTGTAAACCCTTTTTTGCACGCGAATTACAAGCCAGAGTAAAAACCCAATTACGCCACAGAGCACAACTACTCGCTGGCCAAAACAACGACAACTCTCCCGTTGATAGCGAACAAACACTAAATGTAGGCTCACTCAACATAGAATTTAGTTCGCACCAAGTGTATTTAGGTAAACAAGCCCTTAACCTTACCGCCACCGAATTTGATTTACTCGTTTACTTTGCACGCCATCCTAATCATGTTTTTAGCCGCCAGCAGTTACTCGATAAGGTATGGGGTTACCAACACAGTGGTTACGAGCACACGGTTAATTCACATATAAACCGCTTACGTGCCAAGCTAGAAGAACACCAACAAGCGCCTATCATCGAAACAGTTTGGGGTGTTGGTTACAAACTAAACCCTAGCCAACTCAATTAAGACACCTATTATGAAATTATCTTTGTATCAAAAATTAGCTATATCGCTAGTCGTGATTTTTTGCTTTATTTGCGCCCTAGTTTACGGCTGGAGCAAGCAATTAGAACTCACCTCAAAACATCATGCTGAGCAAAATTTACATTTGGCGCTTGCCGAGCACTTAGTACAAGATAATCCACTAATAAAAGAAGGGGTGTACGACTATAAAGCGCTTGAAAACCTCTTTCATACCTTAATGTTATTAGGTCCGGCGTTTGAATTTTATTTTGTAGACGAAACCGGAAAAATTCTTACTTACTCAGCAAAGCCGGGTAAAGTTAAACGCACGCATATTAGTTTAACGCCTTTAAAAAGGCTGATTAACGACCCAAGCGCTGCACCTATTTATGGTGATAATCCTCGTAATAAAGAGCAACAAAAAATATTTTCAGCCGCGCCAGTATTTAATCAAGATAAGCTACAAGGCTATTTATATGTAATTATTGGTGGTGAGGCTTACGATACCTCACTAAGCACTGTAAAAAATAATGATAAGTTATGGCTGGCCGCTTTATGGCTTGGCTCTGCACTCGCATTTTTATTTATTGCGATGCTAATTTTGCTACGCTTTTTTACCAACCCAATTCAGCGCTTAGCCCGCGATGTTAGTAATATTGAAGCCGCTAACTACAGCCTTACCGACACCAAGCTAAGTAATTACTCAACACAAAAAAGTAACGAAGTTCATAGTTTAGGGCGAAGTATTCAAGCCATGCTTACCCGTATTAACGAGCAGTTTAAAGCACTTGAGCAAGGCGATAAGCAACGCAAAGAGTTACTGACTCACTTATCGCACGACCTACGCACCCCACTTGCTTCACTGCAGGGGTTTTTAGAAGTTTTAAATCAGTCAGGTGAGCAATTAAGTCAAAAAGAACAACAAGAATACTTACAGGTATCGCTTAATAATTGTGGGCAATTAAAGCTACTCATAGAGCAAATATTTGAACTTGCTCACTTAGAAAATGGCGAAATAAGTATAAATAAAGAAACCTTTAATTTAGGTGAACTCATTTACGATTGCATGGCAAAATTTAGTTTAGCCGTTGACAAAAAAGGCATTAGTTTGTCGGTAGAACCTGCGATTTGTGATTTTCCTGTGGTTGCCGATATAGCTAAATTAGAGCGCGTGTTAAGTAACTTAATTGATAATGCAATTAGGCATACCCCTCGCGGCGGCAGCATCGCAGTACATGTAAAACGCAGTGACGATAATCAACTATTTGTGCATGTATCAGACACAGGCGTAGGTATAAAAGAAGATGAGCTGAATGCTATTTTTGATCCGCACTACCAAGCAAGTAATTCTAATAAAGAAGGGCGCCAGCAAGGTGGTTTAGGATTGGCTATTTGCAGAGGGTTATTAAAACTGATGGATAGCGAAATTTACGTACAAAGTGAAATTGGTAAAGGCACTATGTTTAGCTTTAACTTGCCACAAAAAAAGGTGCTTTCTTAAAAAGCACCTTATTGAGTTAAATCTATTTAAATATTAATTACTTTTTAATACCCGCTAAATCAAGCATAAATGCATAGTTTAGCGCGGTATCTTCTAAGCGTTTAAAGCGACCCGATGCACCACCGTGCCCTGCTTCCATATCTATTTTAAACAATAACTTATTGTCATCAGTTTTATAGTCACGCAGCTTAGCAACCCATTTTGCAGGCTCAAAGTATTGAACTTGTGAATCGTGCAAGCCAGTCGTCACTAGCATATTAGGATATGCTTGCTTAGATACTTGGTCGTATGGCGAGTAAGACAGCATGTAATCGTAGTACGCTTTTTCGTTCGGATTACCCCACTCGCCGTATTCATTTGTTGTAAGCGGAATACTCGCATCAAGCATCGTGGTTACTACATCTACAAACGGTACCGCTGCAACCATGCCTTTATAAAGTTCAGGCGCTTGGTTTGCTACTGCGCCCATTAATAAGCCACCAGCACTGCCACCTAACGCAAATATTTCATCTTTTGCGCCATACTTTTGAGAAACCAATGCTTTAGTTACATCAACAAAGTCATTAAACGTATTCTTTTTAGTGAGTAGCTTGCCGTCTTCGTACCAAGGACGACCTAGCATTTGCGAGCCACGTACATGGGCAATTGCGAATACAAAGCCACGGTCAAGTAAACTCAAACGCGTGCTTGAAAAAGTAGGGTCCATGGTTGCGCCATAAGAGCCGTACCCATATTGCAGTAGCGGGTTAGTACCATCTTTTTTAAACGCATCTTTACGGTAAACTAAGCTTACTGGTACTTTTATGCCATCACGTGCTGTTACAAAAATACGCTCTGAGGCGTAATTATCAGCATCAAAATCACCTAATACAGCTTGCTGTTTAAGTAGTTTTTTATCGCCAGTCGCTAAATCTACATCGTATGATGAGCCCGGAGTGGTCATGCTTGTGTAGTAAACACGTAACGTGCTGCTATCTATATCGTTATTACCATAAGTACCAATTGTATAAGCGCTATCGTTAAAGCTCAGTGGTAACTCTTTACCTGTTTTTAAATCACGCGCAATCAACTTTGATTGGCCCATTTCACGCTCTTGGTAAACTAAGTAGTCATTAAATAAATCAATGCCTTCGAGCTTAATATCATCGCGCGCTGGGATCACACTTTGCCAATTTGCTTTGTCACCTGCTTTATCAATATCCACTTTCATCAGCTGAAAATTTACAGCATCTAAGTTAGTTACAATGTAGTAAGTATTCCCTAGTTTAGATATTTCATATTCAAGCCCTGCTTCACGCTCAATTAAGCGTTTAGGCATTGCCTTAGCATCATCAGCACTTAGTACCGATACGCCTGATGCTGCTGTGCTGCTGTGCCAAATATAAATTTCTGACTCATCTTTGCTTTTACTCATACCCATGTAGTAACTGGTATCAGTTTCTTCGTAAATTAGCTCATCATCAGCTTGTGGTGTACCTAATGTATGACGATAAACTTGATAACCTAATAAAGTTTGTAAATCTTTTTTAATGTAATAAACAGTTTTATTATCGTTTGCCCAAACTATACCGCCGTTGGTGCCCTCAAGTGTATCTTCGAGTAATTTACCGGTTGTTAAATCTTTTATTTTTATACTATAAATACGACGGCTAACAGTATCTTCCCCATAAGCCATTAAATTGCCATTCGGGCTTACATTTAAGCCACTTACTGCATAATAATCATGGCCTTTCGCAAGCTCATTTACATCTAAAATAACTTGCTGATCGGTACCTGCAAAATCGCTGCTGCGTAAGTAAGTAGTGTACTCGTTATCGCCACGTGTTTGCGTTGAGTAAAAATAATCACCGTTTTTAACTGGGACTGAATCATCGTCTTTTTGGATACGCCCTTTTAGCTCTTCAAACAATTCACTTTGCAGCGTTTTAGTATGTGCAAGCATTGCATCTGTGTATGTATTTTCAGCTTCTAAATAGTTAATCACCTCTGGCGCTTTACGTTCGTCATCACGTAACCAATAGTAATTATCTACACGTGTGTCACCATGAATAGTCATCTCATGAGGCACTTTTTTAGCAACTGGGGCAATAGCTTGGGCTATTTGAACCGTTTTAACTTGTGTATTATTTTTTTTGGTTTCTTCAGGGGCTTGATTACAGCCACTTAAAATAGCTAGCGATAATGCAGCAAGTGCGAATGGAGTACGTTTCATCAGTCAAAGTCCTTGTTGGTTTTTATTTTTTATTAAGTAATTAAATATACCTAAAAATAATCTGTGTTGTGATTTAGTTTGTGAAGCTATGTAAAGTAAATCAACGTAATTCCTCTTTTCTTAATAAGCCTACATCAGGTACTCTGTAGATATATAAGTCATTTTCAAGCTCAACTGATTAAGGGTAGGAATGAATAACGAAGTAATAAATATTTTAACTATGGCTAAAGTAATTCAAACAGCTGTTGCCCCGGTATTCTTGATCACGGGTATTGCCGCTACTTTAGGTGTTTTATCTAATCGTTTGGCACGAATTACCGATAGGGCACGTCAGTTAGAACGCAGATTAAAAGTAAGTACTGACGAGGACTTTAATAAATCACTCGCTACAGAGCTGCGCGCTCTTTTAAAGCGTTCTCGATGTATACATATTGCTTTTAGTTTAAGTGTATTAAGCGCATTGCTTGTATGTGCTGTGGTTATGTTGTTATTTTTATCGCATATTCAATCTATAAACTTAGGCGTTACCATTGCAAGTTGCTTTGTAGCAGCAATGGCATTACTTATATGTGCATTTATGTCGTTACTTGGTGAGGTATTCTTAGCAACAAGAAGTATGCGTCGCGGGATGATATTTGCAGATATTGATATAAACGATTAATTTTTTATAAAAAAACCCCGAGCAACTAATGTTACTCGGGGTTTTTATTAAATAAGCTTATTTAATAAAATAACTTATTGTGCAGTATAAATCGTCTCTAGCACTTCAATTCTAGCTTCTTTAGCATAACCTGAAGCATTTAACTGCTCTGCTGCAACTAAAATATCTTGTCCATCATTCACTGCTAAAACGGCAATCTTAGTACCAGGAAATACAGACACCACTTTTAATCCAGCCACTGCAGCAATGTCGCTAGCAGTCATACCATCTTTTAAAAGTACCGTAATATTACCTGATAAAGAACTTAAGCTATTGGTTAAAACGTTACGCACTAAAGTTCCTTTAGTTACTACATCAGATGTGCTTGCAGCGTTTACAACCGCCATATCGCCTTTTTGCATAACTACATGCTCATCGGCAGCAACACTTGAAGGCACTAGGCGCAAATTTCTCTCTACCTTATAAGAACCAAAGTCAGCTTTAGTATACTTAACACTAGACACTTGTTTTTTTGGTAATTGAAGCCTTTCATCAAAGCTTGTGTTTGCCGTAGTGCTTAAAGAAATACACGCAGCAGTACTTAATACGATTAATTTATTTATTTTCATTTTGATAATCCTTACTCTTGACCTGCGTGACCGAATGCGCGTAAAGACACACCCTCTAAAATACTCGCTGAGCTATTGTTAGTAATACCCGTTATTACGCCACCAAAAATATTATCCGGAGCATCACTAAATGCATAACTATTTGCACTTGTATCTAGTAAACGAACTGTCCAAGTACCCTTAGTCGACTCACCATAAAACGCATTTGAAAGCATTACTGCATCTTTTAAAACATACCCACTAATGAACCCAATTGAAGTACTGTATGCTGGATATAACATCGCTTGTTTAGAAGATAGTAATACACTACGTGTACCTGCTGGTGATGTAACTTCAATAGCTAAATCTGTACCGGCTGAACTTTGTGTACCATCACTTAAACCAAAGCTCATTTCAGCATTGCTTACATCAAACTTAAACTGCATTGCTTCAATGCTAAGCTCTTCAGTCACTTCAATTTCTTGTGTAAGACCCGTTGCATTGTTATCAGGAATTTCAAGTGCAAGTGCATCTTCAGCAACTGCTGAACCAACACCACTCCACTGAGTAATAACTTGCTCACCTAAAGCAACATCGTAAGATTTAGCCATAGAAACCGCAGCTCCAGCATCTGCACGACCAAAACCATACAAGTTGTTGAAGTTATAACCGGCAGAGTTTTCAACCCAACCATCATGAGCAACAAACTCGCCTTCACCAACTGTTAATTTAACAGCAGCATTATCTCCATCAATTAAAGTGCTAGTTGATGCAAGGATATGGCGAACGTCACGCCATGTTAAATCAGGATTAGCTGAAAGAATTAACGATACTACACCCGATGCATTTGGCGCAGCAGATGATGTACCATTAAACGTTGAAGTATAGTTACAGCTTGCATTATCTGCATGGCCTGGATAGTTAAATGGATACTGACTTGCAGCAAACTCTTCACCGTAAGCTGCAGCCCATGCTGTAATAGAGCCACCATTGAAACCTGAATAGCCATTAATACACGTCATTTGATCTGTTGTTACCATTGCAGGAGCAAAACGACCATATTCACCTGCTGGAGCCGACACCATTACGTTAGCACCCGCTGTAGAATAGCTAGTATGCTCACCGTTCGCATTTACTGCAGCAACACTCAAGTAATAAGGATGCCCTTGGCTTGGCTCAAATGCGCCATTGTAACAAGTTAAACCTAAGTCATTTGCACCATTATCAGTACAAAACGAGCCTTCTCTGTTGCCATCAACGAATGAGTTACCGCTAGATTTCATATTTAGCGCACCTTTACCATCACGAAGGTTAAGGTTAGGGTAAGATTCAATTGCTTCATCTAATTCTGAATAGCCAAAGAATGCTGGGAACGTAATACCGTAACTACGGTTAAACGCTGAAATATTCTCAGACGTACTAATACCACTACCAGGGAAGCCATGAGCAAGTAAATCAGTTTGTGCTACTTTCTCTCCACCAAGGTAGTTCATACCGATTAAGCCTGCATCAGGTGCAACACCGCGGCCACCTTTGCCATTCCAACCTTTTGCTGCAATTAAGCCGGCAACACTTGTTCCGTGGTCACCACTGTTTGATGTACTTGTAGGGTCTGTACGATCCAGTGCTTCAGCGTTAAGGTTTAGAGAACGATTTGGTAATACGTTATCTACTAAATCTTCGTGGCGAATTTCCATACCCGAGTCAACAACAACAGCAGTTACACCAGCACCTGTAACGCCTTGAGCATAAGCGGCTGTTACATTCATATCTTCACCAGCAACCAAACCTGTAGCTTCTGCATTAGCAAAACTAGCATCAACATCTGCTTGCGCTGCTTCTTCGGTATCGCCAAATAGATTTACATATAAATTAACTAAGCCCTGCTTCATTTCATCGCTTAATGAGTATGCTTTTTGGCCTGTATTATTTAGGTGCCATTGTTGATTTGCTAATGGGTCACCAACAACTCCTGAAATGTTTATTTGTGCAGAAGCCGTTTTACCATTTGCGTTTACAGTGTAATCAATAACTGCATTATCATCCGTCATTGGAACATAAGTAAATGATGTTCCCTCTACAGTTAGAGTACCGTGACTAAATGTGAATACGCCATCTTCTCCAACCACTTCTTCACCATTTTCAGTGAAGCTAAATGTAAGTGCATCGCCATCGTTATCGCTGGCTTTAAATTCTGCAGTAACAGGGATCCATTGTTTTAAATCTACAACAACTACATCGCTCGCTTTAGGCGCTACGTCAGTAACTAATGGTACGCTACTTTTATTATCGTCATCACTACTTCCACAACCAGAAAGTGATACCACTATTGCAGCAGACAATGCTGACATTTTAAAAATATTACTTTTCATGAACTCTCTTTGTTAGTTATTTTTATGATGGGGGGGGAAGTTACACAACGGGAATCAAAATAACAACGAGGTGTTTACAGTCATTAACAATAAAGGCAATTGATGTAACGATACGGTAATCATTGTATGCTTAGTTAAAGAAACAATTATTATGCACATATATTAACTTGAACATTTAAAGAAGCTAATATAAAACAGGATTAACAATTACTTTAAAAGGGGCAAACATGAAATTAAAAAAAGTATTAGCAACAATAGCACTGGCAACGTGTGCATTTAGCGTATCGGCAAATTCTGCATTTAAAGAGCCAAGTGACGCGATTGAATACCGCCAAGCAGCGTTTTCAATGATCTCAGTACAAATTGGTGACATGGGCGCAATGCTAAAAGGTAAAGTACCTTTTGACGCAGAGCAATTTAAAAAGCGTGCTAACAACGCAGCTGCACTTTCAAAAATGCCATGGGAAGCGTTTTACGAAGGAACAGATAAAGGCGACACAGCTGCACTTGCTGCTGTTTGGTCTGAAAACGATACTTTTATGAAAAAAGCAACTGCATTTCAACAATACGCAGATGAGCTAGCAGTAGCGGCTCAATCAGGCGATAAGGCCGTAATTGGTAAAGCTTTTGGCGCATGGGCTAAAGGCTGTAAAGATTGCCATAAGCAATTTAAAGATTAATTATTGTTGTAGCCAGTTTAACAACAATAAATAGATAATAAAAAGCACTGAGCGTTAATAACGGTCAGTGCTTTTTTATGTTTTTTATCTACGAGACTTTCACAGCTCGGCTTTTAAATGGGCGTTTAAATACGGCACCAATATCACCTAAAATAATATATAAACACGGTACTAATATAAGCGTTATTAACGTTGCAAACATAACAGCAAAGCCAAGTGCTACTGCCATAGGTATTACAAACTTAGCCTGCAGGCTTGTTTCAAACATAATGGGCAATACACCAGCAAAGGTAGTGATTGATGTTAATAAGATTGCTCTAAAGCGGGCACAACCTGCTTCTATTACTGCATGTTTAACGCTAACACCCTCGCGGCGAACTTGGTTTACATAATCGGTCATTACTAGGGAGTCGTTTATAACAACGCCTGCAGCAGCAATTAAGCCAAAGCCCGACATTAAGCTCATATCTAAATCAAACCAGTAATGACCCCAAATAGCGCCAGTTAAGCTAAACGGAATAACCGACATTACAATAAGCGGTTGTGAATAGCTTTTAAGCGGAACAGCTAGCAGTATGTATACTAAAATCATTCCGCCAATAAAAAACATTATTTGCTCATTAGCTTGAGCTTGCTGCTCTTCAATGGCGCCACCAAGCTCTGATTTAACACTTGGGAATTCTTCAATTAGCTGTGGCAGTAAGTTTTCTTTTACTTGCTTAACCACTTCGCCTGGCTCAATTTGCTCTTCATCAATATTGCCATAAACATACACAGTACGGTAGCCACCTTCGCGGCGTATATAGCTAATACCTGGCGTTTCTTTTAGCTCTACTACATCACCAAGAAGCACTTCTCGACCTTGCGGGGTAGTAACAATGGTGTGTTTAAGCGATGAAAATGCCTCTCGAGTCAGTTTAGGATAACGTACCATTACGCGTACTTCTTCGCCGTTACGGATTACGCGCTGTGCTTCGCCACCATAAAAACTAGCACCCACTTGATTTGCAATACCTGCCAAATCTAAGCCTAAATCGTATGCAACTGGTTTAAGGCTCATTTGCACTTCTTTGCTCGCAGGATCTATGGTTGAGCTAATATCAAACAACCCTTTTTGCTGTTGAAGTAATTGAATAAAACGACGACCCGCTTGATTTAAAGTATCTATGTCTGAGCCATACAGTAAATAGCCAAACTCGCCGCCGCCATTACCACCGCCGCCACCAACATCGTCTTGAATAGTTAACGACTTAATACCAGCAATAGTCGGCATAGCCTCACGCCAGCGACGCGAAAGCTCAAATGCATTGTATGGACGTGAGTCTTCGTCAACCAATGGCGCAAGTAATTGCGACTCGGTTCTGCCTTGATTAAATACCAATACATCACGAATAATTTTTTGACCAAACTCACGCTCAGTTTCTTCATCGACTCTAAGTACCATAGCTTCTATTTCACGAATAGCAGCAATGGTTTGTAAGTCAGAAACGTTGTCGTTCATTTCTACTTGTATTTGTGGAAAGTCGTGCGGCACTTTAGGAGTTGGAACTGTACGTACTTTATTAGACGTAATAAGTGCAATACTGATTATAAACATTGCAATAAAAGCAAACAAAACAGTCCAGCGCCAATCAACACACTTAGCAATAAAACGTTTGTATGGGCCATTTACGAAACCAAAAAAGCGTGTATTGAAGCGATCGCGCCAGCCACCTTTTTTAATCGGCGAAAAGTGCGTATGAGCAATGTGAGCTGGCAGTATCAGCTTTGATTCAATCAAACTAAATACTAAACACAGCATTACTACAACAGCTATACCACAAAAGAAGGCACTTTCTGGCCCGCTCGACATTGTGAATGGTGCAAATACAGCAATCGTTGTTAACACACCAAAGGTTGCAGGGGTCGCGACTCGGTTAGCGCCACGCACAACATTTTCTACACCACCGCCGCTTTTTTCAACTTCGGTGTAGGCAGCTTCCCCTATCACTATGGCATCATCCACCACGATGCCGAGCACCATTATAAAAGCGAATAACGAAATAATATTAATGCTAATGCCAAATAGCGGCATCATCATCATGGCCCCTAAAAAACATACAGGTAAGCCAATCATTACCCAAAGCGCTAGTTTAAATCGCAAGAATAACGACAACATAATTGCCACCAAAATTGCACCTTGAAACAGGTTAGCTTTCATCATATCAAGGCGAGCATTTAGGTAGTAGGTCATATCCATTAATGGCTCTAATCGAATACCTGGCGGTAGCTGCTTATTTTTTTGATCAATAAACGCTTTAACCGAATCCGCAACGGGAATCATGTTTTGCTCTTGCGTTGCTTTTACCGATAAATACACCGCGTTTTCGCCATTAAACTTAAAGTAGCGCTCACCTTCGGTAAATTGATCTTTAATAACTGCAATATCTTGCAGTAAAACTTTAGCGCCATACTCGCCAATTTTTACCGGAATTTGCCTAAACTCTTCACCTGAGTAAAACTGATTCTCGACGCGAACAGAAATAACACCTGCGTCTGTTTTTAGCTGCCCCGCCGAAAAGTTAGCTGAGTAACGGCGTACCGCATTCATTACATCACTAAGGGTTAGATTATATTGGCGCAGCGTATCAGGCTCTATTTCAATTGCTATTTCATCAAGAGGAACATCGTTTACCACTAACGACACGTTAGATAACTGTAGTAACTCATCCTCTATTTGGTTTGCTATAGGCTTAAGCTCTGTAAGTGGTAAATCAGCAACGAGCGTCATACCTATTACGTCTTGCCTAAACTCAACCTGACTTATGGTGACCGGTTCCATACCGGCCGGAAAAGTCGCAATACCATCAACACGCAACTTTACTTTATCAAGCACATCAGTAAGTTTTGCATCGGTGTTTATTTCAAGACTTGCTGTACCGCCATTTCTAAATGCGCGATACACGCCTTTTTTAATTTCGGTTATATCTTTAAGTGACTCTTCAACTTTTATAAGAATACTTTCTTCTATTTCCTGAGGAGAGGCACCTGGGTAATTAGCCTCAATATTAATGTAGTTAATCTCTACATTAGGAAACATTTGACGCTGAATCGTAAAGTAACTTATAGCCCCCATAATAATGATAAAAAACATCATTAAATTAGCGGCTACTGAATTATTAGCAAAGTAGGCAATTAGCCCTGTTTGTTTTTGTTGTATTGACTCGCTCATAACTATTACACCCTACAGCTGTTGCGTGTTTGAAGTGCTCGTTTCTGAGCTTTCAGGTTTTGTAGCTCCACCTGCAATTTTAACCTGCATTCCTTTTTGCGGGTATTCAGGTAGAGTAATAACAAGTTTATCATCGGCATTTAAACCACTGCTAATGTAAAAATACTCCCCCTCTTCACGAATAACCGTTACTTTACGTGGCTCTAGTTCTTGGTTTTCGTTTACTACCCACACAGTTTGGTTGTTAACTAAAGCTTGCGGTAAGCGGTAAATATTATTAAGCATTGCACCTGCAAAATTTACCTGTACGTAGCTGCCAAACTTAATGGCTGGTTGTATGTTTTTAAGACCGTATGGGTCTTCTATACGCACTACTAAACTACTCATACGCGTAGCGTTATCAACAATCCCTAGGTCGCGGTCAATTACACCTTCACGGGTGAAGCTGTTTAGGCCTTTTTGAATAATCGTTGCGGTAATACCTTTAATACGTTCTGGCAAAAAAACGCTATCGAACCCTGCGATAGGAATAATCACTTCAGCGGTCTCAATATTATTGAGTTCAGCAACTTGCGAACCCATAGTGACAAACTGTCCAACACCTATATTTCGGCTAATCACCAATGCGTCGTAAGGGGCTGTAACATCACAATTATCCAAATCACGTTGCGCGCGCTTTAATGCTGCTTGCGCCGACTTAACAGATGCTTGAGCACTGAGCACTTGAGGTTTACGTAAAAATAAATCTGTGCGCGCTTTACTTGGAAAGCGCTTGGCTTCGTCTTCGGCTACTTGAGCTTGAGCTTGTTCCTCTATTAAACCCGCTTGTGCGCGAGCAAGCTCGGCCTCTGCAACAAGTACTGCTGCTTCATAGTTGTCTTTTTCGATAGTGAATAACGTTTCACCGCGAGCAACTATGCCGCCGGCTACAAAATTAGGATGCCAACTTAACACCTCGCCCGACACCTGCGCCGAGAGCTGTGTATTTTCAAGAGGCTTTACTTCACCGTAGCTATTAATAATAACTTGATGATCGTTTGCAGCCACGGGCTCAACTTGCACTGTTGGACGAGTATCAGTTACTTCTTTTTTTTCTGGTTCTTGTGCAATGGCATTTATTCCCATAAAGCCAACAACACCAACAATGAGCGCCACAAATGGAAAAACCCATCTAAGTGAATTTGTTTGCATATCCTATTATCCCCAAAATTCTATTAACGCCATAATACCAGAGCCATATGAAACATTAAGGTGACATTTGTAAGCAACTGTTGCAAATACATATAAGCCACTGCTATTTAGGGCTATAGAATATAACTTTACATGCAGCTCATCTCATTCGTTATATTTTGTTACAAACTTTTATTCACTAATATCAGTCAATTAGCGTTAAACACTTAAATTTCATCGCGAAGATGTGCGAAATTAAATTAATTTACGTACAGTCCAATTAAATTAACAAATATTAAAAGTCTCAAAATGAAATTAACGACCATCACCCTTGCGCTTAGCTTAGCGTTTGGCAGCCATGCATTTGCAGCCGATAAAAAAGACGAAAAAGAGTCAAAAACACTTAGCGAAATGATCAAAGGACAAACCGAATTTGCCGGTATATTTAGCCTTTATCAAGATGAAAAAACCGGTAAGCACCTTATGGTGATTAACGAATCCCAACTCAATACGCCGTTTGTGTATTTTGCGCACACTGTCGATGGCGTTACAGATGCAGGCCATTATCGTGGTTCTTACCGCGAAACTAAGTTAATTGAATTTAGAAAATACTTTGACCGTATCGATATTATTAGCAAAACACCTCGCTACAAATTTGACGAACGCAGTGCAATTTCAAAAGCAAGTGATGCCAATATTAGTGAAGCGGTACTTGCGAGCATTAAAATAGAAAAAGAAGAAGACGGTAAAATAGCATTTAATGTAAATAAGTTATTTTTAAGCGAAGCACTTCATAAAGTATCACCTACACCAAATCCAGCAGATAAAAACGCTAAAAAACGCTTTAAAGTAGGTAAACTAGACGATAAAAAATCACGCATTATTAAACAACGTCCATATCCTAATAACTTAGACGTGGTTGTTGATTACGTATTTACTAACCCAAGCCCAACGGTACGTGGCTCAAATGCAGTAAGCGACCCGCGTAGCGTATCGGTAAAAGTTCAGCACTCGTTTGTCGCTCTACCTAGCAATAACTACGCACCACGTATGGATGATGCGCGCATTGGTTATTTTACAAATCAATTCGATCAAATGACATCTACCGATTGGGCACCTTATCAAGATGTTATAAAACGCTGGGACTTACAAAAGAAAGACCCAAGTGCAGCGCTTTCAGAGCCAGTAAAACCAATTACTTGGTGGATAGAAAACACCACACCAATCCAATGGCGCGATACTATTCGTGACGCTGTTTTAACGTGGAATACCTCTTTTGAAAAAGCCGGTTTTAAAAATGCCTTAGAGGTAAAAGTACAACCAGACGATGCAGACTGGGATGCGGGCGATATCAATTACAACGTACTGCGTTGGACTTCGTCACCTAAGCCTCCATTTGGCGGATACGGACCAGCACTTGCTAACCCATTAACAGGTGAAATACTGGGCTCAGACATTATGCTTGAGTTTGTATTTATGAAAAACCGCTGGATTTACGACACGCTTTTCACACAAGGAACAATGAGCCACGGTGAAACAACAAATACCGGCGAGCTAAATTGCTCTCTTGGGCATGAGATTCAACAAAATCTAATGCTTGCCAAAGGCCTTGCTAGCGGCGACAAAATTGAAGATAAAGAAATGCTTCGCCAAGGTTTAACGCAACTGGTACTTCACGAAGTTGGCCATACTTTAGGTCTTAACCATAATATGAAATCATCAATTTTGTGGGATGAAAAAGAAGTACACGATAAAAACAAAACCCAAGGCATAGTAACCGGTTCTGTTATGGATTATGCACCCGCTAACATTGCCCCAATTGGTATGCAGCAAGGTGATATTTTTCAAACAAAACCTGGTCCTTACGATGATTGGGCAATTAACTATGGCTACAGCGTAGCGCTTGCAGATGAAGCTGCTGAGCAAGCTCGACTTGAAAAAATACTTGCTCGTTCAAGTGAACATGCCCTTGCCTTTGGTAACGATGCAGACGATATGCGCGCACCAGGTCGCCATATCGATCCACGTGTAATGATTGGTGATTTGTCGTCAAACCCTGCTGCCTATGGCGCAGATCGTATGGCACTAATTAATAAACTATTTACTGAGCTAAAAGATAAAGCAACGGTTAAAGGTGAGTCTTACCAACAGCTTGTTACCTCTGCTAATAGCTTATTTGGTCAATACAGAGCTCAAGCAGGTGTGGTTTCTCGCCAGATTGGTGGCGTATACGTTGAGCGCGCTGTAGTGGGTGATACAAATGCAGATAAACCATTTACACCGGTATCGCTTGAGCGTCAAACACAAGCAATGGATATACTAGCAAAGTTTGTATTTGCGCCAGATGTACTACAAAACATGCAACCTCTTTATAGCTACTTACAGCTGCAACGTCGTGGCTTTAATCACTTTGGCAAAAATGAAGACCCTAAAGCACACCAAATGATTTTAGGAATGCAAAAGTCTGTACTTGCACAGCTATTACACCCAGCGGTATTACTGCGTATTTCTGACACAGCTCTGTACGGTAACGAATATAGCCTAACTCAGTTTATGGAAGATTTAACTGCCAGCATTTTTGTGAAAAGCAAAGACGCAAACTCTATTAGCCACAACTTACAAATTGAGTATGTTAACCAGCTAATCGCGATTGCAGGCCTTGGTAAAGCAAGCAAATACGATAACTTAGCTAAAACAGCAGCGTTATATCAGCTAACTCAAATAGCCGATATCAGTGTTGCTTGGGGTGCAGATACAGCAACTAAAGCGCATAAGAAATATATTGATCGTTTAATTGCAAAAGCGCTAGAAGCATAAAATACCTCTACTAATAGAGTAAACCAAGGCCACGATTTACGTGGCCTTTTTTATAACTTAATTCACAGTTCAAATATAAATAGTGCCTTTTAAATACCTTACAGCATGCCCGGTCAAAGTGACGGTTGTATCATCCACTTTGCAAATTAAATGCCCGCCTCTGCTTGAAGCCTGATAAGCGCTTAACGTAGTTTTACCCAATTGCTGCGCCCAGTAAGGTGCCAAGCCAGTATGAATTGAGCCCGTTACATAATCTTCGTCGCCACCGCTTGCAGGCCAAAAATAACGAGATATAAAATCGTAATCATCACTAGGTGCTGTAGCCACTACATCTAGTGGATAAAGCATTTTTAAAAGCTCTGAGTTAGTTTTTAATTCAAGTATTTGATCGGCATTTTCATAAATAGCAAAGTAAGCTTGGCGATTTTTAAGCACTTTACTCGGTTGTATAGACAAGCCATCAAGCAATTGCTGCGGTACATTTTGTACCTCAACCGGTGCTTGCTTAGGAAAGGTCATTGCAAAGCTGCCATCAGCGTTTCTATTAACGATTAGCTCGCCCACCGCATCAGCAACAAAGCGAATTTGCGATATATTATGCTCTTCACATAAAACATAGGCAGCCGCAAGTGTGGCGTGACCACAAAAGTCGATTTCCATCAACGGCGAAAACCAGCGAATAACAAAACTTCCATCGTCTTGCAGGCAGGTAAAAGCCGTTTCAGATACGTTATTCTCAGCACCAATTTTTAGCATTAAATCGTCACTTAACCACGATTCTAGTGGGATCACTGCCGCATAGTTACCTTTAAATAACTCATTCGTAAACGCATCAATTTGATGAATAGCTAATTGCATTTTAATTCCCTAAACTATTTTATATACACGCTGAAGGTAAAATTTCTTTTGGTACTGTTGTTTTATTTTCGCCAACCGCTTGCATGCCAGTTACCGGCTCGTCAAACCCACATAACCACGCAATTGGGCTTGTAGGGCTTCCCGTTACAACAGCCGGTCTGAATGTTAAAACTGTATTTTGCAAAAGCTGTGAAGCTTTATTACCCAAGCTAATATGAATAGCACCATTATCAACTGTAATACCTGTTACTCGATTGCCAATCAAAAATTTACTTGCTGGTACACCTGCTTGTTCATTACTTGCTGGAAAACGCCTGTTTTCAAGATAATAAACCGTAACGTCTTCTCTAATGGCAGCTGCCATTGCAAGTGGGTCAACAAGTTCTGCTCGTTGTATATACTTACTGTATTGAGGTAGCGCAACCGCAGCTAAAATACCAATAATAGACACCACCACCATCAACTCTATTAACGTAAATCCTTTTGTTCTCATAGCACTTCTCCTAGCATAAATAGTGGTTGATAAGCTGCTTTCACAAATAAGCAAATAGACACAACAATGACCAAACCATAAACAATAACGAGCTTACTTATAAAGCTTTTAATATGTGTATTAAGTAACTTTAGCTGCTGCTTTAATAACGCTTTAAATTCTTCTTGGGTTTCTAAACCTAGCAGCTCGCATTGAGCTAAGTGCTGGGTTTGAGGTGTAGAGGCTTTAACACCCTTTTTATGATTACTTGGAAATAATAGCGTGGTAATTAAAGAGTTATGCTCATTAATTAATTGACGAGGAATAAGAAATTTAAATAAACCCGAAAAAGGCTTTAGCTCTGTGAGAGCACTTACATTTTTTAGCTTTAAAATAACGGTAAAAATAACACTCAGCAATAAAACGAGTAAAATAATTGGCACATACCAGTACGTAAAATAATCATCAAATACATGATTTAAAGAAATAGTATGCTTGCTATATATCTCTACAAAAGTAGGCACAACAAAAGACTGATACAACAAAGAGGATAAAACATAAATAACAAATACAATGGTTAAGTAACTAAGCCAGCCCTTGTGCTCAAACTTAAATTCGTTAACTAATTCCGGTAAACAGTGATAATACGTAGCTTGCTTTTGCGATGTTGCTTCATCTTGAGATGCAATTTGCATCACCAGATTATGCGCTAATTTACTATGCGACCCGCTATTGGCATACATATTTAAATGGGACTGTGTAGTTAGCTCATCTTTTTGCTCTGTACTTAGTGTTTTAGAGCTATTAACACGGCAAATATAGCCAAACTGATTCCAATTCATACTTTATCCTTTTGTTAGATAAAGTAATTTGCCATAAATTAGGTTAAATAGGAACTTAAGTAGCTTGTTTTTAAGCCATTACAGGTCGCATTCTATAGTATTGCATACAACCAAATTGCACAGCATTGGTAAGCAATAGCATAATAAACATAAGTAAGTGCGCCGTGCTTGGAGCAACTGTTGTAAGCTCAACAACTAAGCCGCAAATACCAGCAATAAACTGCAAGCTAAAGTAGCGCGCGCTTAAATTACTCACATTCCCCGTACGCAATGTTTTATAAGTTTGCGGCATAACACGTACCGAACTCATCACAAGGCCAACATACGTTAAAGCGCTTAATACCGTTGCAGTATCAAGGCTTGAATTTAAAAGCAGTGAAAAAGGCAGTAACGAAAAACCTAGCATAGTAACCAGCTGTACACGTTCTCGTTTAGCTGCGTTGAAACGTGCAAAAAAATATAAAATAAGCCCGTTTAACACACCGGTTACAATAAATGGTAACGCAATATAATAGCGCTCAAAGTAAATATTGTAGGTTATAAAATAAAGGCTTTGTGCTAATCCAAATGTCATCATTAATAGTGACAAACCAGAGACACTACGATTTTTTCGAATTTTGTTTAGTAATGGTAAAAAACTAAAAACCAAAATAAATGAAGACAATATAGGCAAATAATGCGCCAAAGTAACCTCGCTCGTTACATAAATGTTAATTAAAAACAGAAATAAAAACATTTAATAAACATCTGTTTTAAAAGGCTTTTACTATGAGCGCGGCATTGTAGAGCTGCGTAAATTTAACTCAACTAAATAAGATATTCTTATTTTAGGTACTGGCAAGCTAGGTATACAAAAACCGTAGAATTAAGTTCACGGTTTACCTATTTAAGGGGAAACCTACTCACAAACTATCAAATGAAAATGATAGTTGTTATCATGCGCAAGTCATTAGCTGCCATATATAAAACTATCTATGAGAAAAACTCTTTTTAAAATTCACAGTTGGATCGCTCTTATAGCTCTCATTCCCTTGATTGTTATTAGTATTACAGGAAGCGTATTAGTTTTTAAAAGTGAAATAGATGGCTTACTTATGCCAAGCAGTCACTATGTTGTAAAAGCACTGCCAGAGCGCATGCCAATCGACAAATTAATCGCAAAAACAGAGCTTGCTTACCCTGAGTATGTAGTAGGTAGTTGGGAGATATTTAACGATGATACTGCTGATCGGGTTTACTTAGTTAAACGCGGGACAGAGCAATGGTATAAGTTTCATTTAAACCAGTATACGGGTGACATTTTGTCGGAGCCTGTTGGTACCAGCCATTATTTTACTGATTGGTTTTTAGAACTGCATTACACCTTTTTACTTAACGACTTTAAAAACCTGCCAGGGCAAACAGGCACAGTACTAGGCTTCTTTTTTGCTCTGTTTTTATTGGTATTAGGTATTACAGGACTTATTATTTATCGTAAATTTTGGCAGCGCCTATTTAGTGTGCGCTGGCGTGCAACACTGCAAATTGTACTTAGCGACATTCATAAAATGACGGGGGTGATAGGGTCGCCCATCATTATTATTTTAGCTATTACAGGTGGCTACTTTAACTGGGCGGTGTGGTATCACGAAGTTATTGAACACGCTGAGGAAGAGCACTTTGTACTAACCAAAAACTTGCACAATAGCGATATTTCGTTTCAACACATACTCGATGACAGTAAAAAGCAAATACCCACTTTTAATGGTACGTTTTTAGTTATGCCACTCGAGCCTGACGAAAATATCACCTTATTCGGCCAAGTCGATACCGCCAACCCACTTGCGAGCGAATATGCCAATACGGTTAGCTACGATAAGCAAACAGGCAAACATTTAACTAACTGGGATATTCGCGAAGTTGGCGTTGGCTGGCAAGTAATTGATAGCTTTAGAAAACTTCATTTTGGCTACTTTGCAGGGCTAATAAGTAAAATACTGTGGTGCGTAATTGGTTTAAGCCCAGTGTGGCTAGCAGGGACTGGTTTTTACTTGTGGTTTACCCGCCGTAAACGTAAAAAGCAATCACAAAAAAATCGCTCAAGTAAACGCAGCACAGCAAGTGCTTGATTAAAAACCCACCACATTGTAATGTAAAATTTAACAATGGAGTGGGTTTATGATGTTTTATAAAATAGCAGTCTGTATTACTTTTTTATATTTAGTTGGATGTAACACAACCAAGGTTCAGCAAGCAGAACAAATAGAGCTTGAACAACTGTTAAACCATTCTTTGTTTAATAAACTCGACACTCCTTCTGAGTACAGCATTTTCGAGCTGCCAAATGCTGAAAAAGAAAAATTTTTAGCCTATGCCGAAAAACAAAAACAGTCTGAAATCCGTCATGACCGCATTATTTACAACTACCTCGAAAGCAACTTAGCTAACTTTAAATACCACGGCGATACACTTACTTCAGCCCAAGCCTTAAAACTTTCGCAAGGCAACTGCATTAGCTTAGCTGTTTTAACACAAAGCTATGCACAAGCTCTCGGATTAGAAACGAGCTTTCAAGAAGTAACAAGTCAGCCTGTATACGCAAAAGAAAATAACGTTGTTTATGTAGCAAGCCACTTTAGAACAAGAGTATACGCCCCAAAAGTAGAGAAAAAAGATGATAATATTGTTGAATTTTTCAGAGCGGGCACCTTAATCGACTACTTTCCTACCCGTCGCAGCTTTTATTCAAGCAGTGCAGATTATAACGATTTAGTTTCTAAGTTTTACAGTAATTTAGCTGCAACAGCGCTAGCAGACAAACAGCTGGATATTGCTTACTCACTTATTTTACAAGCAAACAAATACACTCCCAATGATCCTGAATTATTTAATATAGCGGGCGTTTTGCATCGTCGGGCAGGTGATTTACAAAGCGCTAAAAACATCTATCAAACAGCACTTAGTAATAATGAAATAAGCATTAATTTAATCAGTAACTATCAGCTTTTAGCTAAAAAACTAGGCGACAAAGAGCTTGTTAAAGAGCTCACTTCACAATTAGTTAATAAAGAAAAAGACCCATACGAATTACTAGTAATCGCTAAAAACGACTTACAAGCTGGCCACGCTCATCAGGCTAAAGCACACCTTGAGCAAGCTATTACTAAAGCGCCTTACATTGCTGAACTATACTTGGAACTCGCAAAAGTTCGCTATCAACAAGGTAATATTAAACAAACACAAACCTTACTTGAGAAAGCAATTGAACTAGAACGTGATAATCAAAAACTCGATGTATATCAAGCTAAGTTACTGTCGTTACAAATGAACAAATAACTTAGCCAAACCGTGGTTAACTTTAAACGCTAAAGGGAGTAATAAAAGCTCAGCCACGCTCGCATCTCATCCTCAAAACTGTCGCCTTCTACTCGCGACAGTCCCATATTAAACGTTAAGTCATTTATACCAGCAGGCCCCATTCCAAAACTAAAATCACCTTGGTGTTTTATCCCGTAACTTTGTGCGTATACGGTGCCGTCGAGTTGATATTGCTTATAATAAAGCCACGGCATGCCTTCTTTAAAGCTAAAGCCGCCACCGTAACCTTGATAGCGCTTTGTAGTTGCGCTATAAAAAGGCAGCTCAGATGAAAGTACATATTCACTATTTTGCTGCTGATTAATAAGATTTGAGCTAAAGCCACCTAATGCAAGGCTGCTGTCATCACGTTGCTTTTGAGAAAAGTTTGCATAAAGAGGAATACCAAACGCCTTACCAAAAATTTTGGCGGCTAAATCGTAACCTTGCCAATTACTACTTTTACTACTGCCATCGTACCAACTCGCATAAACACTTTGGCCTATCGCAAAATCTTGACGATCATATTGCCAATTTTGAGCAACGCCTAAACGCGTCCAATTTTTATGGCTTTGTTTGTAATCAGTGTAATTGTAGGCAAGCTCTGGCGTTAAACTTAACTGCCCAAATTTAACGGGGTAACTTATTGCAGCAAAACCACCACGGGCATCCATATCTGCATTTAGGCTTTGTTGATACTGGCGCGATGTATTTAAATTATAGTCAAACAGTGCAAGTTTCAGTTTTACATCAAGCGCATTATACTTTGCCTGCACATAACCACCGTGCAATGCCCCATCGTGTAAATCAGTGCTATAACCCGCTTGTAAGTCGAGCTGCTTTAATAAATCGCTACTTTTAATGCTTACATCTAACAAACTGGTAGAAGCCGAATAATACTGCGTTCCTAGTGCAAAAGTAGCGTGCTGGTCGAGCACGTTGTAATTTGTTTGCTGCGGTGTTTGGCGCGTATATATTTTAGCTTTTGGAAGCGTATGTTCGTTTACAATGAGCAGCGGTGCTTTTTTATTAGCCGAAAATTCATTAACTACAGTGCTGTTTATAGCTTTTGGCAATGTTTTTACATTTGGCCCATCTGCGGTTATCGAAAAATAGAGTAACGAGCCATCAGCCATTTCAATCGGGTGGGCAACGGCTTCCTGCCCCTGAGTTAACTTGCTGAGTATTTTACTCTCTATGTTGTAGTTATAAATATCAGTAGCGCTATTTAAGCCTGCAACAAAGTAAAGTGACTCGCCATTATGGCTAAAGCTAGGCTGACTTAAATATTGATACCCTTTTGGCATAGGTACTAATTGCTGTTGATTGTCGCCTACATCTTGTATATACAATTGCCAGTTTTCATTTAATGACGTTGATAAATAAGCTAATTTAGTTTCATCAGGACTGAGTATTGGGTAATCGTAAGTTGTCTCAAGGCTTTTTGTAAATAATGGTGTGATGGTTTGCGTATTGAGATCAACCTTTACTAATTCAGAGTAGCCATCCCTTATTTGCTCGCCATACAAGGTTTCACCGTTACTGGTTACGCTAAAACGACGTATACCAGCAAGTTCGGTAAGTTGTGTAATATTTCCAGTGTCAGTGTTATAGCTAAATATGTCAGACACTTTGTTATAAATACCCGACTCTTCATTGCTGTACGCATTAAAATACAACGTTGTATTATTTACCCATTGCGGGTTTGCAATACCAGCTCGGTTAATTTGATTAAGCACTTGTTTTTGTTCGCGCTTAAACACACTTGGCGCTGTATCGGGAATATCTTGTGCATCGTTTTCTAATAGCTCTTTTTGCGCTTTAGTAAACTCTTCTTGCGCTTTAATGTTGTCATCCGTGCTATAAATTATAAGCTTGGTATTACTCTCTTTATCTCGCTCAACAATCGCAATTTTACTACCATCTTTTGAAAGTACTGGGTTACTTGCATATAAGTTAAGTTCAAGCCAAAGTTCACTATTAAGTAACAGCTCTCCTTGCTCTATTTGCATTGCTTTATAGGTATATTCAGCTATAAATCGGCGATATAGCTTGGCTGCACTTTGCCCAAACACACCGCTAAATGCCTCATCAAAATCACGCGTTTTTACGCCTTGCATTCGCGTCCAAACACTATCGAGTGTTTGTTCTGAATAATTTTGCTCTAACCAATTTAAAAAGCGACTACCCATTAAATACGCCATTGAGCCGCCCATAAAGCCCTGCTCGCCATTTAATTGCCCATAGGTTGGCAATGCACCTTGCTGAGCAAATTCTCGCAGTATTGACTCTGAGTAGTTATCAAATAAACGCCCACGGCCCGTCATTTTAGACTCAATCAATGTGGCATAACCTTCGGCTACCCAGCGCGGTGTATCACTGTAAGTTAAGTCGTATAAATCCCATATGCCACGTACTTTTTGCTGCCAGTCATTGCGTGTAGGCTGTGCTAAGTGCACTAAGTGAATATATTCATGCAGTACAAGTAACTGCTGCCAGCCAGCGCTGTTTGATATAACGGTGTCGGATTGTGGTGGGGTTGTAAAAAGCGCCATTACAGGGTTATTTGAGGTAGGTAGCGCAAAGCCATTTGCCGCATTTAGGGGATCAAACACCACTACATCAACTGTTTTATCAAGTGCTCTGTTTTGCTGCTCAAGCACTTTGGTGCGTACTATTTCAAGCTCTGCTGCAGTTGATTTAGCAAAATCAGCATGCTCAACACTGTAGTGAATGTTGAAATTTTCGGTATGAATAGTTTGCCAATCGGCTGCAAAGCTCGGTGCTGCTAGTAATAAAGCCGATGCGATAAGTGTTTTTTTCATGAGCGTCCCTAAAAGAATTCCTTAATACCATCTAGGGTATTATTAAATGTCTTTCATGGGCAGTAAGAAAGTGTAATAAAGCATGTGCAAATGTGTATTTACACATGTTTTATTAGGGGAGTTTACATCCAGCTGCGAGTATCTGACTCAATCTGCTTAATTGTAAAATCAATAATAAAGTCAGCATCTTGCTGCTTTATGTAGGGCATAAATGCAAAGCCTGAAGCAAGTTGTATATACAGGCTTTTTAAGCCAGATTTTCTCATTAAGTACGTACTTATACTGCGCGCACTTTGCGCTTTATAAAGCTCAAAAACACGGTAATGAACGCCAATCATACCTTTGCGTACAACCATGTAAAATCGGCCATTATCCTCATGCATGTAATAACCATGACGCTTATACGACAAAGTAACTAAGCCAGAAAACACCACCAAAACACCAAGGCTTATCAAAGTATTAATATCAGCAATAAAACAAAAGCCAAACACGAGTGCACTCGGTAGCAATGAATAAAAGCCTAAATTTTTATACAAAAGCGCTCGCTCTGCGCGCTTAAAAGCGAGTTTTTTACTATTAAACCACGGGTAAATCCATTGGCATACACTATCAACTTGTTCGCTATTTAATACAGGTAATACTAACGTTTGTTTATTTTTCTTAGCTGCAACACCTGCTGCTATTCCGCCGCTACTTGCTTGTAAACACTCAACGGTAAATCGCTTTAGTAATCGCCCCATTAGGTTTTGTTTAATAACAATAGATTGCACTTTATCCATGCTCATAGAAAGCTGATGGCGCTCTAACAAGCCAGCAATACGTTTAAACTTTTGACCTTTGAAATAAAGCTCAAAGTTATAAAAACGAATAAGCGACATAGTCACCGATAGCATTACAGCCACCACAACTAGCAAAACAATTAAGGTGATCATCGCAAAAGTAGCAGCGCTGGCCAGCATACCAAGCTCTTGTTGGTAAAAGCCTTCTACTTTCGCAATAATTTGCTTCTCTAAAAAATCGATAATCAAGTTTATAAAAGGAGCAAAAGCAGCGATTGCTAAAATAGCCATATTCGACATCAAACCAAATTTGGCTATTTCTTTATTGCTAATGCTTAGGCTGTTTTCGATAGTGTCTGTTTCGCTTTGTTCAGTATTTGGTGCTTCTTGCTGTTGCTGCGCTTTAAAATCAAATATTTGTTTACGCATTTGCTGTGCATAATCTTTAGTGACACCTGGTAAAACAACTTCTTGCGACACACTGCCAGCGGCATCAAAAATACAATTAACTAAGTTTACGGGGGTAAAATAAAACGGCTCGGCAATATTAACGTTTTGCACACGGCCAAATTTAAGCGTAAGTCGCTCTTTTTTAAATACACCTTTGTTAAGCAATATTTCGTTGTCGCTACTAATACTAAACTTAAAATTTAAATAATATAAAAATGAGTAAATAAGCAACGAAATTAGTGCAATACCGCCTGCAACCTGCGCCCAAAACAATTTATTTTCTACTTGAGTAACAAATACGACTAGCATGGGCAGTAAGTTTAAAAGGCCATCTTTTACAAAGCGCACACTAAAGTGCACAACAAAATATAAAAGTGCCCAGGGCGATACTTTTTGCCAGTAAATAGGGCTGGCTTTATCTTCGATAGTTGTATTACTCATCGACTAAAGCTGCCTGAGTAGTTGCGTCGTCTTGGCGGTAGTTTTGTACAAATTGGCGCATATTTTTACAATCATCATGGGTTAGCCCACTAATTTGTAAATCGGCACTTACACCGCCAGCGCTAAATAATTTAATACTCGCAAGGCTAAGTTTTCGCTCTATTGGCCCTTGGTGTATTTCCATATGCTGTACACGCGCTAAAGGTAATACCGTCACTTGTTGCCAAATAACGCCTTTTTTAAAAGCAATGTCATGATTTCGCACTGCAAAACCTCGCAACCTCACACTTATTATGTTGTACGCCATAGATACGGCCACCAAAATTGGCATACCAATTAGCAAATACGTTTGTGCATTATTAGCAAAGGCTTCATTAAAATAACAAACAGCAATAAGCGCTCCAATTAGCGGTACATAAAACAGAAGCGAGCTAAGCTGTGTATGTAATAAGGCTTTATCAGCCAATGGCTTAAAGCTAATATCACTATGCTTTGGTAAATCCATTATTTGTTGATTGTTAAACACTATTTGTCCCTATTCCTGCTTTTAATTATGACTAGCTTACCAACTAATGGTGGTTATTAAGGTGTGGCTTTGTTTTGGCTCAAGCGTTACTTTATCTATCAGTACATTAGCAGCCTCTAAGCAGAGCATTGTTTTATATTCATCATCAGCAAAGTTAGATAAGCGTTTTGATTTTTCTATCCATGGGTTCCACAGTACACACGAACTTGAGTTTTCGCGGCTCACATTAATAACACCTTCTGGCGTATTAATAGTTTGCATTGTATTTGCTTGGGTATAAACCATGTCGGTTTCGCGATTGAAGCTTACAACATCATTTTGTACAAATGGCCCTTCACTAAACTCAATATATTGCGCGCCTTGCAAACCATCTACATGGGTATTTGTAATGTCTGATGTAGGAAAATAGGTATGCAGCGCTTGAGTAAAGCTAAATGGCACACTCCCTAAATTAGTGGTAGTTAAGCGAACCTGTAATTTATCGCTTAATACAAACTCAACTTTTAATGCGCACTGATGCGGCCAATACGTTGTATTAACAAGCTTCATGGGGAGCTTTAAACTAACTGTAATTTGCTCATCAGATTCGTGTACCTCATCGGCTTGCCATACGCTTGTGCGCGCAAAACCGTGGGCAGGCCACCCATCATTAGCGTGTGTACCAAACCACGGCCAACAAATAGGAATACCGCCTCGAATACTCGCCCCTTCTTGATAGGTTTCCTCTTGTGAAACCCAAATAAGTGGCTTGTTATTTTTAGGGATAAACTCGGTAATTTGCCCACCTTGCAAAAATATTTTTGCGTCGCACTTTTCACTAGCTACTTTAATAAACTCAAGTCCGGATTCGCTTTGCTCAATGCTAACTGATGGCGATAATTTCATACCTTCCCCTATAATACTGATACTAAAGATTTTTAATGTTTACATCTAAACAATAATGCATGCTTAAAGTATACGCTATTGATATTAAATATTGATTGCTGAATTTGTTCATTGCCGATTAATACATATACAGTAAACTCACAAACAATTACTTTGTACTAACAGCTGTAAATGAATAATACTAAAGTCTATACAATAAGACTTGCCAATTATTCACAACATACGTACTGTGCGCAACTTAATGCACACAAGGTGCTAAGAAAATTTACCAATATTTAAACAATATAATTTTACATTAGTTACTGCTCTAACTATTAAAAACCAATAAAAGCGGGCTAAAGTACAATATATTATTTGAATTCAATTTATTTGATGTGTAACATTTCGCGATTACGGCAAACTACCGCCCCATCGACGAGATAAGCAAATGCAAAAATATGACGAGTTATTGGTTTCTTTACGTAAAGTTATCCGCGCGATTGACTTACATTCTAAGCAGCTAAATAAAACTTCGGGTTTAACTGGCCCACAATTGCTTATAATGCAAGAAGTGCAAAAAACCGATGGAATAACGGCGAGCCGTATTGCTCAAAATGTAAATTTAAGCCCAGCAACGGTCACCAATATTCTCGACAGAATAGAAAGCAGAAACTTAGTAACACGCGTACGCAGTCAAATGGATAAACGCAGAGTGAGCTTATACCTCACCGATAAAGGAAAAGAGTTACTTGATAAAGCACCTCAGCCATTGCAAGAACACTTTATTGAAAAGTTTTCTGCACTTGCTGAATGGGAACAGAGCCTTTTACTCTCATCAATGCAGCGTGTAGCCGCAATGATGGATGCAGATAAATTAGATGCATCGCCCCTTCTAGAAGTTGGTGCGCTTACTCAAGCTCCTAAAGAATAAATAATAAAAAAAATACATAGTTTTTGTACTTACCCTAAACGTAAGGCGTTTTTTTACGTCTTGAATTTTTTATTTTTTAATCAAAATCTGAGCGGCAATTATGACTAAACTCTCAAAATTAACACTAGCACTAGTTCTAGGTGGTGTTACAAGTACTTCTTATGCGTCTGATGATCTAGACACGTTACAAAGCCAACTTAAGCAGTTAAAGCAACAAATGCAACTGCTTGAAAATAAGTTAGCTGATGAAAAAACAAAACAGCAAAAAATTAATGAGCAACACAAGCAAGAAGTTGCAAAAATTAGTAAAAAAGCTGATAACAAAGAAGTTGTTGTTGCTGCCGCTGAATCTGAGAAAAAAGACGAAGGTGTTAAAATTGGTGGCGCAGTGCGTTTTAATTACAGCACTAATTCATACGATGAAGACACTCAAGATCGTAGCGGCGACTTAGACTTTGAAGTATTTCGCATTAACTTATCTGGCGAAATAAACGATATTTCTGTTAATGGTGATTTTCGCTTTTACGATTACATGACCATTGTTAAGTATGCATACTTAGGTTACGAATTTACTGATGGCTGGGAAGCACAAGCAGGTATTGCACCAGTCCCTTTTGGTAATGGCCCATACAACTCACACAGCTACTTTTTTAGCACTAACTACTATGTTGGCCTAGAAGACGACTTTGATTTGGGTGTAACAGTAAACCGTAAACTAAAAGATAACTGGAAACTAGACCTAGGCTTTTTCAAAAATGATGAAGTAGGCGGCGTTGATGGCAGCTCTGAAGTTAACGAGCGTTACTCTTTTGATATAGTTGGTAGCCGTGCAACAACCGAAGGCACATACGATGCACCTGGCTCTCGCCTTGGTGAATACAACACATTTGCAGCTCGTACGGTGTACCAAATTGAGCATGGCGAAAACGCTAAAACCGATGTGGGTGTATCACTATTAAGCGGTGGCTTACATGATGGTAACGACCGTGCAGGTAACTACGGCGCATGGGCGTTCCACGTAAACAGCCAAATTAATAACTGGAATATTCAATTTCAGCACGGTGAGTACGACTACGATCTAGACGACAACAGCAACCGCTTTGTTGTAGGTGCGTTTGACTACTACGACACCGTATCAAGCGAAGCTACCATGACTAACTTTAACGTAGCTTACGATCTATCGGTTGATTTAGGCCCTATAACAGGCGTACAGTTTTACAACGATTACGGCATCATTTACGACAAATCTGACGACAGTGCAGATACATGGATGAACGTAACAGGTATGAGCGTATCAGCAGGCCCGTTATTTACGTACTTTGACTTTATTCAAGCACGTAACCAGCCATTTATTGGCGGAACAATTATTGGTGATGGCGATACAGAGCGTCGCTTTAACATCAACGTAGGTTACTACTTCTAGATAAGTAAAACCTATTTTATAAATTTAAAAGGGCAAACTTAGTTTGCCCTTTTTTATGTTTTTACACTTCGATTTTATAACTATTTGGCCTACAATCCAAAGTATCAGCCATTACTAAAAAGAGCCTAAGTGAATATAAAAGCAGTGTTTATTTGTTATAAAAACTTATGGTTTAAAGCACTTGGCTTAATACTTGTAGCCTTGGGCATTATTGGCATTGTGCTGCCGGTCATGCCTACCACTATATTTTTTATTTTAGCGCTCACTTGCTTTACTCGCTCATCACCCGCGCTTGAACAATGGCTGTTAAACCACCCTCGTTACGGTGCAACTTTGCAGCAATGGCAAGCTCATAAAGTAGTGCCTGTAAAAGCCAAATGCTACGCCGCCATTGGCATGTTAATTGGATTTATATTTTTACTGTATTCAGCCGCCCCTATTTGGGTTATTTATCTCGTTGCAGTAATAGAAGTATTGGTAATGATTTACCTTATTTTAAGACCTTCCAGCCCTCCTAAGCATTAAATATTCATTTTTTACCTGCATACCACCTTTGTTTTAAAGTTTTTATGTAAAGATAAGTAAGTAAATTTGTAATGGCTAATGCAAATCATTATCATGTTGTAAATTTAATTTATTTACTGTTTTTATGTCGTTTATTAACAAGCGGGCTTTGTATAGCACAAGCCGTGCTCTACATATTTATATTTCTACAGCTTTGTTTTTTTTGCTTATTTTATTTTGCGTTAGCGGCATTGTGCTCAACCATATTGATTGGCTTAAAAACGATAAAAATAACGGTCAAGTAACTGCAATAATTCCAGCAGAGCTAGTTACCAAAGCCAATGAGCAGCTAAATACGCTGCCAACGCTTTACCCTGAAATAGAAGCTTACCTAGCCGAGCAATATGCACTTACAAAAGTAAAAAGCATTGAGTGGGAAAAAGAAGACGCGCTTGTCATGCTCGACTACCCACTGCCTGCTGGGTTTGCCTACGCAGAGCTTGATTTTACAACTGGCGAACTAAATCTTGATTACCAAAAAGGTGGCTTTTTAAGCCTCATTGGCGACTTACATAAAGGCCGCCACAGCGGTGAAGTATGGAGTTGGGTAATTGATATATCTGCCGTACTAATGATTTTATTTGCCATCACCGGCATGATTATTTTGTTTCAAAATAGAAAAAAACGCTTAGCAGGAATATGGATAACCTTACTAGGAGTCGCAACTCCACTGGTTATTTATTTATGTTGGGTTCCACAAATAAAAGGAGTGTCTTAATGGTTAAATTTAAATTATTTATAAGCGCCGCATTACTGCTCGTAGCTGCGTTTTTTCAAACAACGGCGCATGCAAAAACACCACAGCTAGAGGTTGAATTAACACTTCCTGACTTAGAAGTACAACCGTATCACCGTCCATACGTTGCAGTTTGGCTTGAAACACCAGAGCGCAAACACGTTACAACGCTTGCACTTTGGGTGCAAAAAGCAGAATGGTTTAAAGACTTACGCCAATGGTGGCGTAAAGCCGGTAAAAGCGATGCCAACTTTGACGGCATTAGCGGCGCAACAAAACGCGCAGGTACTTACACCATAAATTGGCAAGGTAATGATTTAGACGGTAACCCAGTAAAACCAGGTAAATACTTACTAAATATTGAAGTTGTACGCGAAGAAGGCGGCAGAGACTACACCCGCGTTGAGCTTGATTTAACTAAATCAGGCAAACTAACAATTGATGGTAAAAACGAGTTTTCTAAAAGCTTCGTCACTGTAAGCACTAAGTAGCTGCTACTTAATCATTTGAATTTAAGGAAATACAATGAAAATTAATTTATTAAAAACGGCATTAATCGGCGCATTGAGCTTATCTGCTTTAGTGTCAACTTCAGCAAGTGCACACGGACGTTGGTTACTACCTTCGCATACATCTTTATCAGGCGATAAAGCGCATTACGTAATGATTGACGCTAGTATCTCTAACGAAATGTTTGCACCAGACAAAGCCTTTAAGCCTAAAGAAAAAGGCGCCGAGTACGACGACACATTATTAATGGCACTTGCGCCTAATGGTGAGCCAGTAAGCGACACCATTCGTGCTTATTACTTAAAGCGTAAAAGCTCAGCTGCGGTAAGCTTAACAGAGCAAGGCACTTACCACATTGCAATGACCCAAAAGCCAATGTACATGACCTTCTATAAAAACGAAGAAGGTAAGCGCAAGCGTGTATTTGGTAAAAAAACAGAAGCCGAGTTACCTAGCAATGCAAAAGATGTAACGACAACGAAGGTTGTTTCAACAGTAGATACATTTGTAAGCCGAAATGGCACCTCAAAACCTGCACAGCTAGGTTTAGGCTTAGAGCTTAGCGGTCCAACGCATCCAAACGATTTATTTGTAGGTGAACAAGCACGTTTTCAGTTACTACAAGATGGTAAATCTGCTGGTGAAGGCGTTGAAGTAAGTATTTTAAAAGGCGACACACGCTACCGTAACGAGCGTGGCGAAGTAAAAGTAACGACCGATAAAGACGGTATGTTTACAATTACGTGGAAAGAGCCAGGCCTATACCTAATCGAAACCTCTAACAAGGTTACCGTAAATGAAGAAGGCGTAGATGCAGGACGTTATGCATTATTTACAACGCTTGAAGTTGCCCCTGAATAATTTAAATTACTAACTTTAAAAAAATTGAAAGGCCAAGCATTTGCTTGGCCTTTTTACGTCTTACTAACTTTTATCTAAAATTCCCTTGAATTCGCAACCATTCGACACAAGATTGCAACTACAACGATCCAAACGCCTATATCGCGCGTAAACAGTGACCTTATATGTTAACAACTTAGAATATCTTAGATAGTTTTTATCTTTGCACTAGGGTAGTCGCTTCTATATGATGCGCTCCTTTTCGACTAGCAGCTCTTGGGGAACAATTAATGACTTTTAAGCGTTTATCTGCAAATAAACTAGCACTTAGCTTGGCCGTTACCACTGCACTTAGCACACCTTACTCTATGGCCGTAGCCGCAGAGCAAGATAATCAAGCAGAAAAGAATATCGAAGTGATTTCAGTAACAGGTACTCGCCGTAGCTTACGCAGTATTGCCGAAAGCTCAGTACCTGTAGATATTATTACCAGCGGTGATATGCAAAGTACGGGTCAGCTAGAAATAAGCCAAATACTAGCAAACCAAGTACCTAGCTTTAACTACCCAAGTGCCACTATGGGTGATGGTACTGACCATGCAAAACCAGCTGTTTTACGTGGATTAGCACCCGATCACACATTAGTACTTATAAACGGTAAGCGCCGCCATGCCGGTGCGCTATTAAACTTAGCAGGTGTTGTTGGTCGAGGCTCTACCGCTGTTGATTTGAACATGATCCCAACCTCTGCAATTAAACGTGTTGAAGTACTACGTGATGGCGCAGCCGCACAGTACGGTTCTGATGCAATTGCTGGGGTAATTAACATTGTACTTAAAGATGCCTCAGAAGGCGGCAGCGTTAGCGTAACGTACGGTAAATACAATACTCAAATGGCTGGCGTACCTCAGCTAGAAAGCACCTATGCAGATGCAAACGGCGACTTAGCGTTTAATACCGGTGGCGACAGAGAAGTAAACGACGGTGCAACACGCACTGTTAGCGCAAACTCTGGTTTTGCGTTATCTGATAACGGCTTTGTAAACGTATCAATTGAATACCGCGATAACGACTCAACACAGCGCTCAGGCTTTGACCCACGCGAACAATACAGCCGCCTTGATGATGGCAGCCTAGACCCACGCGAATTTACTATCGATCGTTACAACCACCGCTTTGGTAAAGCCGACCTTGAAGATTACGCGTTGTTTTACAACATGGGTTACGATTTAGATAACGGCTTAAACCTTTATTCATTTGGTAGTTACTCAAAGCGTGAAGGTAATTCAGGTGGTTTTTACCGCCGTGCAAAAGACAGCCGTAACGTTTTAGAAGTGTACCCAGATGGCTTTTTGCCGCAAATAGAAACTGACGTACAAGACTACTCATTTGCACTGGGCTTAAAAGGCGAAACTAACGACTGGACATGGGATGTAAGTACCAACTACGGCCGTAACGACTTTGGCTTCGGTGTTGTAAATAGTATAAACACATCACTAGGTGCCGACAGCCCAACTGAATTTGACAACGGTGCATTGGTTTACGATCAGTTTTTAGTAAACGCAACGGCCAATACCACACTCGATTTAGGCTTACCTGATGACGTATTTTTTACCGTAGGTACTGAATACCGCCACGAAAGCTACAAAATAGAAGAAGGTGAAGAAGCGTCTTACATCACCGCACTTGATAGCGACGGTAACCCAATTGCAGCCGGTGGCGCGCAAGTACTTGCTGGTTTTGGACCAGAAAGTGCGACTGACGAAAGCCGTCATAACATCGCTTTATTTGTTGAGTTTGATACCTACTTAACAGAAAAATGGAACGTCGTTTTAGCGGGTCGTTATGAAGATTACAGCGACTTTGGCGACACATTTACCTCTAAACTTGCCTCGCGTTACAGCATTACAGAAAACCTATCGCTGCGTGGTGCAATTAGCACAGGTTTCCGTGCACCATCTTTAGCGCAAAGCTCGTACCGCCAAATCTCTACTGTACTTGAAAACAACCAACCATTTGAAGTTGGTTTATTCCCAACCGATTCAGCCGCAGCGCAAGCACTCGGTGCTCAGCCGTTAGATGCTGAAGAGTCAGTAAACGTTACTGCGGGCTTTATGTACACGCAAGGCAGCTTTAGCTTAACCGTTGATGCGTACCGTATTGATATTGATGACCGTATTGTATTGTCTGAAAACTTAGAGGGCGATGCAGTTGTTGAAATACTACAAAATGCCGGTGAGCTAAATACCGAAAGCGTACGTTACTTTACCAACGCTATCGACTCACGCACGCAAGGTGTAGATATAGTTGCCACTTATAATTTAGATTTAGACAACTTAGGTGATTTACGCCTAAACGTAGCAGCTAATTTTAACGATACCGAAGTAACACACGTAAACGACAACCCAAGCGAACTTAACTCACTAGGTGACGACTACGTAGTGTTTGCGCGTCGTGAAGTAGGTCGCTTTGAAGAGGGCACGCCAGATAGCAAATGGAACCTATCAGCAGTGTGGAACTTTAACGAATGGCAAACAACGCTTCGTGCCACACGTTATGGTGAAGTCGCTGATATATCAACAACAGCTGATCGCGATGAATACCTAGACCCTAAATGGATCACCGACCTAGAAGTGGCATACCGTCCAGACGAATATTGGAAATTTGCCGTTGGCGCAAACAACTTGTTCGATCAATACCCACAAGCAACCGTGGATAACATTGGTTACTCTGACTTTGGTCAAATATTCCCGTACACACCGTATGCACCTTACGGATTAGACGGACGTTTCTTATACGGTAATATTACTTACAGCTTTTAATTAGTTTACTAATAAAAGCAGAGCAATTATAAAAGGATGCATCACGCATCCTTTTATATTAATAATTAGTTATTTTAACCACTTATTAGTATTTCAACTTTCATAAAAAACCACCACCCTATATAAAACAACAGCTTACATTTCGGTCTCATTTTTGCTCTATATTGTTTATATAAATACAAACAATAAATACCAAAGGACTAAACATGAGCTCATCAACTGTATCTAACATTACAAAACCACTTTCGCTTATTGGCGGCATTTTATTATTAAGTGGCTGTGTATTTCATATATCGCCAAGCGTTGCCTCAGTAAAGCAAACTCAACAGCTATCACTGCCAAGCAATAATCTTGAATATTTAAATGTGTTAAGCGGCGCAGGTAGCCTTGAAATAAAAGGCTCAAAAACGGCCACCAGTATTAGTGTTGATGCCACTATTTACACAGCCGACATTGAAGACGAATACGAACTAACGCTCGAGCAAGACGGTAAACAGGCAAAGCTTGTTGCCCAAAATAAAAGCCGTAATGGTATTAGCTTTTACAGTGGTCAATCTCCAAGTATTAATTTAGTGGTTACTGTGCCAAGTAATCTAAATTTAGATATTGATGATGGCTCTGGCGACATTTTTATAAGTGCTATGCAAAGCAATATTGATGTAAAAGACGGCTCAGGAAATTTAACAATAAGCGGTGCTAAAAACCTAACTGTTGACGATGGCTCAGGTGAAGTAAACCTTGAAAACATCGCAGGTAATTTAGAATTAACCGACGGCTCTGGCAGTATTCATATAAACAATGTAAGTGGCAATGCAACTATTGAAGATGGTTCTGGCGAAATGCACGTGAGCAACATAACCGGTTCGCTAAACGTTGAAGATGGATCGGGTGATTTAGTGATAAGCCATATAAGCGGTGCTGTTAATGTAGATGATAACTCTGGCGACATGGTCATTGAGCATATTGGTTCAAACGTAACAATTGAAGACGGTTCGGGTGATATTCGCGTTAATCATGCAAAGGGGCTGAGCATTACTGAGTCGGGCTCGGGCGATGTAAGTATCGATAATATTAGCGGTTCAGTAAAAGTAGCTGACTAACAGTATGAGCTAAAAATAACGTATTTTCAGCCACATGAATTATTGTATTTTATAAGAACCTAAGTCATTCTATTTATGCTCAAATACCTTGAGCATAAATAGAATGACTTAGGATAAACGCGTGTTAGAAATTGCTTTAATTTACTTAGCAGCAGCCATTGTAGCTGTCCCTATTGCAAAACGAGTCGGACTTGGCTCTGTGTTAGGTTATTTAATTGCCGGCATACTCATTGGCCCTTATGCACTGGGTGTTGTGGGCGATCAAACAGATGTAATGCACTTCGCTGAATTTGGCGTAGTAATGATGCTTTTTTTAGTAGGCCTTGAGCTACAACCTTCGCGTTTATGGACATTGCGCCACTCTATTTTAGGGCTTGGCGGCTTACAGGTTGTGCTATCGGCAGCGGCTATTTTTGCGTTTTGTTATTGGTTTTTTGCTATGCATTGGCAAACCGCACTCGCCATTGGTTTAATGCTCGCGCTCTCCTCTACCGCTATTGTGCTGCAAAGCCTTGAAGAAAAAGGCTGGCTAAAGCAAGAAGCCGGACAAAACGCATTTTCGGTATTGCTGTTTCAAGACATCGCCATTATTCCTATTTTAGCTCTATTGCCACTGCTTGCATTTGCCCCGCAAAGTAGCTCAAAAGAAATTAGCGATTCGATTATTGCGAGCTGGCCTGTATGGCAACAAGTATGTGTATCGGTTGCGGTTATTGCCGCTATTATTGCCGGCGGTAAATATGTATCGGCACCGTTATTTAGATACATTGCCCAAACACACATGCGTGAAATATTTACTATTTTTGCACTGTTTTTAGTGGTCGCTATTGCGCTAGTTATGCAAAGTATTGGGTTATCACCAGCTTTGGGGACTTTTTTAGCAGGCGTAGTACTTGCCGAAAGTGAATTTAGACACGAATTAGAAGCCGATATAGAACCCTTTAAAGGCTTACTTTTAGGATTGTTTTTTATAACTGTTGGCGCTTCAATTAACTTTGAACTGCTATTTAACGAGTTTAGTACTGTTATAGGCTTAGTGGTTTTACTCATTGTGGTTAAAGCCTGCATTTTATTTGCCCTTGCCGTTACCTTTAAAATTAACAGCAAACAGCAATTATTATTTGCCTTAGCCCTTGCCCAAGGGGGTGAGTTTGCCTTTGTACTGCTAAGCGTAACCACCACCTTAAGTATTTTAACGCCCGAGCAAACCAGCCTTGTTACCTTAGTTGTGGCGGTATCAATGCTAATAGCGCCGTTACTACTTATGGTTTATGAGCAAATACAAAAACGCAGCAGCAGTGCTCTGCCTGAGTTTGATAAGCCAGAGCAAATTAGCACCGCTAAACACGTAATTATTGCGGGCTACGGACGTTTTGGCCAAATTATGGGGCGTTTACTGCACGCGCAAGGCTACGAAATTACCGTACTTGATCACAGCCCTAGCCAAATAGAATTACTACGCCGTTTTGGCAATACTGTATTTTATGGCGATGCAGCACGCCAAGAACTCCTTGAAGCCGCAGGCGCACACACCGCGCAAATGCTAGTAATTGCAATCGACAACCCCGATAAAACTATTGAGATAATTAAGCTCGCGCATAAAAACTACCCGCAGTTAAAAATTGTTGCTCGCGCAATCGACCGCCGCCATGCGTATCAGTTACTTAATTTAAAAGTAGATGCGTTTAACCGCGAAACCGTCGACTCAGCTATTAACCTTGCCGTAGATGCACTCGAGTTACTAGGTAACACTAAGCAAGATGCAGAGCGTGCTGGTAAGCTGTTTAGAGACCACGACCGCGCTGCAGTACTGCAACTTGCTGCATTATGGGGAGACGACGCCAGCTACGGCGTAGCCGTGCGCCAACGTATGGAAGATTTAAAACAAGTGCTGCAACAAGATAAACAAGCACAAAGCAATTTAAATACCTGCGACAGCGGCGATTGCGAAGACGGCTTAACAGAAGTAGCGAGTAAACCTAAAAAGCCTGATGATGCTCATCTTGAATAGCGTCTAAAAACTGATATGTGCTATTAGCGAAAAGTTAATAGCACATCGTTGTTCGGACTAAAATAGTGGGTTAAATATGAAATAAAGCATGACGTAACATTTACTTCGTTTAATACATTATTAGTCATTTATGCGAAGTTCAGCTTCTTAACCTTTTTAAACAAGAAATTACAGGCCCATAAATAAGGAAATATTGTTGAAAATAAAACAAAGTATTCAAACGCACTAAACCATAAGTTTGACCAATCAACATTAACTCCGACGAGTAAATTTAAAGTCACTAAAGGCAGTAGTACACCAAACACCATATTAAACATAATCAGGGTAATAACCTTGAGCGTTGTTTCTTTAACTCTAAAAGTTTCATTGTAAGTGTTGAAACTAGAAATAGAAGAAGAAAGCAATGGAATTACATCCCTTTCAACAACATGCGCTTTTTCAAAGTAACTGGCAAATACCTCTTGAAAATCGCTAACTCTATCTACCTGAGGTAAATAAAACTGTTTCCAAATTCGCTCTTGTTCACTTTTAGGCATTTGGTGTTGCATATTAAGTACTTGCTCTTCAAACATTTCGGTTTGTTCTTTCAATTGTTTCTGACGGGTAAACTCTATACCTCGGCTCGCTAGTGTCATAAGAGAGCGATTACTCGTACTCCAGGTCCAATTCAAATATCCGACGATTCTTTGCATTTCATGAATGCGGTTAGTATCAAACTCCTTAGAACACAACTGAGTTACCTTATCTGTCTGCCCCATAATGTGCACAACGTTGTTATTCCAAAATGGGTAGGTCGTGAAGATTGTTGTAAATAGAGAAAAAAGATCATTGCATGCTGCAATTACTTCCTCTGGATTAGGTTCTCTTTGATAAGGGCTCGGTGGTACTCCATACTTTTCTTCATAGTCTAGGTATGAATACAACATTACTGCCCTACGTAACGCTTCCTTTCCTCTATCGTCCCAGTTTAAAGTTCCATCTTGACTCAAGAAAACATTGTTACCACTGAACATCATTGAATTGGGTATACTAACGGACATACTGTGATGTAAAGCTTCATCTAGCTTTTCTTTCGCATCATTCACTTTTTGATACGCATAAATAGCGAAAGCTGAAAAGAAAGCTGCAATAACACCAATCACAGTGACATGTAATGCGGGAAGAGCTTCTAATATTGGCGAACTCAATTCGATCCCTCCAGTTTAAAATCCAACAATAACGACTAATAGAACTATTAGAGGGCATTTTCTTCTTTTCACGAAAATGTCCCTATAGTGTGAACTTCTATTAATATCAAATAGCGTAAGTTATTGCGAACTATAAATAATTAGCAGCAGGCGGTGCTTATTTATAAGATGAGGCGATTATTCGAAGTATTATTTAGGCGGAAGTATTTTAAATTCACTTTATTTTAGAGGGCGGTTGGTAGCTCACCACAGCTTGCTGACTGAAGTATAAATTTACCCCCAACACAGCAAGCTCGTCCTACGCCACATTAAAACTCAATTAAAACCTAGTGGTGGTGCCCGCCTTGAATAGCCTCGCCCTGCTGGTTATAAAAGCCAGTTGCGCCATGCTCAATAAAACCAAGGTTTATCATTTTAGCTAAAAATGGGTCGCCTTCGTTATCGCCAATGTCGGCGTAATCGGTGGTTTGAAAGCGATCCCACTGTGCAAATTGAGCACTAATTAATGGCTCATTAGTGTTTACATTATTAAGGCTTAGCAATGTACTTGTTTGGCTTTTTTTATTACTAATACTAAATGTTTTAACTAATTTTGAATGCGTAAAAAAGGCGAGGTTAAAGTCGTTGCCATTTTCGCTCAGTGTATAGTTTTTTACTTCATCGCAGCCTGTGCCTTGTGTGCTTACTAGAGTCATTTTTTCGATTAGGTGGTTATCCACCAGCTGACTTTTAGCACTCCAATTTTGTACGCCGCGTACCTCAGATGGTTGATATTCAATGCCGCGTTGCTGGGCGTTAAAGTAACGTATTGGTCGTATTTGATTATTGGCTAAGTGCTGCCAAAGCTCGGTTATTACTTCACTTTGATGTGCTACTTGCTGATCGTTTCGCCAAAGGGTAAGTGACTCGCTACTTTGCTGCGCTTTATGGCTGTTGGTAATTTTATAATCGGCTTTTAAATGCTTGGCATCAATATCACATTGCGAGGCAAAGCTACTTGTACTTACAAGCGTGGCAATTATTAATAACGCTTTTTTCATTTAGCTATCTCTTATTTATATTTCAAGTTTATGGCAATAACATAACGATTAAAAATGTCAGCTTAATGACAAAAACCCCGCAAAGTAGGCGGGGTTTTTTTATTTAGATATATTTAACTAAATTTATAACTAGCCGGTATTTATTGCGCTAGTTTTTCGTCTGCGGTTTTTACAAAGTCAGCGGCAAAGTCCATTACATGGAATAAAAAGCTTTGCTCGTTTGTGCCTGTTACCAAGTGTGCACCAGGTCCCATTGCATAAACGCCTACGTCTTCACCGGCATGTGTTTCAGAGCCCATTGGTACCAGTGCTTCTTGATGAAAACCAGGTGTTGTTGTATCAACATCAGTTAAATCAACACGCCCTGTAACCGGTGCAAACGCGTAACCTGCATCGGCATCGGTCTCGCTACCTAGGTTTCTAAAACCACCACCATTGGTGTAACCAACCGTTGTATAAGGCATATCGTCGGCAGCTAAGCTTGGCTCAGTAGCGCCTACTGCAACCACTTTACCTAAAATTGGGTTACCGCGTTTAGGGTAACCGGCAATGGTAAATACATGGCTGTGATCGGCAGTTACAACTATTAATGTTTCTTCTGGGTTGGTGTTTTCCATCGCCACTTTAACGGCTTTGGCAAGCTCAATAGTGTCGTTTAACGCGTTATAAGCGTTACCCGCATGATGCGCGTGGTCAATTCGACCCGACTCAACCGTTAAGAAAAAACCTTGCTCGTTGTTATCAAGTACGTTTATTGCTTTTTCGGTCATTTGTGAAAGCGAAGGCTCGCCTGCTACATCGTTTGCACGGTCAGCTTCGTACTGCATGTGGGACTCGTTAAATAAGCCAAACACTTTAGTGGCGTCGTCACTTATTGCATCAAAACCGGTTTGATCCATTACGTACGTGCCATTTGGATATTGCGTTTTCCACTCTGCGGTTAAGTCGCGGTTATCTGTACGATCCCCTTCAACAGCACTTACTGCATCGGTTGAATTAAACGCGGCATCTTTTGGTAAAAAGTGACGACGACCGCCGCCCATTACTACGTCAATACCGTCTACATCAACACCACTAAAGCGTGCTTCTAGGTTGGCTTCAAAGTTAACTAGTTGCGATGCAATGTCTTCACACGTTGCAGCACTTTCTGGCATATCGGAGATATCTTCCCAATTACGCTCTGCCGATTTAGCATACGTTGCAGCGGGTGTTGCGTGAGTAATACGCGCTGTCGAAATAATCCCTGTTGCTTTGCCTGCAATTTCAGCAAGCTCTAACGAGGTAACAAGTTCGTGCCCTTTGCCTGATGCACAATTACCACGTTCAACCGCTTCATCAATACCAATAACGCCTGCGTCGGTTTTAACACCCGATGCCATTGCGGTCATAGTTCCTGCCGAATCTGGCGTTTGCGCATCTACGTTGTATGTTTTTACAAAGCCCGAAAAAGGCATAGTTTCAAAGCTTAACTGGTGATCTTCACCCATTTCGCCCTCTAACTGCCCCGCTAAAATACGTGCTGCGGTTATGGTAGAAATACCCATACCATCGCCCACAAATAAAATTACGTTTTTAGCTTTGCCTGATTCAGTAACAATGTTGCTACTGGCTGTTTGTGCTGCACCTAATTTTGTTTGTGCTTCACTAAACCACGTATTGCTAGTGAGCGAGGCTAACTGCTCGGTAGTTAACGACGTTGCAGGTGCATTACACACTAAATTAGTTGAGTTAACTTCGTCGCTATCTAGCACGTCGTTATTATTGGTATCTGCGCCTACTTGCGTCTCTACACCACCATTAATACACTGCTCAGAGCCCACTGCAATAGCGTTATCTACTGCGATAATATTATTTTCATTTTTGTTATCGTCACTCGAGCAACCTGCTAGCGCGACCATTACTGCCAAAGAAAGTACCGTTAATTTGTTCATGTTAGCCGCCATTATTGCTGAGTTAGTTCAAGAGCTTGATTAATTAAATGAAATACAACGTTTTGTTCAATTACGCCCTGTGCTAGCTGAGCACCAGGACCTTTAGCATGTAAAGATATGTCTTCACCTGCGTGTGTTTCTGAACCCATTGGTACGGTTGCTTCTTGGTGAAAACCTGGGGTTGTTGTATCAACGCCATTTAGCTCAACACGCCCTGCTACAGCAGCACTTGTGTAGCTTGCATCAGCATCAGTCTCGTCGCCTAAGTTTCTAAAGCCTAAACCATTTGCGTAACCGACTGTGGTGTACGGCATATCGTCGGCGGCTAAGCTTGGTGTTGTTTCGCCTACTGCAACTACCTGACCTAAAATTGGATTACCACGCTTAGGGTAGCCTGCAATAGTAAATACATGGCTGTGATCGGCGGTTACTAAAATAAGGGTTTCTTCTGGGTTGGTGTTATCTACCGCTGCTTGCACGGCTTTAGCAAACTCAATGGTGTCGTTAAGCGCGTTGTACGCATTACCCGCGTGGTGCGCGTGGTCAATTCTTCCCGACTCAACCGTTAAGAAAAATCCGTTATCGTTTTTACCAAGCACTTCAATTGCTTTAGTGGTCATATCGGTAAGTGAAGGCTCGCCCGCTACATCGTTTGCACGGTCAGCTTCGTACTGCATGTGGGATTCGTTAAATAAACCAAATACTTTAGTGGCGTCGTCTGCTATTGCATCAAAGCCTGTTTGATCCATCACGTACGTAGCATCTGGGTATTGTGTTTGCCACTCAGTCACTAGGTTGCGCTCGTCTGTACGGTCGCCTTCTATAGCGCTTACTGCATCTGTTGAGTTAGCTGTTTCGTCTTTTGGTAAAAAGTGACGACGACCGCCACCCATTACAAAATCAAGACCGTCTACGTCGGTCCCTACAAATCGTGCTTCTAGGTTTTTTTCAAAGTTAACCAGTTGCGATGCAATGTCTTCACAGCCGCCCGTTACGGCATCTTCTGGCATATCTGATACGTCTTCCCAGTTACGGTCAGCCGATTTAGCATATGTGGCAGCAGGAGTTGCATGAGTAATACGTGCTGTAGAAATAATACCGGTAGATAGCCCTTTAATTTCAGCCAATTCGGTCGCGGTAATTAGCTCGTTACCTGCCACTGTTGAACACACGCCACGTTCAATATCTTCATCTACACCAATAACGCCCACATCGGTTTTTACACCCGAAATAATAGCCGTCATCGTGCCTGCTGAATCAGGAGTTTGTGCATCTACGTTATACGTTTTAACTTGTGCAGAGTATGGGAACTCTTCAAAGCTTAAATAACCTTCTTCGCCAGATTGGTTATTACGCTGCCCTTGTAAAATGCGCGCGGCGGTAAGTGTAGAAATACCCATGCCATCGCCCACAAATAAAATGACGTTTTTAGCTTTAGTGGCTTGTGTAGCCTGCGCTTGTGCTGTTTTTGTTGTTAGTTTAGTTTGCGCAGCGCTATACCAGCTGCTGTCTTTTTGGCTTTGCGGTAGTACATCAGCATGGCTAACTGCGCTAAACGCAAATGTTAGCGCGATTGCCGCAGCGACTTTTTTAATTTTCATCCGTAATTCCCATTGTTTAGTGGTTATTTTTTGAAATGTGTAAACACAAAAAAGATCAACCGCTGCACTATAGAAAACAGATGTGACTGATAAAGGTAATTTTGATGAAAGTAAGATGACTAAACTATTACAAAAATAAGTCACAAAAAAAGCGCAACGTGTTAAACGTTGCGCTTTTAAGGGAAATTATTGGGGGAGTTATTTAAAATCTGGCGAAAATGCTATATCTAACCCAGAACGCCTGTACATGAAACCACTACTACCTCTGCCGGACAGTTAAATTAGTCAATTTCAGCTTTAGTGTAAGTGATATCACCGGTACTACGGGTAAATTTAATCGAGTAATTGTATTTATAACACTGAAAAACGAGTGGCAAACCCAGTGAAAAAACAATCCATCAAGTAATGTGGTTACTTCACCTGAGATTAAAATGAATAAGGACGATTTTTAAACATAATATGCAGTTTGCCTCAATAAGAAATTACTGCGGTAGCTCACGTTTAATCAAGAAACGCAAATATGCGTAAAAGGCTTCACCTATGATATAACTACAAGTGGATTAAATTTAATGGTAAATAACAATGAGTAACTCTATGTTTGATCACAAATTAAGTAGCCCAAGCTTGGATTTTCAACCACTCTACTTACAAGTGGCTGATAGTATAAAACAACTCATTGTTAAACGGCATTGGTTGCCCGGCGAGGCTTTACCAAGCGAATTTCGCCTTGCTGAAGAATTTAACGTAAGCCAAGGTACTGTTCGTAAAGCGCTTAATTTATTAACCGACAATAAAATAGTAACTCGTCGCCAAGGCGTTGGTACATTTGTATCTGAGCATACCTCGCAAGATGCCTTATTCAGGTTTTTTCCTTTACAAGCCGACGGTAAAAGTGACAACTCACCAAAGGCAGAACTGCTATCGGTTGAGCTTTGTGCAGCGCCTGCTGAAGCTATAAAGGCTTTGCAGCTAAATAAAAAAGACAAGGTTACTAAGCTAGTTCGCAGACGTACTCTCGATAACGAATTTTGCATGAGCGAAACTATATACCTACCGCAAAGCTACTTTCCTGATATACATAAAAGTAGTGATATACCGCACACTCTATATCATTACTATCAGAGTAAATTTAACCAAACGGTACACAAAACCCAAGACAGTATTAAAGCCGTACTTGCTACAATAGATGATGCAAAAATGCTTGCTATAAAAGCAGGCGATCCACTGCTGTTAGTATCGCGCATTACCGAATCAATCGAAGGTAAGCGTATTGAATACCGCCTAAGTAAATGCCGTAGCGATCACTATCATTACCAAATTGAGCTCGACTAGTTAAACGTACTTAAACTACTAATTAGCAATCTTAGCGCGTAACCATTAAATATTTTTTAAAGGCACCATAATGAATTAGGTGGTGCACTTCCAATTAGAATCTATGAAGCCTTATCTTGATGGCTTTCTGCAGGCTTTCCATCCACTAATCAGCCGCTTTGCTGTAAACGCAGCATGATTCACTTATTACATAACGCATCTTCGAGATAAATGCCTATTGAAATAATTAAGTACCCTCCTTCCAGTAGGGGTCTATTTATTAAGCTTAGAGTAATAATATTGTGTACAAACGGTATGAAAACTAATTTAGGAAAACTAACCGAAGTAGGTATGAAACCCATTATTTTAATTGTGGCTGAAACACTTTGGATTGCGTTATTAATACTTGGATTTGTAATTTGGAGCTAAAGAATTACATTATTTAGGGTATATCTCAAAAAAATTAGTAGGTAATTAGGTCATGTTTTAACCAATTAAAAGCTGTGTTTTGCCTACTTTAAAACTACGCATAAAAACAGGCTTAACGCATTGATTAAACAAAGCTTACCTTTATTTTAAAAGTATAAAATATCATCTTAATCATAACTAGTTAGTTAAAAAAACAACAAACAAATAAAGTACTTACTCTAAAATAAATTTACAATAGGGCTTGGTATATACTTTAATTTACTGTTATCCTGCCTCGCATCGGGTTGACAGAAAACCCTATTTATTTGTAAGTACCACGTTGTTTTAGTAATAATCCTTCGCGTTATCCTCAGTTAAATGTATGTTTTCTTCCTGTTAAATTGCCTAATTTAAGGCGCACTTTTATTAATCCTTAGGATACTATTATGTCTACAACTACAACTGGTACAGTTAAATTTTTCAACGAAGCAAAAGGTTTTGGTTTCATCGAGCAAGAATCTGGTCCTGATGTTTTCGCACATTTCAGCGCAATCTCTGGCGACGGTTTCAAAACTTTAGCTGAAGGCCAACGTGTACAGTTTACTGTTACTCAAGGTCAAAAAGGCCCACAAGCTGAAAACATCGTTAGCATCTAATTGCTTTCGTTAAATGGGTTAGCAATAACCCATTTTGAATACTAGTTTGAAAGAAGTTTTGTTTTATTTGTTAGTACCGAGT
>NZ_JASDDB010000007.1:1485-89863 GCF_030407615.1 Pseudoalteromonas sp. APC 3355 | reverse complement strand
TATTCCTATATTCCTATATTCCTATATTCCTATATTCCTATATTCCTATATTCCTATATTCCTATATTCCTATATTCCTATATTCAGGTTGACTTCAAAACACCCATTGTAAACTCATACTGTTTTTCTTTAGCCATGTTGATGATGCTTTATAATTAGGAAAAAAATGCTCAACGTGTTGCCAAAAAGCTTTGCTGTGGTTTAAGTGACGTAAATGCGCTAACTCGTGGACAATCACATAATCAATAGCATGATAAGGCGCTCCGATTAAATGCAAATTAAATGTTAGCTCTCGCTTACTATTACAACTTCCCCACTTTCGCTTATAAATAGCTACTTTTAGACTCGTAGGTAATTCTTCACCCATTTGTGCGCAGAAGTACGCTAAACGCATTTCTATATATGCAGTTAGTTGCTCTTTTAAATATTCTTCAAGAAGTTGCTGATATTTTTGCGAAGTATTTTTAACGCGCGAAGAGTGCGTAATAAGCAAGCTGTCGTTACAGTTTAGTACTTCGGACTTAGTACTTTGCTTAAATTCTATGTTTACAATGCTATCAAAGATTAAAATTTGTTTGTCTTTGAGCGGGTTCTGTCTGCTATCAGCAATATTGTGCTGTTTAGTTAATTGAGCATTTACCCACACCTGCTTATCAAAAAGCCATTCTTGGATGTGTTTATTACTAACAAACTGAGGGGCATATACAGTCACCTTCTTGTTATGTACTTTAATGGCAACCGTTTTACGTTTTATACTTTTCTTTAACTGATATTCAAACACTTTCATACTCATTAATGATATTGCTACGAGAAAATTCACCAGCAATTAATAAAACCAAATAAAGTGTAATTTTCGCTTAGTTAAGCCAATTCATTAGTTTTCTTAAGGTTACTCGATAGAAACTTAAATATGACCATATAAATCTAACTTAGTCCTGTGACAGGCAATACATTAGAATAAAAAACACCAACTAAAAAACTAATCCCTGATAAATAAAAGAAAACTAAAAGTAATAAATTCGTTATTTTATTCACTTCATTGAATTAACGGTTTATTTATTAATTAATTAGATTAGACTTGATAAATAAAGATTATATTTTGAGCCATTATGTTATCAGCTTTTTTTATCACAGACCAAGATCCTAGCTTAATCATTAATGGCGTTTACGATCCTCTATTAGTTTCAATGTCATTGCTAATTGCTATTTTTGCAGCCTTTTTCACCATTCGACTTATAGATCTCGCAAAAGAAACTCAATTTCCCAGCTACCAACGTTTAGCAAATGTGACCGCTGCTACTGTTTTTTCGGCTGGTATTTGGAGTATGCACTTTATTGGTATGCTTGCCTTTTCACTGTGTACTAATATTGATTATGATCCAACAATCACTCTCCTTTCTTTTATACCAGCATTTATAGCATGTCAGTACGCTGTATCAATGCTAGTAAATAGTAAAGGGAATCTAAAAGTATTGTCGATTTGCTCTGTGTTACTAGGAGCCGGCATTGGCACTATGCATTATAGCGGCATGGCTGCAATGGACCTTGCTCCTTTACTTAGATATGATCCATTGATTTTTGCGTTATCAATCATTGTTGCTGTAGCCCTCTCCTTTATAGCCCTTTACAGTCGCTTTAATCTTGAGCGTTTTTTACCCTCTTTATCACCTCTTCAAAATAACTCAATTAGCGCTGTTATTTTAGGGTGTGCTGTTGCTGGTATGCACTACATGGGTATGGCCGCTACACGTTTTGTAGCTACATCGCCACTAATCTATGATGATGCTAATGCAACCGCAGGACTAACTTTTATCGCCATTGCAGTCGCCACAGCAACTATCGCGATTACAAGCGTGGTTGGTGTAATAAATGGTATGGTTCGCTATCGCATGCTACTTGAGGAGAAGTCGGCAAAAGAATCCCGTCTAAATGCTATTTTAGGTACCGCTATAGATGGCATTGTTACCATTGACCATGCTGGTATTATTTTAAGTTTTAATGAAGCCGCAAGTAAAATTTTTGGCTGGCAAGAAAACCAAGTTCAAGGCAAAAACGTAAAAATGCTAATGGACGATAACATTGCCAAGCACCACGACGAATACCTCTTAAATGCTCACAATGTTGATCTAGGTAAAATAATAGGCATAAACCGTGATGTATATGCAAAACACATGAACGGACATGTTTTTCCTATTCGCTTAGGTATAGGCGAAGTAAATCAGCCGGGCCATAACCCTTTATATGTTGGCTTTATCACCGACTTGACCGAACAACGCGCTTTGCAGCAAAGTTTAGAAGAGAAAGAACAAAAATACCGCTCTCTTATCGATAACATGCCCGGAGTCGCGTTTAGATGCAAGTTTGATGACAACTGGACTATGTTATTTATTAGTCCAAATATAATTGAGCTTACAGGGTATAACCCAAATGAGTTTACAGAGCATTGTATCGAGTTTAATGACTTGGTCTTGAAATCAGATCAAAAACAAATAGTTGATGAAGTCACTAAAGCTGTTGATGCAAAGTCTCAATATTCTATTGAATACCGAATTAGACATAGAAATGGCAAAATTTTGTGGTTGTTAGATAAAGGGAGTATCGACTTTGATGCTCAAGGCAACCCAAAGTGGATTGATGGTGTTTTAGTCGATATTACTGAACGCAAAGAATATGAAGAAAAACTTGAGCAAGCTAAATTTAAAGCTGAAGAAGCTGCTCATGCAAAGCAATCTTTTATGGCTAATATGAGCCATGAAATACGCACCCCAATGAATTCTATAATAGGTTTTAGCGATCTATTAATGGACACCCCACTTGATCAAGAACAACAAAAGCACTTGGTTACCGTAAATAATGCAGCGCGTTCATTACTAAGATTGTTAAATGAAATTCTTGACTCTGCAAAACTAGAACGCGGTAAGCTCACCATTGAGCCAGTCCACTTTAGCTTAAAACCAGTGATAGACAGTATTATTTCTACTTTTTGGCTAGAAGCTAAAAAGAAAGATTTAGAACTTAAACTCCATATTAAAGAATCAGTAAGTTCTACGTACTACGGCGACCCAGATCGACTCAGACAAGTACTCACTAATCTAATTGGTAACGCGATTAAGTTCACCGAAGAAGGCTCTGTTACGGTCACCGTTGGCATGACACAAAATCAGCATCTGTTTTTTGAAGTGCAAGATACCGGAATTGGTATTGCAAAAGATCGTATTCAAGCTGTATTTCAACCTTTTGAACAAGCCGATGGCACTACTACTCGCCGCTTTGGTGGTACAGGCCTTGGTACAACCATAAGTAAACAACTTGTAGAGCTTATGGGCGGAACAATAAACTTAGTAAGTGAGCTAGGTAAAGGCACCTGTTTTTACTTTTCATTGCCGCTTACTTTAGGTGACGAATCTAAAATAGATTATTTTGATGGTCTACACACCCAACTGCCTGCACTTAGAGTGCTAGTAGTTGATGATATAGAGCAAAATACAGAACTACTGTCTTTGCTTCTATCACGCGATCAGCATTCAGTTACCAAAGCGTCAAACGGACTTGAAGCGATTAAAGTATTTGAAGAGCAAGACTTTGATGTCATATTAATGGATATACATATGCCATTGTGTGATGGCATACAAGCAGCACAAAAAATAAGAGCAATAGAAAACCAAAGGCAGCTTAAGTACACGCCAATTATCGCGCTCACAGCAAGCGTATTACAGCAAGATAAGCTTACGGCTAAAAAAGCAGGCATGAATGGCTTTGCCAATAAACCCGTCGATATAAATCAGCTTAACCAAGAAATAGCGCAAGTGCTGGGGCTTGGTATTGCAAAAGAAATGGTTATATCGCAAAGCGATCCTAAAGCGCAGCATATAGATTTTGAAAAAGGATTAGCACTTTGGGGTTCTAAGTGTAAGCAACTTACAGAGATTACTAAGTTTGTTAGTGATAGTGATAAGCGGTTTGAGAGATTATTTAATGATAAATTATCAAACATAAAAGATGTCGATAGCCTCATTCACACACTCAAAGGTGTTGCTGGTAACTTAGGGCTAACAACGTTAATGAAGTTATTAACCGATTTAGAGCACAAGCAAAGTGATGCTAAAGTTATTAGTCTTTTAGACGATATCAAAAACGAACTACTTATTATAACGCAACTGCTGTCATCAAATACTTGCGATGAGCCAAATAGCAAGCCTGAAGATGATGGCTCAGATACTCTATCAATAGATGAGATTAAGCAATTGTGTGAAACACTTCATCAAGATGCGCAAAACGCAGAATTAAATGATGAACTACTCGCAAAGTTGCAACGCGGCGCACCTTCTACCTTTCAAAATGAAGTTGATGATATAGCCGAAGCCTTTGATGAATTTGATTTTGATAAAGCACACGTAATACTAGAAACCTTACTTGAAAAACTAACAAACAATGAGTATTAATTAATGGATTTTACGACAGATAGGCCACGGGTATTAATTGTTGACGATGAGCCTGCAAATCTAAAAGTAATGCGCGAAGTGTTAGGTAATCAATATCGTATGTCGTTTGCCAAATCGGGTGATGCCGCACTAGCACTACTTGAAAAAGAGCTACCAAAGCTAATTTTGCTCGACATAATGATGCCAGATATGAATGGCTTTGAAGTATGCCAAATAGTTAAGAGAAATCCTAAAACATCACACATCCCAATTATTTTTGTAACTGCGCTTGGCGATGAAAGCGATGAATACAAAGGTTTTGAGTTAGGTGCAGTAGATTATATTACTAAACCAATAAGCCCTGCCATTGTAAGGGCAAGGGTTAATACTCACTTGTCGCTAGTACAAGCAGAGCAATTAAAGCAAGCTCATGTAGATTTAGTAGAACGTCTAGGCCGTGCAGCGGAATATAAAGACACCGACACGGGTGAACATATAGTGCGCATGAGCCAATACAGTAAAGTATTAGCGTTAGCACTAGGTATGGACGAGCAACGAGCAGAACTTTTACGTCAAGCTGCCCCAATGCACGATGTAGGAAAAATAGGTATTCCTGACGCTATCCTACTCAAACCTGGAAAGTTAACCTCTGAAGAGTTTGATCATATGAAAGAGCACGCCACCATTGGCGCGCAAATTTTAGCAAACTCATCATCTCCTTTACTACAACTTGCGCATACACTTGCAATTGAACACCACGAAAAATGGGATGGCTCAGGCTACCCTAACGGGATCAAAGGCGAAGAAATATCAGTTGAAGGTAGAATTGTTGCTATAGCTGACGTATTTGATGCACTTACCTCAAAACGCCCTTACAAAGAGGCTTGGAGCGTAGAGAAAACAGTTTTGCATATGCAAGAGCAAGCAGGAACTCATTTCGATCCCGCTCTAATCGAGCTATTAGTAAAAAACTTAGACGATATTATTGCTATAAAAAATGCAAATCAAGAAAGCTAATTCTTTTTAGCACTGTGAGAGCCAAGCTCAACATTTGGGTAACAAGATTTTATATAAAGATAGTCATGTGAGGTAATTTCATGGCTATTGCCACTTTCATCTTTAAAGTACATAGAAAACGTTAAACCATGATCTGCTAAAACTACTTTTATATTTAAACTCTCAAGATGAATACGCCATTGAATAAATTGATCCCCTGAGGCTAAAAATGCAATCCCTTTACTGCGCCCCTCTCCTTCAAACAATGCTAAACGAGTGGTTGAACAAGCATCTTCAAGCGTTAAAGGGCCTCGCCCATCCTCATCCCAAAAGGCAAGCTCTGGCACTACGCTAAAACCTAAAACCCGCTCATACCACTTAACGGCATTAGCTAAGTTATCAACATTTAAATGGCAATGATCAATGCCTGATAATTTCGGTATGCTTGTATTATTCACGTTACTCACCAATTTCTGACTTTAATTGCTCTAAAAACTCATGCATATACCTTGTTCGTCTATTCGCCTCTGCTTTAGCTGATGGGGTATTCATACTATCGGCAATATGTAATAACTTTATGAAAAAATGATCAAGCGTGTATGTTTTATCATCAGCCTCACGTTCAACACAAAAAGGGTCATTTGGGTTATATAATAACCGAGAAATTGAGCCACCAACCTTCATGCATCGGCTAACGCCAATAGCGCCCAATGCATCCATTCTGTCGGCATCTTGTACTATTTGCGCTTCAACTGTTTTAATTTTTATATTTGCGCTGAAGCTATGTGCTGCAATTGCATGATGAATCTCATCAAAAAGTGACTCGTCATAATTAATCGATTTTAAAAATTCCAATGCCTTATCAGCTGCCATAGTAGAGGCTTTTGCACGATCAGGGTGGTTTTTAGCCACCGCCACACAGTCGTGCATCCACGCTGCAGGTAATACTACTGACATGTTTGCCTGCTCCGCATTACATAACTGTATTGCAACGCGCACCACTCGCTCTATATGAGTAATGTCATGAGCAACATCGGCATGCACTAAAGAGGCGATAAACCCTCTACATTGTGAGTTAAGTATTTCTAAATCAGGGCTTAAAGCGACGTCAGACAAAGTTAGGTTCCAAAAAGCTAATTAATCAATGAATTATCCGTACTTTACCGTGCTTTATGCCCCCCTTGCAAAACATTCATTGTATGTTGCTCCTCGCTTGACTAAAATACAGCGCTTATTTATTACTACTGAGAAGCCTTATGTCATCTGCCGTTTACCTACAAGCTGGTCGCGATAAATCATTAAAAAGAAAACACCCTTGGTTATTTTCAAAAGCCATCAAAAAAATTAAAGGTAAACCTGGATTAGGCGACACAGTAACGATTCACGACAGCGAAGGTAAGTTTTTAGCAACTGCTGCATATAGCCCTCACTCACAAATTCGTGCACGTGTTTGGAGCTTTGACGAAAAAGAAGTCATCGATCAACACTTTTTTGAACGCCGTTTACGTCGCTCATTAGAAGCCCGTAGCCAAGTTATTGAAGAAGGCGGATTAACAGGGTTTCGCTTATGCGCTGCTGAGTCTGATTACTTACCAGGCGTTACAATAGATAAATTTGACAACGTATTAGTGTGCCAGCTATTAAGCGCCGGTGCCGAGCGCCATAAAGGCGAGATTGTAGGCGCCTTGATGTCTATTTTCCCCGGCTCTAGCATATATGAACGTTCTGACGTAGATGTACGTACTAAAGAAGGCTTAGAACCAATTAAAGGCGCACTTTGGGGCAATGAACCAAAAGAGCCTGTGCTTATTGAAGAAAACGGCTTAAAAATCGAAGTTGATATAATTGAAGGTCACAAAACAGGATTTTACTTAGATCAGCGTGACAGCCGTGCTGCACTTGAGCGCTTCTCAAAAGGTAAAACTGTCCTTAACTGCTTTAGTTACACAGGTACATTCTCGTTGTATGCCCTGCGTGGTGGATGTGAGCATGTAACTAACGTAGATGTATCGCAACCCGCTTTAGATACAGCAAAGCGTAATGTTGAGCATAATAACTTAGATTTAAACAAAGTGAGCTTTGTTAAGCAGGATGTATTTAAATTATTACGCCAATACCGCGACGAAGGTAGACAGTTTGATACCATCGTAATGGACCCACCAAAATTTGCTGATAATAAAGCGCAGTTAACGGGAGCGTGTCGTGGCTATAAAGATATCAACATGATTGCCATGCAAATACTAAAACCAGGCGGAACACTATTAACATTCTCATGCTCTGGTTTAATGGAACAAAACTTGTTTCAAAAAGTAGTAGCCGATGCAGCACTTGATGCAGGTAAAGACCTACTGATAATGGAGCGATTAAACCAGGCAGCCGATCACCCAATTGCTGGCAGCTACCCTGAAGGCTTTTACTTAAAAGGCTTAATCTGTAAGGTTTTTTAATATCTACTATTGAGTTTAACTGAATTCGATTTAGTTAAACTCAATGATTTCAAGACCTGCTGTTACCGTGCCATCATCTTCTTTGCTGGCACGTATTACTTTTGCAGTTGCATTTAAAGGCGCAATACTTGGATGAGTCGAATCAATGTTCACCGTCAGTAAGGTATTAGGTTCAAGCAATTCATCTAAATGAATTGATAAACCTGTTGCACTTAAATCCACGCACTCTGCGGCAAAATTTAAACCCGCTATTGGTTCTATCGTTGTTAAATTTGCAGGCGTGTTAATCTGCATGCGTCTAAAATTTCGCTTATCATCAGTAAACATATGTTACCTCTAAACAACCGTGTTAATTTCTTCCAACAAAGCACCCACTGAAAATGGCTTTACAACATACGCGTTACAACCAGCATCAAACCCTGCTTGTTTTTCAGATGGGGACTCTAGGCCCGATACCATAACAACAGGAATATTTTTTGTTTCAGGTGTGTGCTTCAGCATTCGGCATGTATCATAACCATCAAGACCAGGCATACAAACATCAAGCAAAATTATATCTGGCGGACTCGCAATTGCTGATGCAAGGCAGCTTTGCCCTGAATCTGCGTAACTAACATCAAATTTCGACGCTAGTGCGGCTTTGAGCATTTCAAAATTAAAATACTCGTCATCTACCACTAAAAGTCGCTTTGTTTTATGTTCAATCGATGAGGACATAACTATGTCGCTTCCTTTTCAAAACAAAAATAAATCCTTCTATTAAGGTACTAAGCTTAATAGAAAATGCAAGTTTTATTCTATCTCTTTTATCGCATTAAGTACCCGCTTGGCTGAAATTGGGTAAGGCGTTCCTAGTGTTTGAGCAAATAACGACACTCTAAGCTCCTGTTGCATCCAAAAAATAGCGGTTACCTCTTGTGGTATAGGCAACCCTTTAGGCGTTTTATTAACTACTTTTTTATACTCTTGCGCAACTTTATCTAGCTCTAGTACGCATAACCTATCACGATTTGGATCCACAGGCAGCTTTTCTAAACGTTTTTGAATCGCTTTTAAATAACGAATTAAATCCGCTATTTTATCTGCGCCATGCGCGCTCACAAAACCTTTAAATATAAGTGACTCAAGCTGTGACTTAATATCGCCGTGCGCGGTTATCATGGTTAAATCAACGCGCCCTTTCATTTTTTTATGCAGCGCATGAGCAATACTTAATACTTGCTCAACTTGCGTTGCAATCGATACAACGGCATCGCCCAGCTCACCGCGTATTTGCTCTTTTACTGTTTCAAATGCTTTTTCGTCGCGTATATCACCGTGTTTTACTAATAAGCTATCGACACCTGCGGCTATACAGTCATCAATTAAATCAGCTATTTTACCAAATGGATTAAAGTACAAACCCAGCTTTGCTTTATTCGGTAAGTTTTGTTGTAAATACTTAATTGGCGATGGCACATTTAATAACACTAAACGGCGCAAACCTTGTTTATGTGCTTGCTGCGCTTTTGCTTCGTTATCAAACAGCTCCACTGCAGCGGCTGATTTTTTATCCACCAACGCAGGGTATGCTTTTATCTCATATTGACCTTGCTTTTTAACGTATGAAGCGGGTAACTCACCAAAATCCCATTGTGTTAGGTCTGATTTTTCAATGCCTTTATCGGCTACTTTAGAGAGTGTTTCGGTTACTTCACCTTGCAGCTCTGCTTTAAGTTTGGCTAAATCAAGTCCACGAGCAAGTAACTTATCGTGTTCATCACGTACTTCAAACTGCAATCTTAAATGCGGTGCAAGCGCGGTTAAATCCCATGCCTCTGGATCAACTTTTACACCTGTCATTCTCAATAAACGCGTCGTTAATGCATCAATTAAGCTCCCTTGCATTGGCTCAATAGCTGCCAGCACTGCATCAGCATAGTTTGGTGCTGGCACAAAATTACGACGAAGCGATTTAGGCAATGACTTTATAAGTCCACTTATTAGCTCATGCCTAAATGCTGGTATGTGCCAGTCAAAACCACTTTCTTGGACTTGATTCAACAGCGCGACCGGTATTTGTACCGCAACTCCATCAACTGCTTGGCCTGGGTCGAAATGATAAGCAAGCGGCAATATAATATTGTCTTGCTGCCATGTGTCAGGGTAGTCAAACTCAGTGATATTACTTGCACCATGCTGCATTAACTCTTCACGAGTCATGTGTAAGTAATGCTTATTTTGTTGTTTTTGTGTTTTATACCATTTTAAAAATGCAGCGCGGTTATTAATTTCTTTGGGTATTTTTTTATCGTAAAACTCAAATAACGTTTGCTCATTAACTAAAATATCACGACGACGTGACTTATTTTCCAGAACTTGAATATCTTCTATTAGCTCACGGTTAAACGCTAAAAAGCCCTCGTTTAAGCCCAGTTCTTGCTCAACTAATGCAGTGCGCACAAAAAGCTCTCGACTCACTTTAGGGTCTATGTTGCTATAAACACAGCGGCGTTTATTTACAACAAGTAAGCCGTATAAAGTTTGCTGTTCAAACGCGATTACCGCACCTGGCTTTTTCTCCCAATGAGGTTCTGTGTAACTACGTTTAACTAAGTGCTGTGCTAATGGTTCTACCCAGTTAATGTCTATTTTTGCATTTGTGCGGGCATATAATTTACTGGTTTCTACCAGCTCCGCTGACATGATCCATTTAGGGCTCTTTTTAAATAAACCTGAACCCGGAAAAATATGAAACTGACTATTACGTGCGCCTTTGTATATTTGTTTTTCATCTTTAAAGCCAATATGGCTTAGCATCCCGCTTAACAACGCTTTGTGAACAAGTTCGCCATCAGCCGCTTGGCTGGTTGCTTTCATGCCCATTTCGTTACACACAGTACTTATTTGATAAACAATATCTTGCCATTCACGCAGGCGCATATAGGCTAAGAAGTCTTTTTGACACAGCTTTCTAAATTGGCTATTAGTAAGCTCGCTTTGCTGCTCTTCTAAGTAATTCCATAAGTTTAAAAAAGCGATAAAATCAGAATCTGGATCATCAAAACGACCGTGCTTTTCATTGGCAGCCGCACGTTTTTCCTGTGGGCGTTCACGTGGGTCTTGAATGGACAACGCCGCCACAATAATAATCACTTCACGCAATGCGCCAAGTTTATGGGCTGTTAGCACCATTTTTGCTAAACGTGGGTCAACGGGTAATCGACTAAGCTCCCTGCCCGATTGCGTTAGGCTGGTTTTACTATCGCGTTTAGCTGGTTTTACAGCTTGTAGCTCTTCAAGCAATGTTAGGCCATCATTAATATTGCGGCTATCTGGCGCTTGTACAAACGGAAATTGCGCCATATCACCAAGCCCTAGCGCCAACATTTGTAAAATAACAGACGCAAGGTTAGTACGCAGTATTTCAGGGTCGGTAAACTCTGGACGTGATAAAAAATCATCCTCAGAGTACAACCTAATACAAATACCCGCTTCAACACGTCCACAACGCCCCATACGCTGATTAGCGCTTGCTTGCGATATAGGCTCTATTGGTAAGCGCTGTACTTTTGTACGATAGCTGTAACGACTTATACGCGCAGTACCTGGGTCTATTACATAACGAATACCTGGCACGGTTAATGATGTTTCGGCTACGTTAGTCGATAAAATAATATGACGACGAGAATGCGGCGCAAATATACGGTTTTGCTCTGCGTTAGATAAACGCGAGTAAAGTGGCAATACATCGGTGTGTTTTAAATTACGCTTGCTAAGTGCATCTGCGGTATCGCGTATTTCACGCTCACCATTTAAAAATATGAGAATATCGCCAGGGCCTTCAGCGCACAGCTCATCAACGGCATCAAAAATACCTTGTAGCTGATCGCCCTCCGCTTCCATATCATCTTTATTAATATCAGTAATAGGGTTGTAGCGCACATCAACAGGGAAAGTACGACCCGATACTTCTATAATGGGCGCATCATCAAAGTGCTTTGAAAAACGCTCAGGATCGATAGTCGCTGAAGTAATTATTATTTTTAAATCAGGGCGTTTTGGAAGCAGGTTTTTTAAGTAACCTAAAATAAAATCAATATTTAAACTACGCTCATGCGCTTCATCAATAATAATCGTGTCGTATTGATTTAAAAAACGGTCTTGCTGAATTTCAGCCAGCAAAATACCGTCGGTCATTAATTTAATATACGTATTATTAGATACCTGATCGCTAAAACGAATTTTAAAGCCAACTTGCTGACCAAGTTCACACTTCATTTCTTCAGCAATACGATTAGCCACCGTACGCGCTGCTAATCGACGTGGTTGCGTATGACCAATTAAACCATCAACACCGCGACCAAGCTCTAAACACATTTTAGGTATTTGCGTTGTTTTGCCTGAGCCCGTCTCACCGGCAATAATAACCACTTGGTTATTTGCAATGGCGTCTTTAATTAATTCCTTTTTTTGACTTACCGGCAATTGCTCAGGGTAAGTCACTTTAGGGAGGCCAGCTAAGCGTTTATCGCGTAATTCTTGGCTACGGGTTATATCAGCCGCTATTTTTTCAAGCGCGTTGGCATGCTTGTTTTCATCGGTTATTTTTTTTACGCCATGTAAGCGTTTTTTGAAAATGAATTGATCTTTTTTTAAGCACGTTTTTAGCTCGCCAAACAACTGACCTAGGTTTACCACCCGCATACCTTATAAAATTAGTTAAAGAGCCGTAATTGTATCAAATTAAACGGCTGGGGTTAATCCTACAAAATGCATAACGCGGGGTTGTTTGTTATATAAACGCTGCTATTGAACTAAACTGTGAATAATAAATTTATTTTAAACAATTATTTTCAGGGCTAACTACATTGAATAAATTAAATGACGTTGGCTTATTCGTCACTAAAAATGCCCACGTAGGTCGCTTGCGTATTCGATTTACTTGCCCGATACATGCCAGAGGTATTAAACGGTAAGCTAATATTACCCTTTGTATCAATAATAATTACGCCGCCAGTGCCACCAATAGGCTTAAGCACGCCGTGTATAACTTCATCCCCTGCCTCAGCAATGGTTTTACCTTGATACTTAACTCGCGCACATATATCGCTTGCTACGTTATAGCGAATAAAGTATTCACCATGCCCTGTTGCCGATACCGCGCACGATTCATTTTCAGCAAATGTTCCGGCCCCAATTACCGGCGCATCCCCCACACGACCATAACGTTTTGCGGTCATACCACCTGTTGATGTACCTGCCGCTAAATTACCATTTTTATCAAGCGCCACTGCGCCAACCGTGCCCATTTTGTAAGAGTTAGGTAATGCTTTGTGCGCGGCTTGGTACTCTTTACTGGTTGCTTTGGCTTTATCTAATTTTTGTTTTGCTTTTAAAAGCGCTTTGTAGCGAGGCTCGGTATCAAATAAGTTATTTTCGACAAGCTCAACACCTTGCTCTTTAGCAAACTCTTCAGCGCCTTGCCCACTAAGCATTACGTGTACAGAGTTATCCATTACCAAACGCGCTAAGTTAATTGGGCTCTCAATATGCTTTACACCCGCAACTGCGCCTGCTTCACGGTTTCGACCATCCATTATGGATGCATCAAGCTCATGCCCGCCATCGTAGGTGTATACCGCTCCACGCCCTGCATTAAAATAAGGGGATTGCTCTAATACTGCAATTGCTGCAATCACCGCATCTAAGCTTTCGCCGCCTTGGTGTAATACTTCATAACCGGTCTCTACTGCTTGCGTTAATTTTGCCCGATACTCTTTTTCTTGAGCGGGTGTAAATCGTGCTTTTTCAATTGTCCCTGCCCCACCATGAATCGCAATGGCAAAAGGAGTCTCTGCAGCTAATGCACTATTGCTTAAAGCAACAAGGCTGCTCGCAAAAATGGCTAATAATGGTGTTTTCATAATGAGTTCTTTTATGGGGAAGTTATAAACCAATGTGAATGGTTACGGACTTAATTTCAACTAAAGTGAGTTTAATGGCATAAAAAAAGCGCCTTAAGGCGCTTTTTAAAATTTTACGTGTTTGTAATTAAGCTTGTTTAGCTTTTAAACGCGCTAAACGTGCTACTTGGTGAGTAGACGTTAAGAACGAGTAAATTGGTGCTAAGTAACCACGTTTACGAAGCTCTAAGAAATCAGCATCGCTTAACTCGTTTAGTTTTTTCTCATCGATAAGGTAAATACCGTTGATGTCTTTTTTCTCGCCTTTAATGTCTACTGTTAGCGTTTGCGCAATTAGTAGCTCTTTATCAGCAAGGAATTTAGTGAACGCTTCAGTTACTTGAGAAAACTCAATAAATGATACTAGCGCTTCTTTACGACGTTTTAGGTAATCTGTTTCTTCGCCGTTTTCAAATAATGCGTTACCTTCGTCTTCACCAACAAGCGCACTTGCTTCGTCAATTACGATACCGTATTGATCTTGATCTGGGTGTTTAACTAAACCAAGTGGGTAACGAGTAGATGCCATAGGTGCAAATGCTGCAGTCCATTTACCATCTTCTACAAAAAGGTTTTCGCCTGGCTCTAAGCCAAACATAGCAACTGCTTGAAAAGTGCCGGTTTCGTTATTTTTAACGAATGACATTGGAAACTCGTTTGCTACACGTGCAAACTCATGTGCAACTACTGGCACTAAGTGTTGAGTTTTCATGAATTCTACATTGATGCCGTTTTGAATTTTAGTGTTGGCATGTTTTTCGTTGTGTAAAGGCTGTACTTGTTGCTCCGCCATGTTACTGCTCCGTTTATTTTAATTTATATGTTTCATTGTTAATGCCTTTAGGCTAATGCTTTTGAGCTAAAAAAGGAAGGGAAACTTTTATGACAACAACCATGAAAAAATAAAATTTAACTAAATCTGAACGTTGCTAAAAAACATACAGCTCAAACTCACAAATTTTGTTCAAAAACAACACACTTCGTGGTTGATTTTAATACAAACCAAAGTTGTTCATTAACATTGGTTAACAGTTCAAAGCTATTTTTTTGCAGTGTTTAGGCTTAAATTTAAGCAAATAAAAAAGGCCGCTTATATAAGCGGCCTTTAAAAGTTAAATTGGCATCTAAATTAAGGTGCCCAATATACTTCAATATTGATACTTGGATGGTTAAGCACAGCGCGTAGTGGCATGTCATTCACATCGCCGCCCGCTTTTGCTTGCTTATAAACAGCGAGTTTTTCTTCACCGCTAATTAAAAGCTTAACCACTTTAGATTGCGCAATGGCATTTAACGTAAGCGTCATTCTCTCGGTAATACTACCGGTTACTTCACTTTGTATCGCATTAATTGCACATACTGTTTGCTCAGTTGTTAAACCATGCTCTAAACCGTCTGCATTTGGGAATAACGACGCTGTATGGCCATCTGGGCCCATACCTAAAATAGTTACATCATATGGGCTTTTTAGCTCGCTATAAGCCGCTTCACACTCTTGTGCGCCCTGTTGAGCCGTTGCTGCAGCGTTCTTCATAGTAATAAAGTTGGCAGCACTACCATGATTTTGTAATAAAGTGCTTTTAATAAATGCTTCATTACTTTTTTCATGGCTTGGGTCTACCCAACGCTCATCAACCATAGCAACATCAACATGTTGCCAATCTAAATCAAGCGTTGATAAATGCTTATAAGCGGGCGCAGGAGACGAGCCGCCCGACACCATTAATACAGCACGGCCATCGTTTTTAATGCCATCACGTAATGATTGCTCAAGCGTTGCAGAAAGCTCAGCTGTTAACGCGTCTTTATCATCAAAAAACTTCTCAACTAGTGTTGCCATACTTATACCTTATCGCCTGTGTTAAACCATACATGATTGTTTTCTGCCAATAATTCATCAGCATCATCAGGTCCCCAGCTACCAGCACGGTAAAGCGCAGGCTTGCCTTTGTCTTGCCAACGGTCGATGATTGGATCAATCCACTTCCACGCTTGACGAACTTCATCACGGTGAATAAATAACGACGGGTTATCAGCAGCGGCATCAAGCATTAAACGCTTGTACGCATCTGAGTGGAAACCATTGCTGTAAGCTTGTGAAAGCTCAATATTCATTGTTACTGGCTCAAGTTGCATTTGAAGATTATCAAGGCGCTTAGACATAAGCGTTAGTTGAATTGTTTCCTCTGGCTGCAAACGAATAACAAGACGATTTGGCTCGATATTACCCACGTTATCTTCGTAGATATTGTGAGATACTTTTTTGTATTCAACCACAATTTCTGCACAGCGCTTAGCCATACGTTTACCCGTACGAAGGTAAAATGGAACACCTGCCCAGCGCCAGTTATCAATATGCGCGCGAATAGCTACAAACGTTTCTGTTTTACTAGAACCTTCATTTAGCTCTTCTAAGTAACCCGGTACAATTTTACCGTTTAAGTCACCTGGTACGTATTGACCACGAACAATATTTTCATCAACATCACCATCTACAAGCGGGCGAAGTGCTTCTAATACTTTTAGTTTTTCGTTACGAATGCTGTTAGCGTTAAGCTTATTAGGCGACTCCATTGCAACTAAGCAAAGTAGTTGTAATAAGTGGTTTTGAACCATGTCACGAAGTGCACCGGCTTTATCATAAAAACCAGCGCGGCTTTCAAGACCAACCGTTTCTGACAAGCTAATTTGAATATTATCAATAGATTTAGCATCCCACATATTTTCAAACAATGAGTTTGAAAAACGCAGCGCCATTAAGTTTTGTACTGTTTCTTTACCTAAGTAATGGTCAATACGGAAAATTTGTTCTTCATTAAAAAACTCTGCAATTTTTCCATTAATTGCTTCAGCAGAATCACCGCAATAACCAATTGGCTTTTCAACAACAACGCGCGATGTAGGTGTAATTAAACCTTTAGTCGATAATATTTCACAACATGTGCCGTAAACAGCAGGCGGAAGCGATAAATAAAACACGCGAGACTTAGTGCTTTCGTGCTCATCTAAAATGCCTTTTAGCACATCCCAGTTGTCGTCTGCTTCTGTAACATTACTTACCACTGGCACTAAAAAAGTAGAAAACGCTTTCCAATCTTTAGCGTTAAACTCACCTTTGCTTAAAAATTCTTGTAATGCTTTATGCGCTGTTTCTATGTATTCAGCACGTTTCGATTCTTCGCGCACTGTTGGTAGGATACGTGAGCCTTCAGGTAAATTACCTTCTTGATATGCTCTGTACATTGCAGGTAGCAATTTGCGTAACGCAAGATCACCACCGCCCCCAAAAATTATAATATCAAAAGGATTAAGCATAGTTACTCTCTACGTTGTGATACCCACTACATTTTAATAAATGCGCGGGTATGCCTATTTATTGCTAGATTAGATGGCTTTTATAGCTGTATTTAAATAAAAGCCTGCTGAATTGTTCTGTATCGATGATTTATTATTATTGTTTATCATTGCGCTAATTAAATGAGCCTTAGGGGCCCTGTATCTCCTCTCACAAAAATACAGACCCTAAGCACTCCAGCGCTACCCGTTCAAAGGTACTCGGTTTACTTACTTGCGTAAGCGAATTTTTTACTGCGTACGGTTTTGTTTATAGTACGCCATTAAGCCGTTTGTAGAACTATCATGAGCGTGTTTCACGCTATCATCAGTGAGTTCACTCTCAATTTTAGATGCTAAACCTTTACCCAGCTCTACACCCCATTGGTCAAACGAACATATTTCTAAAATAATGCCTTGGCAAAATATCTTATGCTCATACAGTGCAATTAAACGGCCCACTGTTTTAGCATCTACTGTATCTAATAGCATAGACGTTGTAGGACGATTGCCTTGATGAATTTTATGATTTAATAACTCATCAATCTCTGCTTGCGATTTACCCTTAGCGGTTAAATCAGCTGTAACTTGCGCTGCATCTACACCACTCATCATCGCTTCTGTTTGTGCAAAGAAGTTCGATAATAAAATATCGTGATGCTTATCAACATTCACTTGTGGCTTAACTGATGCAATAAAATCTGCAGGTACAATTACATTACCTTGGTGTAAACACTGATAAAATGCGTGCTGGCCATTAATACCCGTCATGCCCCAAATAATTGGAACCGTAGTATAAGGTACCGTTTCGCCTGCAAAGTTAACGTGTTTACCGTTACTTTCCATTTCGCCTTGCTGTAAATACGCAGGCAACATATGCAGTGCTTGATCGTACGGTAATATAGCTTGCGCTTTATAACCTAAAAAGCTCGTATTCCATACACTAAGCAATGCCATAATTAATGGTATATTTTGCTCAAACGGCGCAGATTTAAAGTGCTCGTCTATTTCAAACGCACCTTCTAAAATTGCTTCAAAGGCGTCGTAGCCTAAATATAAAGCAATTGGTAAGCCTATCGCACTCCAAAGTGAAAAGCGACCACCAACCCAATCCCACATAGTGAATACGTTTTCGTCGCTAATACCAAAGGCTGCCGTTTTTTCTAAATTTGTACTTACTGCAACAAAATGCTTTGCAATTGTACTTTCATCTTTTGTTGTTTGTAAAAACCAGTCAACCGCAGTTTTAGCGTTTGTCATGGTTTCTGACGTCGTAAATGTTTTTGACGAAACAACAAATAATGTTGTTTCAGGGTCAATGGCTTTTAATATAGACGAAATTTGTACACCGTCAGCATTAGATACGTAGTGAACATTTAACGTATCATCAGCAAGTGCTTTTAATGCCTCAGTTGCCATTTGTGGACCAAGGTTAGAACCACCAACACCAATACTTACAACATCTTTTACCGCTTTGCCGGTATAGCCTAACCATTTACCGCTACGAACTTTTTCTACAAACACTTTAATTTTAGCTAATTCGTTGTCTACGGCTTGTGTCACGTTTTCGCCATCAACAATTAATGGAGTGTGAGCACGATTACGAAGTGCCGTATGCAAAACTGAGCGGTCCTCAGTGATATTTATTTTTTCACCGCTAAACATTTTATCGCGCCACGATGCAATATCGCATTCTTTAGCAAGCGACATTAAGTTAGCAAAAACATCGTTATCAATAAGTTGCTTAGAATAGTCGAATAATACGCCTGGTACTTGAGTCGAAAACTGAGAAAAGCGCGTGTCATCTTGTGCAAATAACGTTTTTAGATGTGTTTGTTTCATCTTAGCTGCACTTTGTTCTAGTGCTTGCCAACTTGCTAGTTGCGTTCGGTTAGACATGGAAATATCCTCTATTTTTTTCAATCAATTGATTTAAAAATGTTTTTTATAAAAGCAAAGCTCTTAATACTACTTATTCACACTAAATTAAAGCGCAAATAGTATAACTAAAAATGCAAAAAAAGTGCTGTTTTTATAATTTTATGTGCAGATGATAACGCAATTTTTAGCTTTTGACACCGGTATCATAAAAATTTTATAAATTAATTTACCTGTAATTTTAAAGGCAACGGCATAGCTTAATCAATCAAAATGAAATATTAATGAATTTTTATAAGCGCTGCTAATTACTTTTCATAGTTATTCACTAATTACTGTAATTGTTTGCCTTACAAACAATTAAACCTTAAAAACAAAAAATCGGCTCTAAAGCCGATTTTGTATAAATTAAAATCTTTGCTTAATTACTAAGCGCTAGCCCACCACTTAGATTATAAACAGTTTTGTATCCTAGCTGCATTAAATTGCTCGCAGCAATCTTTGAGCGGTTACCACTGCGGCATAATAAAATATAGTTGTTATTTTTACTTAACTGCCCTTCAAATACCGCATTTGCCATTCTGCTAAGCGGTATATTTAATGTTTTTTCATCAAGTGTATTAAATAACTGAGCAACATTATTTGCTCCATGTTCATACGGCTCCCGAGTATCTATTAAATATGCATCGCTGGTGTTTAACATTGCTTTAGCCTCATCAAAATTTAATTGCTGTGTATCAATCTCAGTCAATGCATTTACATAACCACACAATTGCGTGTTATTTACTTGCTTTGAAGCGTCGTGCTGCTGCTTTTGTATAGTAAATTCATCAACTGAAATACTGCCGCTTACTAACGCATTGAGTAATGGCGTTTGGTTTTGTTGTACAGCCCAGTTCATGGCAAAACATTGTTGGTAGTCGTGCCCTGAGCAAATAATGCTGGTGCTATTAAGTTGCTCGCTTATTGCTAAAATAGAGCGTGCCATTGCTTTTGCATCCCCACCTATAAGCGATGTATTGCCAAGCCCTGCAGGCAAAATTAAATCACCACAAAAACAATAACGCATTTCGCCATTACTATTTTTTAATAAATAACTTACGCTATCTTTGCTGTGCCCAGGTGTCGCTACTTTTTCAAGTACGTCATTTGCTAAGCTAATACTTTTTGCATTTAGTGGCCAACCTAAAGCATCAACTTCACCTTTTACAACTCTTGATGCAAGAACACTGGTTAATAAATGAGTCGCTGACTCTCGCTCTTGATGCAGATGAGTATTAAGCACCGCTGATATAGTTAAGTTTTGTGTATTGGCTATTTTTTCAAAGCGCGGAATAAGCTCAACAATCGGGTCTATTATAACTGCGTGCTTATCATCGCTTACATAAAGCCAACTACATGCTCCTTGGTGCCTAAACTGAGTAAGGCCAAGTGCGCACACTTCTTGCTGTGGTGTAGTGCTATCAGATACAATTAAACAGTTAGCCTGTAGTATTGCTTTAAGAGCGCGAATCCGCACACAAGCATCATCAATATCGTGTTGTGTTGCTGCAGGTCCAAACGATAGCCTAATCGCGTTTTCGCTTTGCCACTTACTTGCACCCATTGCATCTAAAACAAAACTTGTAGATGCACCCGTACTACAAGCCGAACCACCACTTACGCGAATGCCCGCAGCATCAAATAAATCAATCACTTCTTTGCTCGTTAAATCGTTTACCGCAAAGTTAAGTGTGGTAGGCACGCTATAAGCAAAATCATGATTAAATGTAATATCGCCAAAGGTGTCTTTTATCGCGCTTTGTAACTGGCTTCGATAAGAGTTAAGTATGCTAATTGGTTTAAATGTATCGTCTGATTTATCAAGCAACATACTAAATAGTTTATTTAACCCTGCAATACCGGGTAGATTTTCGGTGCCTGAGCGCATTCCACTTTCTTGACCGCCACCCGCTATAAAAGGTGTGTACGCACTGCCACTACGAATATATAAAAAGCCAATACCCTTAGGTGCGTAAAGCTTATGCCCCGAAAAAGGAGCGTAATCAATAGTTGTATTACTCAGTGCGAGCGCTTGTTTACCGAGTGCCTGCACGCAATCCACCATCCACGATACATTTTTGTTACGGCTACGAATTACCTGCTCTATAGCGGGTAAATCTTGATATACACCGGTTTCGTTATTAACGGCCATGGTGCAAATCATCAAAGCGTTATTAATATGCTCTGCGATAAAATCTAAATCTAAAATACCGTTACTATCAACCGGAATAGCAAGCACCTGAGCATTAACGTCAAGTACGCTATTCCAGTGCTTGAGTGTATTTGGCACCGCTTTATGCTCAGTAGCGCCATATAATAATACAGGGTTTTTAATAGACTGCTTTTTAGCATTAATTAATGTAGAAACCACCGCAGTTTGAATACCCTCCGTTGCACCAGAGGTAAATAGGATATCGCCATTAGTTGCGCCAATAACCGTGCGTGCCTTTTGACGTGTTTGTTCTAATAAATGCTTGGCTTGAATACCTGTGATGTGCGGGCTTGAAGGGTTACCAAAACATATTTGCATGGTATGAGAAACAACATCAGCAATACAAGGCAACACAGGGGTCGTTGCATTTGCATCAAGGTAAACTTGTTTTACTGGCTCATCGTGCAATAAAAACTCAGACATTAAAAAACGCACCTTATTGCTAAAAAATATATCTTATTACCAATAGTACATAAATTTACAGGTAATGAGTAATAATCAATTAGCACTAGAGGTGCGTTTACTATGCTTTTTTAAACTAAAAGTCTGTTTGCTTAACTATTCAATGAGCTCTTTGCTGATCTCTTCGTGCGTTGACGACCAAGCTGTTATTAGCGCTTTTACTAATGAGGCCAACGGGATGGCAAAAAATACGCCCCAAAACCCCCATAAACCACCAAAAAATAATACCGCGACAATTATAAATACCGGATTTAAATCAACTGCCTCAGAAAACAACAGCGGTACAAGTACATTGCCATCAAGCGCCTGAATAATTCCATAAATAATTAAAATGGTCCAAAACTGCGTTTCTAATCCAAACTGAAACAGTGCAACTGCCGCTACCGGAATAGTGACGAGTGCCGCGCCAATAAATGGAATTAATACCGAAAAGCCAACAAGCACACCAAGTAAAGCTGCATAGCGCAAATCTAAAACAGTAAATGCAATGAAAGACACACCACCAACAATTAAAATCTCGAATACTTTACCGCGAATGTAATTCATAATTTGTTGGTTCATTTCGTTCCACACTTGTAAAATCAAGCGTCGTTGCTGCGGGATCAGTTTAGCTATACTCCCTGTCAGCTCCAGCTTATCTTTAAGCATAAAAAACACCAGTAACGGCACAAGTACCAAATATATAAGCCAAGCTACAACATCTTTTAAAGACGTAAGTGAAAACGATAATACCGCTTGACCAAACTCAATAATTTTAGCTTCTACGGTTGCAACAATTGCTTGTACTTGTTCTATATTAATTAAACTTGGGTATTGTTCAGGTAAAGCCATTAAATAAGACTTCCCCTGCTCTAGCATATGCGGTGTTTCTTGCACTAAGTTACTGGTTTGCTTCCAAAGCACTGGGCCAATAACTAAAATAAGGGTGAGCATAATGCTAATAAATATCAACATTACAATAATTGTTGCAGTAAAACGTTTTAAGCCAACACGCTCTAAATGAACAACCGGCCAATCTAGTAAATAAGCGATAACCAGTGCAACAAGCACAGGAACAATTAACGCGCCAAAAAAGTAAAGTAAGGCAACTGATACCAATAATAAAAATAATAAGGTAGACGAATGAGGATCCGAGAACTTCCTTTCGTACCATGTTTTTACGTATTCAAACATGTAATGGCTCCACTAATAACAACCCACGTTGTTTATCAAAATTGTAACTATAAGCATTTTTTTGCAAAAAACGTTCAATGTCGTTCGCACTTTCACCTCTATTAAGACTAAAAGTGATGCATTGTTTTGATGACTGTGCACTTCGAAGCGCAAGCTTAAACTGCACAAATTGCTGAGGACACTTAAACTCTTTTAAATTGCGCTCTACCATAACTACTTTATCCGTATAGTAAATGAATAATAAGTCGCATATTTACGGTCTACGTATTTATATACTCAAACCGTTGTAACTTTTTGTTAAAACAATTCCTGCAATAGTTTATCCTTATAACATAACTAGCAGTAAGGATAAGTTAATGCCTGGCACGCATAATAAAGCGCAACTACCAAGTAATCCAACACTCAAAGAGATTAATTGGTTTAAAAAGCAGATTAATTGGGGCGAACTACCTCCTTTTTATCACCTTGTTGCCTCATCAATAAGCGAATCAGAAGGAATTTTAGATCATGGGTTCGACAATGCAGTTAAACAACTTTTAGATAAACGCAATTGGAACTTAGATTTATTAGAAGGCTATGAAGATAACTTAGGTGAAATACATACCAAACATAAACCACGTATTGCGCTGCACCAAGTATTTACCGACAGAGGCTTTGAGCTATGGGCACAGCCTTATGCTAAAGATGTTATTGTTGATCAATACATAAAAAACAATCGCTTTATGGAATTTAGAGTGTGGGACCCACATTCAATGAAAAACTTGATCAGAATAAGTCAGTTACATAAGTTTATTGGCTTTTATTTTGAACGAGGCGACAAAGCAGATAAAGCCATTATTTTACATGCACACAAAGTAGTACATAAAATTATTACTTTTTTGCAGCGAGAATTGAACGTTGTAAAGCTTGATGGAGTCACAATAAAAGAACTGTACCAATTGTGCGAAAAAGACAGCCGTGCAAGCAGTGACGAAATAGACATAGCCAAAATTGCAATTGGCGAACAAATTAACAAGGAATAAAATGCAGCTAAAATCAGCATTTATCACTTTATGCAGTGCTGCGCTTACGTTTAGCTTATTAATAAGCGAACCTTTAAAAGCGCAAACCAACTTTACGCTTCCTGATTTAGGAACATCTGCATTACAAGCACTGCCACTCGAAAAAGAACAAGCCATTGGCGAAGTAATGATGATGCAAATACGAGGCTCATCACCAGTAATAAATGACCCAGTGCTTGATGAGTACCTCACAACTATTGGCCGTAAACTCGTTGCTAATGCTAATGACGTGCGCTTTCCGTTTTCGTTTTTTTGGATAAACAACTCAGAAATAAACGCGTTTGCCTTTTATGGCGGACACGTTGGTGTGCACACAGGGTTAATAGCTCAAGCCGATAACGAGAGTCAGTTTGCCTCAGTGCTTGGTCACGAAATTGCTCACGTGACACAGCGCCACTTAGCGCGAAGAATACAACAACAGCAAGATAACAGCGCGCTGACTATTGCCGGTATGATAGCCGGAATATTAGCAACCGTTGTTGCACCAGATGCGGGTATTGCGATTATATCTGCCAGCCAAACACAATCTGCTTTTAGTCAGTTAACGCATAGTCGCTCAGCCGAGCAAGAAGCTGACCGCATAGGCATGCAAACGCTTAACAATGCAGGCTTTGATGCACGTGCATCGAGCGAATTTTTAACTAAACTTGCCGCGCAAATTCGTTATAAATATAAACCACCTGCGTTTTTACTTACTCACCCATTACCAGAGAGCCGAGTATCTGATGTACGTTTGCGTGCAGAGCAATTTCCTGTGCGTCATATGAATGCCAGTCTTGAGTTTAATTTAGCTAAAAGCCGCGTGCTTGCGCGCTACGACAACAAACCAGAAAACGCCGAAGACCTATTTAGAAAACGACTACGCGAAAATAGCTACGATAACACCGCTTTAAAGTACGGTTTAGCTATTAGCTTACTTGATCAAAAAAAGCTTGATGAAGCAGCCCCAATACTAGATGAGCTTTTAAAAAACGATCCTAAAAACCTATTTTATATAGATACCCATACCGATTTACTCATCGCGCAAAAAAAGGCAGATGAAGCCGTAAAGTTTTTAGCTGATTTAAATCAGTATCGCCCTAATAATCAGGTAATTACGCTCAACTATGCCAACGCAGCACTTGAAGCTGAGCAATATGAACTAGCCGAAAATATTTTGAAGAGTTTTTTACTCGAAAAGCCAGATCATAATCTAGGCAAGCAACTTCTTGCTGATGCGTATAAAAAACAAGATAAATTAGCCTCATATCACGAAGCGAACGCCGATGTATTGGCTCAATACGGTGCTTATTTAAAAGCCGCAGACGAAGTACAAAAAGCACTTAACTTCGTAGAGCCAACCGAACTTGTAAAGCAACAACGTTTAAAAGCACTACTTACCCAGTATCGACTTTTACAAAAAGAGCTTGCAAGACTTTAAGTCTGCAAGCGCTTACCCTAAAATAGACGCAATTCACACTTTGGAATCATTTTATGTCTGTTACTATTTACCACAACCCACGTTGTTCTAAATCACGCGAAACACTAGCGCTACTGCAAAGTAAAGCGATAGAGCCAAGTGTTGTAGAGTATTTAAAAACCCCTCTTACTCACGAGCAAATTTCAACGCTTGTAATCCAACTTGGTTTTTCATCCGTACGTGAAATGATGCGCACCAAAGAAGATGACTACAAAGCGCTTAATTTGAAAGATGAAACAAATGAGGACGCACTTATTAACGCTATGGTTAAATACCCAAAATTGATTGAACGCCCTATCGTGGTTAATAACAATAAAGCAGCGATTGGTCGTCCACCAGAAAACGTACTAAGCGTTTTATAATGAGTGCAACCATAGTGGTGCTTTATCACTCAAGCCATGGCTCAGTTGAAGCGATGGCTCACGAGATAGCAGAGTCGATAGAGCAACAAGGTGCTAGTGCACTACTTCGCACCTTTGTGGCTAAAAATGCGCACGATATTGTGATCACCAAAGATGATTTAATAAATTGCGATGGTTTAGCATTTGGTACACCAACCCGATTTGGCATGATGGCCTCTCAAGCAAAAAGCTTTTGGGAAACCACCAGCGACTTGTGGCTAAAAGGCCAATTAATCGATAAGCCAGCGTGTGTATTTTCGTCATCAAGTAGTATGCATGGTGGAAATGAAGCAACCTTACTTAACTTATCTTTGCCACTATTACACCACGGCATGGTGCTTATGGGCGTGCCGTACGATGTACCCGAACTACTTGCAACACAAACCGGTGGAACACCATACGGTGCAACACACGTCGCTGGCAGCGCTAACAGTGCACAGCTAAGCAAAGACGAAATTAAAATATGCCAAAGCGTTGGTAAACGCCTTACTCACATTGCGAGAAAACTTAAATGACTACAGCTGACAGTCCAGCTAAAAAGCCGATTACGGTAAAATTTCAACGTGCAGCACTATTTGGCTATGTTGGTTTACTTGTTCTGATTCCTTTGTGGATGTATTTTGTACCCCCTCTAGACGGTAATACTAGTTGGGTGTCATTGTTTTTTCCTATCATTCCTTTACTGCTGCCGCTAAGAGGCATAATTCAAGACAACACATACACCTATGCGTGGGCTAACTTTATTGTAATGCTTTATTTTATCCACGGTCTTACCATGCTGTGGGCAGCACCAGATGAATTAATTTGGGTGTTGTTAGAACTGGTATTTGCATCATCTATGTTTATTGGCTGTACTTACTACGCAAGACATCGCGGACAAGAACAAGGTTTAAAAATCCGTAAGCTTAAAGAAGAATTAGCTGAAGAAAAAGCAGCAAATGAGCACGGTAAATAAGGCTTAACCATAAACGCTATATACAAAAAAACGCGCTTAAAGTAATTTAAGCGCGTTTTTTATTAACTGTTTAAAACTAGCTAGCTAAACTAAATCGCTCAAGGCTGCTAGCACCACAATACTCGCCAACCCTATTTGAGCAATTAAGCTAATAAACGAAAAGCCCCTAAGCACAAATAAACCCCAAGGGTGTTTAATATGTGGATATAGCGCACAGCGTTTTAAAGTGGTCGCAAAGAAAAAACAAATCACTGCAGTCATAGTTAAACCCAGCGTCAGCTCACTTTTAATTGAGAGGGTTTCATCAAAAAAGAAGAACAACTGTAAAGGCAGCAATATAGTCACAATAGCATGTAGCACATGCACTTTTTTAATGCGATCGAACTGCCCTTCTGGCGAAAGTTCTTTAATACCAAAGTCACGCTCTAAACATTTAACTAAGTTATTAGCTTTAATACTCACCGCTAAACGGTAACAGCTTAAACCTTCTTTATTACGTGCTCTAAAATCGTATCCGGCTTTAATAAGCAGCACCATTAACGACTCATTTTTAGCAAACACAGCATAATGAAGCGCAGTATTACCTAAGTTATCTGTCGCTTTTTTGTCTTGCTTTGCCAGTAGCGTTTCAACCACATTTACAAAGCCTTTTTCGGCGGCCCACATAAAGGCTGTTTTATTGTTTTCATCAGCAAGTACACCAGTAGCGCCTTGTTCAATAAAACGCATAGCCATTGTTTGCTTAGCTGTTTTTTTACGTAAGTGAGTAAGCAAAGCTTTTTCTAAGAGAACAACAGAGTCAACATCAGGAGAAACCTGCGTAAGCAGCGTAAAATAGTCTTTACCCGCAGCTACTTTTTCGCTGGCAAGTTCACAAAGAGTATCCAAGTCAGCAATAGACTCTGGAATAAACGCACTTAGGCGCTCTCTAAAATCAACTTCTTTCCAAAGCGCTAATGTGTCCTTTGCCGAGAGTTTACTTTTATTATTTAACGCATGCTCAATTAAGGTGAAGTAGCGTTTACTAAAAAATAAATCAACTAAAGACAGTGGCGTATCTATGGTATTTTGTGCAGCCACGCTTGCGTATTTTTCAAGGCGCTGGCACAGCATAAGTACTAAGCTTTCAGGGGTGTATTCATTATCGTAGTAATGGCTTTTAACCGCACTAATATACGCTTGTGCGTCTTCGTCATATTCAGAGATATGTTGAAAGTAACATTCTTCAAATGGCTCCAGCGGGGTTAGCCATGCCAAATAATAAATAGGTGGCAGCACGGTGGTGCATACACCATCGTCTTCATTTGTAGAACGACAAGCAGGCCAAGCTTCCAAAGCATCTAAAATAAAGGCACCGTTTTGTTCTACTAGTCCTTTAATAAGTAATGGGTATTCCTTTGGCCAAATCAGTACATTTTCCATTAAAACAACACAACTCCAGTGTGGCTTGGGGGTGGTAAGTTATATCAGTTTTAAGCTGACACCACGCTTAATCAAAGTGCCGATATTCTAGCACACCTTTGTTTTGCTGCTAGCGCAAAATTACGCAATAACAACAATCCTTTAGGATTATAACAATTCGCTTAATTAAGTGATTTATTTTGAGGTAGAAAACCGTGTGATAGCAAGGCAAAAATTTCATTATTTAGTTGTTCTAAATGATTAACTATTACTGTGGATTGGTATTGTACTTAGCAAAAATATAAAAACGGCCAAGTACATAAGTAATTGGCCGTTTTTGAGGTTGGAGTTGGGCTTAATCAGAGCCAGACAAATAGTCTATTTACTTTTTAACTCGCTAATAACTTGCTCTAAACCCACATCAGAAATGCGTTGAATAATCTCTTTTTGTTTAGCACTTAATAGTGAAATGCCTTCAGCAACAATATCGTATACTTTCCACTCATTGTTTTTACCTAAACGAAGCTTAAAGCTTAAGTCGATAGTAGGCGCATTTGGCTCAATAATTTGCGTATTAACTGTTGCGTACTCAGAGTCACTTTTTGCGTTATTACGCTCAAATACTACTTTTTGACCCGTGTACTTCATTAGTGCACCGGCGTATGTGCCTGTTAAGTAATGCTCTACTGCATCTATAAATTGAACAGCTTGCTCGCGCTCAATACCTTTAATGTGTTTACCTAATAATTTAAACGACACAAACTTAACGTCAATATGTGGCATTAAACGTTTTTCAACAATGGCAGCCATCGCGTCTTTGCTGGCTGTACCTTTTGAGTTTACTTGGCCAATATCTGCAAAAAGCTTGTCGGCTACCGATTCAAGTAACTGATCTGGTGATTGCTGAGCTTGTGCAAATAACGAACTGCTAAAAAAAGCAGTGGCTAAAACGAATAGTTTAAAGAGTTTCATAATTGTATATGTCTGTGTGATTAAGATGGCTGTAATTTACGCGAACTATACGCAATAAAAAAGGCACAAATAAGCAACTTATTAATGCCCAATTAGCACCAATCAAATAAATAAAATAAATTCAAGCAGTTAGAAAATTCCATTAACAGCTCATATACAACCGGCATTTTGTCCTCATTGTAATTGTTAACAGGCCGCCCTTATCATTTAGTTATCAACTTAAATCAAACAAACATTTGGCACCTATGAAAACGTCACTTAAAACACTTATTATCTCTTTTGTATTAGTAGTTTCACTTTTTGGCAAGCTTGCTTTTGCTCAATCGGACCACGGTTATGCCGTTGACTTTCTCAAAGGCGAAGGTAACGTAAACGGCGTTAAGCTTGCGTATCAGTATCATGCACCTGGTATGCAAAACATTATTGGTGATGCACGCTTTTACTTTGAAACCAGCGTAAACATGTGGGAATACCGCCACGGCGATGAAACACAATCAAACCTAGTACTTGCTATGTCACCTGTACTACAATTTCCTGCTTTTAGTTTTAACAACACCCCATTTTATGTAGAAGCAGGCATTGGTGTATCACTGATTGATGAAACGCAGTTTGCCGGTAAAAACATAAGTACTCACTACCAGTTTGAAGACCGCATAGGCCTTGTAGCCGATTTTGGTCATACTAACGTTGCCCTTAGAGTTATTCACTATTCAAACGCAGGCTTTAAAGAGCCAAACCCTGGGCTTAACTTTTTAACGCTTTCGGTAGCGAGACGTTTTTAACGTTATTGATTGTATTTTGAGTAATTTAATTGCTGTTATAGCGTAAAACGGTCACACTTAAACGTACTAAATATTAAGTGATACTGCGATGCAAACTTGGCATATTGTAATTATTGTCGCTGTTGTTTTTGCCATTATCATTGGTAATATTGCGCTGATTAGACTCTCTGCAAAACAGGAGTTTATAAAGCCCAACGCCAATATAAAAAATACAACAGACACAAAAAAGCCCTGATCAATCAGGGCTTTTTCAATAATACCAATTCGCTAAATATATTTTTGCTAATTTAGCCTACTAGCCAATGCGCCATTAGCGCAATAACAGGTAAAGTAATTAGCGTTCGCAAAATAAATATAATAAATAGCTCTAAAATATTTACCGGTATTTTACTGCCAAGTAAAAGTGCACCTACCTCAGACATATAAATAAGCTGAGTTACACTCATTGCGGCAATAATAAAGCGCGTTACATCACTTTCGATAGTCCCTGCAGCTAATATTGACGGAATAAACATATCAGCAAAGCCTACCATAATAGTTTGCGACGCAGCGGCTGCTTCGGGTACTTGCAATAGCTCTAAAAATGGCACAAACGGCATACCTAAATACTGAAATATAGGCGTATGCTCAGCAATGATCAGTGCAAATGTGCCTACCGCCATTACTACAGGTAACACACCAAACACCATATCAAGCGCATTATGTACGCCCTCTTTTATAGTGCCTTTAACACCCGTTGAGTTATCAGCTTTTGCTAATGCAACATCTAACGAATGGCCAAATAAAGTTTTATGACCCGGAATTGTTTCAGCGTCTCTATCTGGCTCAGTGCCATCAATGAGTAAGTCTTTTTTAAAGCGCAGTGGCGGTAATCGCGGCACAATAATAGCGGCAACAATACCGGCTAAACATACCGTTGCGTAAAACGGTGCAAATAGGTATTCAAGTTTAACTTGCCCAAGCACCACTAAACTAAATGTAATTGAAACCGCTGAAAACGTAGTACCAATAATAGCCGCTTCGCGTTGTGTATAGTGCTTTTGATCGTACTGCCTTGCAGTCATCAAAATACCCACACTGCCATCACCTAACCACGATGCAGTACAGTCAACCGCGCTTCTACCTGGTACACCAAATACAGGGCGCATTACTTTGGTCATTAACGTACCAGCAAGCTCTAATAGACCAAAGTTAATTAATAGCGGCAGTAATAAGCCCGCTAAAATAAATACCGAAAACAACACAGGCAATAAGTCATTTAATACCAGCGCGCCAGTATTAGCCGAGGTAATTATCTCGCTGCCTAGGCTTAAGTACGTCATTAAACCAAACGCCATACCAAATAAGCGTACCACCAGCCATGTCCAGCTCACATCAAATAAATGCTTTAACAAAGGTGAGTTACATATAGCGGCGGGTTTAAACACTTTAGTAATTACAGAAATAACCCCTGTAATACAAATAATGAGGGTAATAATTGCTTGAGCAGAGCCAAGCATCATTGCTTGAACCGCTTTTGCCATAACGGCAATAGGAATGGTCATCCCTTGCGAAGTACTAATGGGTGTCATAAATAAAAACACACCAATTAACGAAGGAACCAAAAAAGTAAACCAAGTGCGCCACGTATAGTGTGAACGTTCAGGTAGCTGAGACATATTGTTTAACCTATAAAAACCACAAAAAGAGCATAGCGCTCTTTTTGTGGTAAAACTTATTATTATTTAAATTTTAATGCCGCGCTGAATGAGTGCTGCTTCTAATGCTTGTTGTAAACCATTCATAGTACCTGGCTCAAGCGTTTCGCCTTTATCATCCATCCACGTTAAGCTAGTACCGCCTTCTTTAGTTTTACTTACTAAAATTTGGTATTGGCCTTCATCAATAGGTAGTTGAGCTACGTCATCACCCCAAATTGAATCCCAAACGCTTGTTTCTGGTTTAGTATAATCTGCAGTAATTAAGCCCGTATCTGGGTTAATTTCAACAATAGAGAACGACAAGCGCTCTAAAAACCCAGAGAAACGGTCAAACACAGCGTCGTAAGATTGCTCAGTTACAAGTGCTGCATTGCCTTTATTATCAAAGCCCATTTCAAGAGAAATAATACCTTGGCGTTTACGCATATCAACTTCAAGTTGACGGTAACGGTAATCAAACTCGCTCACTACTTGGTTAAGCGCACGTACTTCTAGCTGCTGCTTGAGTAAGTCTGTTAGCGTTTTATCACCTTTAAAATCAATCAGCTCTACACGTAAAGACGCAGTGCGTTGATGTGATTTTTCTTCAATAGTGAATCTAAACTTTTCTAAATCATCGTTAACTTCATCGCCCCACCACCAAAAACCTTCTTCGGTTTTAATGATTGAGTACCAATCAGTTTCAATAATACCAAGTAGCTTATCTTCTTTAGTAGTTCCTGCATTATTATCAGCTAGGACAGATTTAATCGTATCCCAAAGAAACTCATCTAAATCAGCAATGCCATCATTTTTATCAAAATAAATACGCGCTTGTTTATCTGTCTCTTCTACCCAACTGCCTTTCGCAATTGTTAATACTTGTGCCGGTGGGCGGTAATTTGTAGCTTCAGGATTATTGTCGTATTGACCTACATCCATTTTATAAACTGGGTCTTGAGCTGGTTGAGATAACGACGCTGGTGCTTTTACAGGCTCATGCGTACGATAGTTACGTTCGTCATGTGCCTTATTAATAAATACACTACACCCTGATAAACTTACCAATACACTTACTGCAAGTGCTTTTGGGATCCAATACTGCACAGATATTTCTCCTTAGCATACCCTTTAATTGTTTTAACAAATATATGAGTGGGTAATACCGATTTGGTTCAGTGTAAAATCAATATTAACTTTACATTTATTATTTGGCTGCCTAAATGCAATAAAGTTCAGCACTTCAACTTAGTAAGCAACTAAGCGCAAATAAGCAAATTTTAGCTATGGTACTTTCCCGTGCCAGTAAAAACAAGAAACACCGCACTTTAAAAGCGCTTAATTAGCGTGTGCTGTAGTTTAGAGCCCTTTTTGTGTTAAACTTCGCCGCCGTGCAACTTCTCGTGTGTATTTTTGGTGTTGCCAACTCGGTTGATATAATCCAAGTAACAAGGTATTTGAACTCATGACTGCATTTTCAAATCATCAAATTGTTTTAACAGCGATTGGCGAAGACAGACCCGGTATAGTAAGTGAACTAACCCAACTGGTTAGCGATTGCCACTGCAACATTATTGACAGCCGAATTGCTATTTTAGGCTGCGAATTTACCTTCATAATGCTACTGAGCGGCGACATGTCGGCAATAAGCCGCATAGAGCACGTACTGCCCACTAAAGCCATGGAACTTGGCCTGCTAACCATGATGAAGCGTACAGCAAGTCATACTCCTGAGGAGTTTTGTGCAGGTTACACACTAGAATACACAGGCATAGACACCCCTGGTACATTGAGCAAAGTAACGCGCTTTTTTGCCGACAATAATATTAGTATTTGCTCACTTAAGTCAGACACTTATTCCCAAGAAGACAACATAAAGATGCGTTGTGAACTTGAATTCAACATACCTGTTGATGTAGATATAGATCAATTTAAAATTAGTTTTGAGAGCCTTTCTCACACGCTAAACGTAGATTATATTTTTAAACGAATTCGTTAAGGATGCTAAACATGAACACAATTAGTCCATTACAAGCTGGCGATACTGCACCCGCTTTTAGCCTACAAAACCAAAACGACGAAACAGTAACATTAAGCGAGCTGTTAAAAGAGCAACAAGTACTCGTGTACTTTTACCCTAAAGCGTCAACGCCGGGCTGTACTGTACAAGCCGAAAACCTACGCGATGAGCAAGCACAGCTTGCTAAATTTAACACCCGCGTTGTAGGTATTAGCCCAGATCCAATTAAGCGCCTTAAAAACTTTGAAACTAAAAAAGAGCTTAACTTTGATTTATTAGCCGACGAAGATCACGCCATTGCTGAAGCATTTGGTGTATGGGGCTACAAAAAATTTATGGGTAAAGAGTACGATGGTATTCACCGTTTGACGTTTTTAGTAGGCCAAGACGGTAAAATTAAACACCTATTTGATAAGTTTAAAACCAAAGATCACCATCAAGTAGTGTTAGACTATCTCGCAGCAGAATAAGTTAGCTGCAGAATAAGCTAGCGGCACAGTAAGTTAACTACCAGCTATTAGACAAATACAGAAAAGCGTTGCTCAAGGGCAACGCTTTTTTTATGCCTATACATTTGCGCTATATAAAAACTTAATTAGTAATTTAGTAAATAATTTGTTAAAACTGCCAAAGCACTTATTATTAGCACCTTGCCAATTGGATATTTAAACCTTGAATAAAAGCCTAAAATTTAAACTTTATTTAACTGCATTAATCATCTGTATTATTGGTTTTAACTTTTCAGAACCAAGTATGCAATTTTACTCAAACCCGTTTTATATCGGTAGTTTTGTTTTTGCTATTGCGCTTATAATCTCTGTAATTAATTACGTCTGCCCTGCCTGTAAGAAAAACCAAGTAATGCGCTCTATTTCTAGTTGTAAGCTTCCCACTAACGATTGTTATAATTGCGGAAAAGAAATTGATGAAAAAAACTAATTCACCTACTTTGTCTTAATACATGAAACTAAATAAGAAAGAGTTAAGCAACCGCATTACATTGTAAGTTTTTCTCTATTGCTAAACTCTCACGATACTCAGAAGCTTCAGCTTTTAAAGTCCAATGAACATCTTTAATCCCATTGCCCTCTACAGCTTTCTTAACTTCTGATATTGTAGTTTTGAAAAATTCTTTCCTTGAATTTATTTTATTCACTGAGTAAATATCAAAACGGCGATGAAGTTCTTTTTCTAAAGATGGCGCATCTTCACTAAATATCATCGCATGAACATCAAAGGAAAAAGGAACAGATGCATCGCCTAGTTCTTTTACACGATCCATAGGCTCAAGTCTTCGGGTCATACCAATTTTGAATACCTCTTCACCAAAACTGCCTACATTGCTTATTACGTATACATGCCCTCTTCGGGTTTGTTGTGCCATCGACATAGCTCTTTGACCTTTATCTTCTGCTTCTTTTAATTGCTTTTCTAGATCAAGTAATTTCGCTTCATAGTCGGCTCGCTGCTCATCATTTGCAGTAGAAAGTTCTTCTCGTGCTTTTTTCAAAGCTTTCTGAAGTAAGCGTTCTTCTTTTTCGGCTTCTTTCTTTGCTTTCTCAATATCTCTTAAAGCCTTTTCTTCTTCCCTAATTTGAGCCTTAATTTCTGCTTGCTCTTCACGTTCGATTCTTTTTAATTCACTTGTAGCTACAGCCCACTTTAGTTCAATTAAACGTGCATTAAGATATTTTTCATTAATTCTAGCTTTTCTAAAAGGAACGCCATTGTGGTTAACTAATGCGAACGCATCTAATATTTCTTGGTTTATTTTCCCAAAATTATCGTGTTTTACTTTAGATAATGCACTGTCTACTTTACCGTTAAATGCATCAACTACAAAATGGATTGCATATGTTTTTCTATGTTGTTCAACATAGTCACAATCCCCAGCAAATCCTTCTTTTATCATTTGCCTAATATTTTGACGTATTGACTTTAGCTCTGCTCCAGCTTCTTTGTGACCAAAATCCTCAGCTAAGTCATCTAAAACTGAGTGATTAGGAATGATATAGTCGTCCTTATAGCCTTCGATAGTATTTCGCATTGCTTTTATTGCTTGCTCGTAGGTATTAGCTTTTTCTTTTGCTTCATACGCATCACCCGCAATCTCTTTAGCCCTTTGCTCTGCGAATAAAGTAATACGGTCAGCTTCTTGATTAGCATCCAACCTAATTTTTTCAGCTTTCTCCTTCGCTTCTCGAAGTCTTAGGCTCCCCTCTATTCTTTGTTCCTTTAATGACTCACTTACAGTAATAGATTCATTTTTTACTTCATTAGCTAAATTTTCAGCAGTTTGCTTTATAGCATTTGCTTTTAGTTTCGCTTCATCTAATAAAGCTTGAGAGTAAGCTTCGGCTTGAATGATTGGGCTATATTTCTCAGTTAGCTCTTTATTTTTCAATGATTGCTTTTTAGCTTCTTCTCGCGCTAAAGCTAAAGAATCATTTAATGCCTTAATATTTTTTTTAAACTGTATTTTTAAATTTTTTGTATGGTTGTACCAACCAAGACAAATCAATATGGTAATTATTAGGAGGAGAATTGATGCAGAGTGTTCCATTTTAAATTCCTTTTATCATTATTAAATCCACTATTTGAAGGTAGCATATATTTTTGAGTCGATGAAACTGAAATTAATATACAGAATTTTACGCGCCGAAACTCAAATACGGTGCATCGTCGGATGGCGCTTCGCTTATCCGACCTACGTTTTCAAATATATAATGCGGGGTTATAGGGTGTGGGTATTGGCCGTGGATATGGAGGTTCGTTGGGTTTAGCTACGCTCTACCCAACATACGTGTTTGCCTTAAATTTTTACGCAGACGAAAATGGCGTTGCCTGAGCGCTCTGCCCATGGGGTTATTTTGTCGTAGTCATGTTCAAATATGTGGATTTCGAAGTACGGTTTTAAGGCTTCTTTAAGCTCGGTATAACTAAAAGCAACCATTGGGTGCTCGTCGTGCCATACGAGTGTTTTATCTGCGGTGGTTTTTTCTATGCTGAGTTTTAATAACTGTTTACTGCCGCTGCCACTATAGTGCCAGCCAGAACGAAATGTGAAGAAGCTATTTTCGCTTGTTGCTGTGTGCTCTACAAATGAATCGCTGTCGATTTTGTTTTTATCAACAGTGTTAAAACAAAATATTCCACCTACGTTTAATGCGCTGTGTACGCTGGCAAGGCATTCTTTTAACTTATTAATGCCGTCGCAGTAATGGATTGAATACAAAAAGCAGGTAATTAAATCCAAGTGCTCGGTTACCTTAAATTCACTCATGTTTTGCAATGAAAATTGCGCTTCTGGGCAACGCGTTTTTGCTTTATCTAGCATTGGCTGGTTTAAATCAAGCCCACTACTTTTATAGCCGTAATCAATAAAGTGGCGTACATGCGGGCCGGTGCCACATGCTAAATCGAGATGGGTATTTGCGCCATTCCCAAAAATTTGGTGCAGCCTGTGAATAGAATTGCTTTGGGCTTGATAATTAATATCTGCACACATTAAGTCGTAGTAATCAGAAAGGTCGGTGTAAAGCGCATTTGCGGACATATAAGCCTAGTGGTAAGTAGTAGAATATTTTTAAGTCGCGCATAGTAAACTAGTTATGGCTATTAGCGAAGAAGATATGAGCTTTAGGGTTGTCGGGTGGTGCTTCGCTTATCCAATCCACGTATTTAAATATTATAAAACGTTATTAGAAAATGGTGCGGAAGTAGAGGTTTGTTGGGTTTAGCTTCGCTCTACCCAACATACGTAATATAACTTTAAGCTGGCTTTAACTAATTCCTAAATACTTATGTACTTGTATTGATAGGCGCCAGTTTTTGGCAATACAGGTGTCGATTGCGAGTTTAGTTGCTGATACTTTTTGACTAATTGGCTGTAAATAAACAAGCTTAGGGTTAACACCTGTTTTAGCAAATAATTCTTCTAACTCTTCTACATGCTTTTGCATGGCAACGGGGTGTTTAATTTCGTTGGCACGCTTCATTGCACTGGTAAGTACTTCATAGCCGCCGCGCATATTGATTTTTGGTGATACCGTTACCCATGTTTGCTCTGGGGCGAGTATTTCGAACGTGCCGCTGGTTTCTATTTGTGTACTAAAGCCGTGTTCGAAAGCCAGAGGGGTCAAATCTTGACTTCATACATCATAATTAGTTAGCTGTTTATATTCACCGAAACTCAAATAGGTGTCGGATGGCGCTTCGCTTATCCGACCTACGTTTTCAAATATATAATGCGGGGTTATTGGCCGTGAGTATTGGAGGTTCGTTTGAGCTCGTTGGGTTTCGCTGCGCTCTACCCAAACTTTTATCTCTTCTTGATGAATGTTTGCCTTAAATTTTTACGCAGACAAAAATGGCGTTGCCTGAGCGCTCTGCCCATGGGGTTATTTTGTCGTAGTCATGTTCAAATATGTGGATTTCGAAGTACGGCTTCAGGGCTTCTTTAAGCTCGGTATAACTAAAAGCCACCATTGGGTGCTCGTCGTGCCATACGAGTGTTTTGTCTGCGGTGGTTTTTTCTATATTGAGTTTTAATAACTGTTTACTGCCGCTGCCACTGTAGTGCCAACCAGAGCGAAATGTGAAGAAGCTATTTTCGCTTGTTGCTGTGTGCTCTACAAATGAATCGCTGTCGATTTTGTTTTTATCAACCGTGTTAAAACAAAATATTCCACCTACGTTTAATGCGCTGTGTACGCTGGCAAGGCATTCTTTTAACTTATTAATGCCGTCGCAGTAATGGATTGAATACAAAAAGCAGGTAATTAAATCCAAGTGCTCAGTTACCTTAAATTCACTCATATTTTGCAACGAAAACTGCGCTTCTGGGCAGCGCGTTTTTGCTTTATCTAGCATTGGCTGGTTTAAGTCAAGCCCACTACTTTTATAACCGTTATCAATAAAGTGGCGTACATGCGGGCCGGTGCCACATGCTAAATCGAGATGGGTGTTTGCGCCATTACCAAAAATTTGGTGCAGCCTGTGAATAGAATTGCTTTGGGCTTGATAATTAATATCTGCACACATTAAGTCGTAGTAATCAGAAAGGTCGGTGTAAAGCGCGTTTGCGGACATATAAGCCTAGTGGTAAGTAGTAGAATATTTTAAGTCGCGCATAGTAAACTAGTTAGGGCTATTAGCGAAGAAGATATGTGCTTTAGGGTTGTCGGGTGGCGCTTCGCTTATCCGACCTACGTATTTAAATATTATAAAACGTTATTAGAAAATTGTGCGGAAGTGGAGATTTGTTGGGTTTAGCTTCGCTCTACCCAACATACGCAATATAACTCTTTAACTAATTCCTAAATACTTATGTACTTGTATTGATAGGCGCCAGTTTTTGGCAATACAGGTGTCGATTGCGAGTTTAGTTGCTGATACTTTTTGGCTAATTGGCTGCAAATAAACAAGCTTAGGGTTAACACCTGTTTTAGCAAATAATTCTTCTAACTCTTCTACATGCTTTTGCATGGCAACGGGGTGTTTAATTTCGTTGGCACGCTTCATTGCACTGGTAAGTACTTCATAACCGCCGCGCATATTGATTTTTGGCGATACCGTTACCCATGTTTGCTCTGGGGCGAGTATTTCAAACGTGCCGCTAGTTTCTATTTGTGTGCTAAAACCGTGTTCGTGTAATAAGTTACATACTGGATTTAAGTCGAACATACATGGCTCGCCGCCGGTAATTACTACATGTTTTGCGGTATAACCACGTGATTGAAACAGCGCTAAAATTTGCTCTGCACTGGCGTTAGCCCAATGATCTGAGTCGGCTTTTTTTTCTACGGTTTCATCCAGCGATACTTTATATACATTATCAACATCCCACGTTTGCTTGGTGTCGCACCAAGAGCAACCTACTGGGCAGCCTTGCAGACGTAAAAATATTGAGGGTGTGCCAGTAAAGCTAGCTTCACCTTGAATGGTTTCAAACACTTCATTAATTTTGTACAAAAGAGATCTCACTTACTACCTAGCAGCCAAATTGCTACTATTAAAAAACCAAAAAGCGCTGTGCAAAAATTGTTATTTAAGCTGCGGCCGTGTAGTATATCGCGCCCTGATATAAACCTCTATTAAAACTAAGAGCAAAACAGATATGACGCAAAAAGTAGTTGTTATTTATTCCGGCGGTATGGACTCATTTACCGTATTAAATAAAGCCCTGCAACAAGGCCATGATGTATATGCCCTTTCATTTGACTATGGTCAGCGTCATGTAAAAGAGCTTAAAGTAGCGGCAAGTGTGTGTGAAAAATTAAACGTTCCACATAAAATTGTTGATATTTCGGCGATTAACCAACTTATTGGTGGCTCATCACTTACTGATGATATTGATGTGCCTGAAGGCCATTACGAAGAAGAAAGCATGAAAAGTACGATTGTACCTAATCGTAATATGATTTTGCTCTCGCTTGCTGTTGGTTACGCGGTATCACTTAAAGCTAGCCAAGTTTATTACGGCGCTCATTCTGGGGATCATGCTATTTACCCTGACTGCCGTCCTGAATTTGTGCAAAAAATGGATGATGTGTGTCGTATTGCGAACTACGACGCGGTAGAAATTTTTAGCCCGTATTTAAATAATACTAAAATTGGTATTTTAACCGACGGTATTGAAATGGGTTTAGATTACAGCCAAACGTGGACCTGTTATAACGGCCGTGAAAAGGCCTGTGGTAAATGTGGCGCGTGCCAAGAACGCCTTGAAGCATTTGCACTAAATAACATTACAGACCCGTTAGAATACGAATAAGCCGCAATTAATTAGTAATACAATTGCTGCAAACAAAAAAAGGCTATCATCGATAGCCTTTTTTGTTTGTCACGTTTTAAGTCAATGATATTGATTACAGCCAGCGTTTTACGCGCGCTTTATAGGCGGTAAACTCTTCGCCAAATAATTTAGTGAGCGCACGCTCCTCGGGTATTATTTGAAAAAATGTTAAATAGGCAATAAACCCGATAATACATAAAAGCGCCCACAAGGAACTTAACCAAACACCCCACCCTGCTAAAATAAATGCAAAACCCACATACATTGGGTTACGCGAAATTTTATAAATGCCGCTCGTAATAAGTTTTGATGCTTGCTCAGGTACATTTGGGTTTACTGTGGTGTTTGCTATTTTAAAGCTCGCTACCCCTGCAATACAAAAAACACACCCAATAATGACCAAACTTGCTGCTAGGTAGGTAATAAATGCGGTGAAATCAATAACACTGTAATGCGCAATAAGCGCCATTATGCCTGCAAAAAACAGCACAACGATAACCGGTGGAATTTTATTATTTAACATGGCAACTCACTGTATTGACTAAAATATGTTTATTATATGGTGGCTATGCAGCCATTAAACAATATCTGAAGTGTATAAATGATGAACACGCTCAAAGCTGAATTAAATAAAGTATACAAATTAAGTTACAATTGTCAGCTTTATCAAAAGCGCTTAAAGGTTATACTTTAACCATAAACGAATAATAAAATGATAAGGAATGAGGTTATGTCTGGAACTACGATGATTGTACTTATTGTGCTAATTTCGGTTGGCTCAGGAGTAGTTTACGATATGTATAAAAAGCACCTTGAGTTTAAGCATAAAATGCAAAACAACAACAGCGATGCCCATAAACAACTAGCTGAAACAAACGCACAAGTGCTTGCATTAAAAGAGCGTGTACAAACACTTGAGGCTATTGTTACTGATTCAAGCTTTAACGTTAAAGATGAAATTAATAAACTTTAAGTTGTTATAAGTAATTTGGATATAAATGTGCATTTTCTGGCTGCTCAATGCCATGAGCAGCTAAAAAACCACCAATAGCTTGCCCGCAGCCCTGTGGTGCTCGCCCGCTGTCTATCTCAAAATTTAACTGATTTGCATGTTGCTTACCCATAGAGCAAAGCCCTACGGTACTTGGCGAGCGCATAGCGATACTTAGGTTACCTATTTGTTCAACCACTACGTGCTTGCTAAAGCGGGCAAAACCTTTGTATTTAAACTGCTCGTTTACATAGTCATTACTTGTGGCCACCAATGCCGCAATTAAGCCGTGTAAAAAACTATTAGCGGATGAGTCTGCTGTTAAAAACGCAATTGTTTTTTTATTAAACTCGCTAAGCTGGCAATCCTCACACAACAGCTCAACAGTATATAAATGTTGCTCGGCTACTTGCTGCTGGCTTTTAAGCTCAATACTTTTTCCTGCAAATACAATGCGTTTAAGCACTTCGTCAACGTTACTTGTAACCGCTTCGCTTTTAACAAGTTCAGGATTTTGCGCCATTACCGGTAAGTCGTGATGGTTATTAAATGGCGTACTTGTTGCGCCGCTTTGCATTAACTGAAAAAGCTCTCTTACTTCATGTTCTCGCGCTACTTTTAACGCTAAAAATGCGGTTTGAATAAGCTCTGAGGTAGGTAAGTTTTCCTCTACTATCCAGCGTCTGCCAAATAATAGTTTTTTAGCTTTGGCTTCATTAGTAGATGCGCTTTTTTGGTAGTTATCAGGGCTCAGCACTGCTACTTGCAGGTAAATTTCTTCACCTTTTTGTGCAGCAAGCACTCTAAAGTGAGCCGAAAACTCAATACTCTCAAGTACTTCGTTTACGCTTTGAAGCGTGTGCTTGTAACGTAAAAAATGCTGTGGCACCACCCAGTTACTATTAGCCAATTGCACAAGGGGTGCATAAGAAATAGGTTGCTCGTAACTGTGTTGCCATTTTTGCTCATTGCTAAGCAAATGATTAATGTGACTCTTGTTATCTGACATAAATAAACCAAATAAACTCGCGTTGTGCGATATAAACTATGAACACATTACGTCGTCAATGTCGTAATTAGATCACATGTACGCCCTACTTTTGGGCTTTTTTAACTATCGGTGAGTTCTTGATAGTCTGTTATAACTTTTTGATAGTATGGCTTATCTTTATTGAGCATTTTATTATAATGATTTATGAGTTGCCGTTGGTACATAGCGTGCTCTGTACTAGCAAAGTCCCACATTTTGTTGCCGGTATGGCTAATCTCAATATTGGTACTAAAGCTCACTTCAATCACTTCATAAAAACGTTTGTTGTCGTAAACTATTTGCTCACTTATAAGCCCTAAACCAAGTTGTTTTAAACCCACTCGCAACTTATAAGTGTGATGCACGGGGCATAAAATAAACCGAACATTATTTAAATGCTCCACTGCGTTATTAGCAATAATTTGTTGTACTAAACTTAACAACAGCTCACCGCCAACACCTGCTATTACAACTACTTGACTTTTACTTTGAGCAATTTCTATTTTGCCTACATCCTGACATAAGACCTGCCACTTCGGATCTTTATTACAGGTTTTTTGTAATTTATTAATAGATGATAATTGCGCTTCTAAATCGTTCATTAAAGTGGCGACTATATCTACAAAAATAACGTGGTTTGCAGCTGCGCGTTTTAATAGCGCCATGCCTAAATAACCATGGTCGCAGCAACAATCCCAAATAATATCGTGATGCTGCGAAATTAATTTATCAATGGCAGTTAGGCGTTTACTGAGCTTCATTTAAGCAGATGTTTGTGACGTTTTATAGACAAGCGCTTTTAAACTTTTGTCGCTGTCTACTTCAATAAAACGCTCGGTGGGGGCTAGGCGCTCAACAAATTCAATTGCGCCTTGGGTGTTCTCGTTTATTAATGCTTTAAACGCATCTTCGCTAAGCTCTGGGCTATTCGCACACAATAGCAATTGTGTGGTATCGCAAAGTAGCTCTGGCAACCTGCGCAGCACTTTTTGATAGTCTTTAGTTAATATAAAGCTGCCTTTTTGAAAGCTTGGCGGATCAACTATTATTAAATCAAACGGGGCTGCTTTTTTTAGTTTTCCAAACGATTTTAAAATATCGTGAGGTAAAAAACTTACGCCGCGCTCAAAACCATTTAGTTGATGGTTTTGCTTGCCAACTTTAAGCACGCCTTTGCTCATATCCATGTTCATCACATGATCTGCCCCGCCTTGCATTGCGGCAAGCGAAAACCCACACGTATACGAAAACAAATTAAGCACTTTGCCATGCTTGCTGTTAGCCATTACAAATTCACGGCCGCTGCGCATATCGGGAAATATTCCGGTATTTTGGCGGCTCTGTAAATCAACCAAAAAGCGAATGCCATTTTCGGTTACAACATGTGGATTAGGTAATTGCCCATAAACCACGGTGTTTTGGCTTTGTACGCCAGCACGCTGCTGGTACACAAGTGACGTAATAAGCTCAGGCTGGTTTTTTTGTGCCCACTGCCACACAACATTGGTGAGCTCGCTTAGTGTTTGCTCATCAATTTCATCGTACGAAACCAAAAATAAACTTGGCGGGTAAAAGTCTAAATTAATATGGCTTAATGCTTCGACGCTGTGGCCTCGGCCATGAAAAACACGACACAGTTCATTTTTTAAAATTGGCGCGTCTTCAAGCGCAGTAATAAGAGGTGTAAAGTTTGCTGTCATTTTTAATTAATCAACTGTTGTTGTAGTTCATGTATTTCATCGCGTACAGAGCCCGCTTTTTCAAATTCTAGGTCGCTTGCGTATGCATGCATTTTGGTTTCAAGCTGCTTAATTTGCACGGCAATTTCTTTCGCACTAAGAACCTTTTTAGACTCTTTACGAATAAGTTTAAGGTTGTCTTTAGGAGCCGCTTCTTCGCCTACATCCATTACATCAAGTATTTTTTTAGCCAGAGCATGAGGCTCTATACCGTGCTCAACGTTGTATGCATGCTGAATTTCGCGTCTGCGTGCTGTTTCGTCCATGGCTTTTGCCATTGATTTTGTAATTCTGTCGCCATATAAAATAGCGCGGCCATCTAAGTGACGCGCAGCACGGCCAATGGTTTGTATCAGCGAGCGAGCCGAGCGTAAAAAGCCCTCTTTGTCAGCATCAAGTATGGCAACAAGTGCCACTTCTGGCATATCAAGGCCTTCTCGCAGTAAGTTAATGCCCACTAACACATCAAACACGCCTGCTCGTAAATCACGAATTATTTCTACGCGCTCAACGGTATCAATGTCTGAATGTAAGTAACGTACTTTTACATTATGCTCGCTTAGGTAGTCTGTTAAATCCTCAGACATACGTTTAGTAAGTGTAGTTACCAGTACGCGTTCGCCCTTCTCCACACTTTTGTATATTTCTGAGAGTAAATCATCAACCTGATCGCCCACAGGACGTACTTCTATAAGTGGGTCGAGCAGCCCTGTTGGGCGAATTACTTGCTCTGCTATTTCGCCCGCGCAGCGCTCTAACTCAAAGTCGCCAGGCGTTGCCGATACATAAATAGTTTGTGGTGCTATGGCTTCAAATTCTTCAAAGCGCAGTGGCCTATTATCCATTGCTGAGGGCATTCTAAAACCATACTCAACAAGGTTTTCTTTACGGCTTCTGTCGCCTTTATACATTGCGCCAATTTGCGATACGGTTACATGCGATTCATCAATAATCATTAATGCGTCATCAGGTAGGTAATCAAGCAATGTTGGCGGTGGATCGCCTGGCGTACGCCCCGATAAATAACGGCTGTAGTTTTCTATACCCGAGCAATAACCTAGCTCGGTCATCATTTCTATATCGTATTGCGTTCGCTGTGCTACACGTTGCTCTTCTACTAATTTGTTTGCACTGAGTAACTGGGCGCGTCGCTCTTTTAGTTCTTCTTTTATTTTTTCGATAGCGCCAAGTATTTTTTCACGCGGGGTAACATAGTGCGTTTTAGGATAAATAGTAGCGCGCACTATGTGCTTTTCAATTGCACCGGTAAGCGGGTCAAAAATACTTAAGCGTTCTATTTCATCATCAAACATTTCTACTCGTACAGCAAATGTGTCTGACTCAGCTGGGAATATATCAACTACTTCGCCACGTACACGGTATGTACCTCGGCTAAAATCTATATCATTGCGGGTATATTGTATTTCAGCAAGGCGGCGTAGCATGTCGCGTTGATCGACTTTTTCGCCCACTTTTAAAAGTAGCATCATTTTCATGTACGATTTAGGGTCACCCAAACCATAAATAGCCGATACCGATGCCACAATAATGGTGTCGCGACGCTCAAGCAATGCTTTGGTCGCACTTAAACGCATTTGCTCTATGTGCTCGTTTATCGAAGCATCTTTTTCAATAAATGTGTCGCTAGATACAACATAGGCTTCTGGCTGGTAGTAATCGTAATACGATACAAAGTATTCAACCGCGTTTTTAGGAAAAAACTCTTTCATCTCGCCGTATAGCTGCGCAGCCAATGTTTTATTGTGCGCCATTATTATTGTTGGACGATTTAAATCGCTAATAATATTGGCCATAGTAAAGGTTTTACCTGTACCGGTGGCACCTAATAACGTTTGGTGTGCAAGCCCCGCTTCTAACCCTTCGCATAGCTGTTTAATGGCGGTAGGCTGATCGCCTGCTGGTTTGAAATGTGATTTTAACTGAAAATGGTCGCTCAATTATTGCACTCCTGTAACGATTCGCCGCTCAGCGCTTCTAGTTTTTTCATAAACCATTTATATGCCACTATTGCTGTAAATAAATTACCTATGGCAGCGCCTATAAATAATCCTAATAATCCAGCTATTTCGTTGCCGATATAAGCAAATGGTACATAAAATATGAATAAACGAATAACGCTTAGTACCAATGCGTTCATTGGTTTGTGTAAAGCATTAAACGATGAGTTTGATAATATGATCACCCCTTGTAAGCCATAGCTTAGTGGGATGGTATAAATAAAGAGCTTAATTACATCTATTACGGCTTGTTCTTTACCAAATAATTGGCTTATAACACCTGAAAATGCAATTAGTAATACGTAAATGGCAAATTGCCATACCATCACAAATTTTAGTGTGCCGGTATACGCTTCTTTAACACGGCATAATTTGCCAGCCCCAAAGTTTTGACTCACAAATGGCGGTAATGTCATCGATAGCGCAAGCACTAATATACTTGCAATAGATTCTATCCGGCTTCCCACTCCAAATGCGGCCACGGCTTCTGGCCCATGATGCGCTACTAAGGCGGTCATTACAGCCATTGCAACGGGTGTAAGCATGTTTGCACCTGCAGCAGGTAAACCAATTTTTAATATTTTACGAATAGCGCCAGTTACAGTTTGCTTGCCCGCTTTTAGACTCAACAAACGTTTTTTAACCGCTAATATATATAAAATAATAACCACAGCGACCGACCATGCAACAACACTTGCTATGGCAGCGCCTTGAATTCCTAACGCGGGTACCGGCCCAAAGCCAAATATAAGTATTGGGTCAAGTACGGCGTTTATCAGCCCGGCTCCGCCCATTACTATACTTGGCGTTTTGGTATCACCGCTGGCACGCAGTACCGAATTACCAATCATTGGGGTTATTAAAAATACGCTACCGATAAACCATACATTCATGTATTCGTGTATTAACGGCAATACTTGCGCGCCCGCTCCTAGCAAAGTAAATATGGGGTCAATCAGTAAATATCCAACAGATGACAACAAAATAACCAAAACCACACCAACCATTAAAGAAATACTGGCATCAAAACGTGCTTCATCAATTTTATTACTGCCGAGCGCTTTCGCTATTACTGCTGATGTACCGATCCCCAGCCCTATTGCTAAGCTGATAACGGTAAAAGTAACCGGAAATGTAAAGCTCACGGCAGCTAGTGGTTCGGTGCCAAGTAAGCTTATAAAAAAGGTGTCTACAATATTGAACATCATTAGTGTGATCATCCCGAATATCATCGGTATGGTCATCGTCTTTAATGTAGGCAAGATAGGATCGTTTAGTAAATCTGGGCGAGTCTGAGATTTTGAAATTGCGCGCATGAAATAAATAGGCCTCTTTTACTGAACGAATCATTTTAAAGCATCAAGGCAGTTCAAGCCACGGATTTATCACTACAATTGATGTAATTACGGAAGTAAATATTCTAAAAAATAGTAAAACTTGGTTTTTACATCTTTTTGTTAAAATAGAGCCTAAACACGCCAAAAAACAATTAAAACACATTTTTATAACTTTTATTACAAACACCCTGTGTTATCTGATGCTTTTTTACACAAAGCAACTACTTGGTTTATCGTTACGAAAAAATTCATTCATGGAGTTACATCTATTAGCCACCAAAACATAACCTACTGTTTTACAATGAATAAAAAATAGTGATTTAAAAGCTTGAAATCGTTGTAGCACCCTAAAACATTGGTGCCGATGATGTTCTTAAAGTTTCATAAACAGAGTTATCCACAGAAACCGTGGATAACTCATTCAAAGCCGCATTTATAAAGGCCTTGAGAGACTCGCAATTTTCGCTGAGGTCCAACCAATTATTGATTTGCTAATTGTGGCATTTTTATAAACTCACACTGAAAACGCAAGCTTGCCGATTTTTCTTCTTAACATAGTTATACGTTAGTAAATAAAAAACGTTTAATACAAAGTTAAGTTATTGATTGTTCTATTTTTGAGCGAAGATAATAAATGCTCAATTTATAGATCAAAATTGGATCACTATTAAGAGGGAAAAATACTTTTATGACTATTCGTGCAGGTATATTTTTAGAAAATTAAAATAAAAAAGTAAATAAATACGAAGAATACCCCAAAGTAAAAAATGAAATTTTATGTTTTTGAGTTGTTTTTTAATTACAAGTGGCTTTAATGGCGTGTTTAATTTAACCAATTTAAAGACTCAACAATAATAAAACTCGCATTAGTATTCTTAAATTCTTAAAAAAACAGCTTTAATAGAGCTATAAATCACGCAGATCGAACACAAAAACAACGAATAAACCTCTTTTTTCAATTTATGACTTTTATATGTTGACACTTTGCGGCTCCATCATTAATATTTCGCCCCGTTGAAAGGCAAGACGCTTCCCCCTTAGCTCAGTTGGTTAGAGCGACGGACTGTTAATCCGCAGGTCCCCCGTTCGAGTCGGGGAGGGGGAGCCAATTCTAAGAATTTCATAGACATTCCAAGCTATTTCCACTACTCTTCCTTATATAACTAAAGCATTAGTTTAATTCTTTAATGCGCTGTACTTAGTTTATTAATCAAGGACTTGATTCCTTCCCTTTTGATCATTAAAAGACTGAAAACATGGCTGGATTTAAAAAACTTATTTTTATACAAATTATCTCTTGGTTATTGTGTGTTGCAGCAGGAAGCTACTTCATATCTATAAGCTTTGATACTGCGGTAAGTGATGCACAAAAAAATGCACAAACAACTGTTACTAAGTATATTAATGACCTTTCTTTAGACGATATTTCTGCTCAAAATTTAAAACAATCAATTGCAGATGGTAATACGTTTTCAAGCTTTACTCTAAGAGATTACCAAGGTGCTGAAGTATTTAGCATTAACCCCCCTACTCAATTACCAATGTTTGCTGATTTTGTACTCTCTAACTTTAACTCTGTACGCCCACAGTTTGCTGTAAACGATGCCGCAGATATAAAAGTTGAATTTGTACTTAACATTGAGCATTTAGCGTCGCAGCTACAAACGTCCCTTTTTATTGTTATTTTGATTTCTGCCATTTTAGTTATTATTCCAATAATTCTAATGAAATCTATTTTTTATCATTTAAATAAAAATATAAGTACAACAGTTGCTGACATTATCGATATTTATATCAATCAAAACCAACTTGATAATGATTTAGAAACAGCATTAGATGGCACTCGATTGAAAAAAATGGGAAAAGATTTAGTACCTAGTTTTAATCGGTTATCACATTTTTTAAAAAACAAAAACGAAGACATACAAAGCGCTGCTATGACTATCAAGCATGAAGCGTACAAAGATGTAATTACCTCGCTTGGTAATCGTAATATGTTTGTTGAGTACTACGAAAAAAATATTGAAAACACTGAGCAAAGTACATTTGGCTCTTTAGCTATGGTTCGTTGTAGCGAACTACAAGCTATAAACCAAAGCCGTGGTTATCAAAAAGGTGACGAGTACGTTAAAGGCGTTGCTGATATTATTAAGCACATAAGCGGCACTTACACGGGTAGCCAAGTATTTAGATTAAACAGCTCTGATTTTGCGGTAGTACTCCCCCACATTCCTTTAAAAGAAGCTGAGCGCTTTGGTGAAAACCTGCAATCGCGCTTCACGCAGTACCAACAAAACCAAGAGTTAAGCTCGGTAGCTAATACGGGTATTGTGGGTTACGAAAAAGGTAAACCGTTAGGCGAACTGCTTTCTGTTGTTGATAACGCGATGAGCATGGCGCAGTCAAAGCAAGTTAATGCATGGCACGTACAACGCGAAACCGATTTAGTTAATAACGTAAGTGCGGGGTTTGGTAATCAAAACTGGCGTAAGGTTATTAAGGAAGTTATTGAATCTAAGCGTGTGCATTTAGTGATGCAAAACATTATGCCGCTTGGTAAAAGCATAAAAGCCTACGCTGAAGTACAAGTTCGATTTAAAACAGAAGACAATCAAGTACTGCCTACCGCTTCTTTTTTAGCAATGGCCGAAAAACTTGATATGGCAATAGAAATTGATCGCTTAATCATCGACTCTTCTCTTGAAAAAGTTAAAAGCCGTAATTTATCTGAAAAGTTTTTTGGTTTAAACGTAACAGCCTCAAGTGCACACAACGATCAGTTTGTAATTTGGCTAGAGCGCCGATTATTGAAAGATACGCATATTGCATCTAAACTAGTATTTGAGGTTAGCGAGTTTGGTTTACAGCAAAACATCAAAGCTAGTAAACGCTTTATCGACATGGTTCACCGTGTTGGCGCACGCGTAACTGTTGAACGTTTTGGTGTTGGCTTAACTTCATTTAAGTTTTTCCGCGATTTAAAACCTGACTTTATTAAAATGGATGCAAGTTACACTCGCGGCCTTGAAGATGATAAAAATAATCAGTATTTTATGCGCTTAATGGTTGATTTAGCCCACCGTATTGGTGTTAGCGTATTTGCCGAAGGCGTTGAGAGCCAAGAAGAAAAGCACATTATAGAAACTTTGTGTTTAGATGGCGTTCAGGGTTATTACATAGAAAAACCTAAAGACATATAGTCTATTGGAGGCATCATGAAAAGAGTAGTTACCTTTATTATACTTTTTATTATGCCTTTGAGTTTGTACGCAAGCACCCCGCAAAAAGAATTAGTTTTTAGCACTCACAACTATCCTCCATTTTCATTTGTTGATGAAAGCAATAATGCCACTGGCCCCTTTGTTGATATACTTACCTTAGCGTGTAAACGCCTCAATTATAAATGTGAGTTTATTAGCGTACCAAATCGTCGCTCTAAGCTGATGTTAAAAAACCTGCAAGCTCAAGGAAACTTTCCTATGGGCTGGAATATTGACCGCAACGAATGGCTTTACTTTTCGATTCCGCTTATGAAAATGCAATATGGTTTTTTTCAACCTGAAGGTGCTAAAAAAACCATTAAAAGCCTCAATGATCTACAAAAAATGCAAATTGCTGTTTTTGGCCCTTCAAATGCATCTTTTCAACTAATCAAAATACAGCAACAAATGATCAAAGACGGATTGAGAGAATTTGATATCGTTTTACTCACTGATGCCAATGGTACGGGTGTAAAAATGATAGAAAACAACCGTATAGATGGATATTTTGCCAATACTTTACAAGCGCGCGCTAGGCTAAAACAATTTAACTTACATCATGTTAATTTGGCTTTTTTACAAAGCGAATCCCCCTATTTTATTGGGTTTAATAAAATTCAATTATCTACTGAACAAATTGCCCTATTTAATAAAGCACTATTAGATTTATACCAAGAACACGATCAATTTAAAGATATTTTAAAGCCGTATAATATTGATCCTATTCTAATTACACCTGAAATCTTAAGTCGCTTTAATATCATTACTGATTGAGTCGTTTATTTGCTTCTCATGTGTTGTTAATCGATAAAGAAAAAAGGATAATACCCACGTTTATTATAGCGTGAGGCACACATGACAGAATATGTCTTGTTATTGATTGGAACCGTTCTGGTTAATAACTTTGTATTAGTACAATTTTTAGGCTTATGTCCGTTTATGGGCGTATCAGGTAAGCTTGATACGGCGATTGGTATGTCTTTGGCAACCACGTTTGTGCTTACCCTTGCCTCTGTAACTAGCTATTTAGTTAATCAATATATTTTAATCCCTCTGGATATCGCCTTTTTACGCACCATGAGCTTTATTTTAGTGATTGCCGTTGTAGTGCAATTTACCGAAATGGTTGTGCGTAAAACCAGCCCTACCCTATATCGTTTATTAGGCATATTTTTACCGCTGATCACCACTAACTGTGCGGTATTAGGTGTGGCTTTATTAAATATCAAAGAAGATCATTCGTTTTTACAATCTGCGGTATATGGTTTTGGTGCTGCGGTTGGTTTTTCTTTAGTGCTTGTATTGTTTGCAGCACTACGAGAGCGTTTAGCAGCTGCTGACGTTCCTACGCCTTTTAAAGGCGCCTCTATTGCAATGATCACTGCAGGCTTAATGTCGATGGCGTTTATGGGTTTTACTGGATTAGTGAAGTTTTAATATGACCTTGTTTTATGCCTTGATAGCGATTGGTTCGCTAGCACTCATTTTTGGACTTATTTTAGGGTTTGCAGCAATTCGCTTTCGCGTTGAAGGTAACCCTATTGTTGAGCAAATTGATACTATTTTGCCGCAAACTCAATGCGGACAATGTGGCTACCCGGGCTGCCGCCCTTACGCCGAAGCCATAGCTAATGGCGATGAAATAAATAAATGCCCACCAGGCGGCGAATCAACCATGAAAAAGCTTGCCGGCTTAATGGGGGTTGATGAAAAACCACTTGCCGGTGGCGAGCAAGCAGAACCTATAAAAACAGTGGCTTATATTCGCGAAGATGAATGTATTGGCTGTACCAAATGTATTCAAGCCTGCCCAGTTGACGCTATTTTAGGCGCAACTCGTCAAATGCATACCGTGTTAATTGATGAATGTACTGGCTGTGATTTATGTGTTGAGCCTTGCCCTGTAGATTGCATTGATATGCTACCTGTAGCCGAAACTAAACAAAACTGGAAATGGCAGCTAGACGCTATTCCTGTTACACAAATAGATTAGAGGTTTGAGTGGACAAGTTACTTGAACAAATAAAAAAAGGCACCGTGTGGGCATTTCCTGGCGGCATACACCCACCACAACAAAAATCACTCTCTAATAGTGCGAGTATCACTCGCCTACCTTTGCCCGATAAACTCATTATTGCGCTTAAGCAACACATAGGCGCAAACGGTAAGTTACTTGTAGAAAAAGGCCAACACGTCTTAAAAGGCCAACCACTAACAGAGCCTGCTGCTAACTGGTCGGTACCTGTGCATGCGCCAAGCTCTGGTGTGGTTACTGATATTGCACCTATGCCATCAGCACATCCATCGGCCCTGCCTGAACTAAGTGTTATTATTGAACCAGACGGCAAAGACGAATGGGTAGCTCTAAATAAAAATAAAAATCCTGCTGAGCTTAGCCATGATGAGCTTATAAATATTATTCACCAAGCCGGTATTAGCGGTATGGGTGGTGCTGGTTTTCCTACTTATGTAAAAGCAGATACCAAGCAACCTATCGAATTTTTGATTGTAAATGCTGTTGAGTGCGAGCCTTATATTACTGCCGATGACGTTTTAATGCGCGAACACGCTAAAGAAGTTATCCAAGGTATTGAAATAATGCAGCAACTTTTAAACCCAACACTGTGTATTGTGGGTATAGAAGATAACAAGCCTGAAGCTATTGCAGCAATGAAGCAAGCAGCTGAGCATAACTCAAAAATTATTATTCAAACGGTGCCAACTATTTATCCATCTGGCGGTGAAAAGCAATTAATTAAATTACTTACTAACCGTGAAGTTCCTAGCATTGGTATTCCAGCCGATATTGGTATTTTAGTGCATAACACGGGTACTTTGTTTGCCGTACAACAAGCCGTTTATGAAGGCAAACCGCTAATTGAACGTATAGTTACAGTAACAGGCAACACTATTCATAAACCTGGAAATGTATGGGCACTACTTGGTACTGAAATAAAACACTTACTTGATTGCCAAGGGTTCTCGCCTGTGCCGCAGCAAAGTGTTGTGATGGGCGGCCCAATGATGGGCTTTACGCTACCCACAGTACGTATTGGCATAGTTAAAACAACCAACTGTATTTTAGCGCCTGATCATAAAGAGCTAGCGGAACCCGGCCCTGAAAAAGCCTGTATACGTTGTAGCGCCTGTGCCGATGCCTGCCCTGCTTCTTTATTGCCACAACAATTGCAGTGGTTTGCTAAATCAAAAGAGTACGACAAACTACAAGAGCACAATTTATTTGATTGTATTGAATGTGGTGCTTGTGCATACGTGTGCCCAAGCGAAATCCCTCTTGTACAGTACTACCGTATAGCCAAAGTTGAAATTAAAGAACAACAAGCTGACAAAATTAAAGCCGACAGAGCAAAAGAGCGTTTTGATGCCCGAAAAGAACGTTTAGAGCGTGAGCAAGAAGAACGCCAAAACCGCCATAAACGCAAACCTGCTGCTAAGTCTGCTGACGAAAAGCAAAAAGTAGCTGAGGCACTAGCCCGTGTTAAAAATAAATCAGATAACGGCGATGAAAAATCAGCTGTTGCTGCCGCTATTGCACGCGCTAAAGCTAAAAAGCAACAAGGCGAAGAACTAGAGCCAGACAACAGCGAAGTAGCAAAAGAACGCGCACTACGTAAAGAACAAGCGCGTAAATATAAAGAGCAAAAATCTCAAACAGATGAATCGGCCGAGACTACACCCGTTGATGATAAAAAATCAGCAGTCGCTGCAGCCATTGCTCGCGCTAAAGCCAAAAAGGCAGCACAAGCATTAGATAACGCTGAACAAACAACAAGTGAAGAGCCACAAAGCGCGGCACCCGTTGATGATAAAAAAGCAGCGGTAGCTGCAGCCATTGCGCGTGCTAAAGCCAAAAAGGCAGCACAAGCATTAGATAACGCTGAACAAACAACAAGTGAAGAGCCACAAAGTGATGCCCCTGTTGATGACAAAAAGGCAGCAGTAGCGGCGGCCATAGCTCGCGCAAAAGCTAAAAAAGCGGCTAAAGCATTAGAAGAAGCTGAGCAAACCGTGAGTGAAGCGCCACAAAGCGATACGCCTGCTGATGATAAAAAAGTAGCTGTAGCGGCGGCCATAGCTCGTGCAAAAGCTAAAAAAGCGGCTAAAGCATTAGAAGAAGCTGAGCAAACCGTGAGTGAAGAGCCACAAAGTGATGCCCCTGTTGATGATAAAAAAGCAGCGGTAGCGGCGGCCATTGCTCGTGCTAAAGCTAAAAAAGCGGCTAAATCATTAGAAGACGCTGAGCAAACCGTGAGTGAAGCGCCACAAAGCGATACGCCTGCTGATGCTAAAAAAGCAGCCGTAGCGGCGGCCATTGCACGTGCAAAAGCTAAAAAAGCAGCTAAAGCAGCTAAAGCACTAGAAGATACCGAACAAACTCAGCCCCAAGAGCTACAAGTTGATAGCGCAGCACCTAAGAGTGCAGAAAGTAACACCGATGACTCATCAGATCTTATTAACGCAGATAAACCTAAATCAGCCGAAGATAAGAAAAAAGCCGCCGTGGCTGCTGCAATTGCGAGAGCAAAAGCTAAAAAGTTACAAAAAGAAGGAAATAATCAGTCATGAAATTAACCATGGCCAGTTCGCCGCATAATCACAGCCATAAATCGTTAACGCGATTGATGCTTAGCGTTATTGCTGCGTGTATTCCTGGGCTAATTGCTCAAGTTTTCTTTTTTGGTACAGGTGTGCTTATTCAACTGGTACTCGCGCTTGTTGCTGTAAGCGTATTTGAAGCTGCAATAATGCTAATACGAAAGCGCCCTGTTTGGCCTGCATTAAGTGATGGCAGTGCGTGGCTTACTGCCGTGTTATTGGCATTAAGTATCCCTCCACTTGCCCCTTGGTGGATAATCGTGATTGGCTGTTTATTTTCTATTGTTATAGTTAAACAGCTTTATGGCGGCCTTGGGTTTAACTTATTCAATCCAGCAATGGCGGCTTATGTACTGCTGTTAGTTTCGTTTCCGGTGCAAATGACCGCATGGTTGCCTGTTACTGATTTAATAAATACACCAATAGGCTTTGCAGATCAGCTAAGGCTAATATTCACCGATTTTACGGCCTCTGGGTTTAGTCTAGATCAAGTACGTGCAGGGGTTGATGGCCTAACAATGGCAACACCGCTGGATACTGTTAAAACAGACATAGCCCACGGTTTAACCGTTACCGAAAGCATGCAAAAGCCAATATTTAACGAATGGGCTGGCCTTGGTTGGGCCTGGGTTAACTTAGGCTTTTTAGCCGGTGGTTTATACTTATTAAAAGCAAAAATAATTAACTGGCATATTCCTGTTAGTTTTATCGCAAGTTTAGCAGTATGCAGTGCTATTGGTTATATCGCATCACCTGGTACAGAGCCGGGCACCCTATTTCACTTATTAAGTGGTGCCACTATGATGGGAGCCTTTTTCATAGCAACCGATCCGGTATCTGCAGCAACAACTAACAAAGGGCGCTTAATTTATGGCGCGCTAATTGGCTTACTAATTTATTTAATTCGTACCTTTGGTGGTTTTCCTGATGCTATCGCTTTTAGCGTATTACTGATTAATATTGCAGTGCCGCTAATAGACTACTACACACAGCCGCGTACTTATGGCCACGGAGCAGTAAAATGATCATTTCGTCAATGGCTAAAAATGGTGCTATTTTAACTGCGTTTGCATTAGCAACAACAGGCTTAGTTGCCTCTATCAACGCGCTTACTGCCGATAAAATTGCAGAGCAAGAACAACTGCAACTTACTGCGCAACTACAAGAAGTGCTCGACCCAAAATCGTACGACAATCAATTATCACAAGATTGCGTAGTTATTACTGACGAAAAACTAGGCCCATACGCAAATCAAGTAATTTACCGTGCTCGTAAAAACAATAAACCAGTCGCTGTTGTTATTAGGCATGTTACGCCAAACGGCTACAGTGGCGATATTAACTTATTAACAGCGGTATTGAGCGATGGCACTATTGCTGGAGTGCGTACAACTAAACACGAAGAAACTCCTGGTTTAGGCGACAAAGTAGAAGTTAAAAAATCACTTTGGATCACAACATTTAAAAGCTTAACGGTTGAAGGCGAAGAAGACGCTCGCTGGGCTGTTAAAAAAGATGGCGGCCAGTTTGATCAATTTACAGGCGCAACCATAACGCCACGTGCTGTTGTGGGCTCTGTTAAAAATGCCGTATTGTTCGCACAAACTAATTTTGATGATATTTTTGCAGCACCTAATGCCGAATGTATGGAGGTAGCTAAATGAGTGAGTTAAAAACATTATACAAAGAAGGTGTTTGGGTAAATAACCCTGCCCTTGTACAGCTTTTAGGTTTATGTCCACTGCTTGCCGTTACCTCAACGGTAACAAATGCATTAGGTTTGGGCTTAGCAACTTTACTCGTACTAATAGGCTCAAATGTTACCGTATCAATTGTGCGTAACTGGGTGCCAAAAGATATCCGTATACCTGTATTTGTAATGATCATCGCGGGCTTTGTAACAATAGTTCAATTACTTATGAACGCTTATACCTTTGGTTTATATCAATCATTGGGAATTTTTATCCCGTTGATTGTAACTAACTGCGCCATTATTGGCCGCGCCGAAGCATACGCCTCTAAAAATCCTGTTCATTTATCAGCATTTGACGGCTTAATGATGGGCTTAGGCTTTATGGCTGTATTGTTAGTGTTAGGAGCTATGCGCGAATTAATTGGCCAAGGTACACTGTTTGACGGAGCCGATTTATTACTTGGCCCATGGGCACAGAGCTTGCGTATAGAAGTATTTAACTTTGATAACCAATTTTTACTGGCAATTTTACCACCGGGTGCCTTTTTAGGGCTTGGGCTACTTATTGCTGCAAAAAACGTAATTGACGCACAAATAAAATCAAAACAAGTTGCACCGCCAGAGGCTGAAAAAGGCCCTCGAGCACGTGTTACTAGCTTAACTTAAGGGGAAAACGTATTAGAGCTACAATTAGCACTAATACGTTTTAAGTTGCATGAATAAAGAAAAACGTCACCAAATACTGTCGCGCCTGCGCGACGATAACCCGCACCCAGTTACAGAGCTTGAATATTCAAGCCCATTTGAGTTACTAGTAGCAGTAACTCTTTCAGCACAAGCAACTGATGTAGGCGTTAATAAAGCCACTCGAAAGTTGTTCCCTGTTGCTAATACACCACAAGCCATTTTAGATTTAGGTCACGATACACTGCGTGATTATATAAAAACCATCGGCTTATTTAACTCTAAAGCTGCCAACGTGTACAAAATGTGCCAAATATTGGTAGATGAACATAACAGCATCGTGCCAGAAAATCGTGAAGCCCTAGAAGCCCTACCAGGCGTTGGCCGTAAAACCGCTAATGTTGTACTCAACACAGCCTTTGGCTGGCCTGTAATAGCCGTAGATACACATATATTTCGTGTATCTAATCGTACCAAGCTTGCCATGGGTAAAGATGTTGTAGCTGTAGAACAAAAGCTTGAAAAAGTTGTACCAAAAGAATTTAAAGTAGACGTACATCACTGGTTGATTCTTCACGGACGTTACACCTGCGTAGCGCGTAAACCAAAGTGTGGCAGCTGTATTATTGAAGACTTGTGTGAGTTTAAAGAAAAAACCTCAGATTAACTTCCCTGATATATTTTATTAGATGTATGCGAGTGCACAGCACCCGCATTTCGATGTAATTTTAAAAAATATCAACTAGGAAGTAACTTTAAGCCAGCTCTTTCTTGGTTAAAAGGATTTAAGCTTGTACCATATCTTTTCTTAATCCATTTAAATTGCTTTTCAATTAATGTTGAAATATCAGGATTCCCAGGTAGTGGATAGTCCTCAGGCTTATAGCAGCCTAATGCTGGACGCTTCAATGTTAAAAAACAATGCTGCCAATAACGATAATGATGTCTTTTTGTTAATTCTAACCCTTTTTCATAGACTATTTCAAAATCTTGACTATCTATTTTCTGTAGAAAGCGAGCATAAAAATAAAGGGCTTGTGCATAATAAAATTTAATGTGGCTCAGGTCGGGTAATGCTGACTGATAGTATCTAATAATTTTATCATCCTGTTCAATGTTATGACTTTCTCCCTCTAGCGAATTGTGCTCGCATGAAAAGGCGAACATAAGACTTTTTAAACCTCTTGTGAAAGGGTTTACACTTACTAATTTGTCAATGTGGTCATAGTCTACATAAACATTTCGAGACTTTATGTAAGTTAAAGTAGTTCTTTCTAAATGCTGATTATCAAGAAGTTCATCAATTGTTTTACCTATTTGATGAAGATCTACGTTAGCTAAGTAACTTTGTGCCTCAAAATAATATGATTCTTGCCTAACTACAGTTAATATAGGCTCAACATTAGCAGCTATTTGCACAAAAGCGCCTACCAAAGCAGGATAATAATAGATGTCATACTTTATATCATGGAGAACTCTATCATATGCTTCGCCTTCCATTGTATATAAATGGCGCGCATTCGCATAAATAACACTGTCCAGTATTGAGCCTTGCTCTGCATTACCTTCAATATCCATCAATGAGTTATTCGTGATTAACAACTTTAACTGCTCATAAGCCCTATCAAACTCTCCAGTGAAATAAATTGAAGAAATCTTAATTAGCTTCCAGGCTAAGGTGACTTTCTCCTCATTGCTTTCTGTTTTAAAGTGTTCAATTTCAAGATTATCCAAAGTAACTAAAAAGTCTGGTGTAAAATTTAAAAAGCATGAAAACATACCTATATTTTCTACCATAAAAATATAATCTTCTATATCTTCATCACTTCTTACGATACCTTTCTTTGCACCATAAGAAAGAGCCGCCAATAAGTTGTTGAATAATGAAACAAAGATAAGTAAAGCTTTTTTGTTAACTTTATGAAGGTCGTAAATATAATTCATAAGAGATTGATTATATAAAAACGCTTGTCTAAACAACTCAAGCTGGTCTCTCTCTAAAGTATGCTGCTCAAATTGAAAGCGGGAAAAGCGTTGAATAACAGACTGCAATGTATAAAATCCATTATGATCTTCAACTAAAGATTTATGAGCAAGTACAGCAATATCTTTATCACTCAATGGTTTTTTGTAATTACCTACTTGTTTACTCCTATCACCTTTTTTGCTTTCAGCAACTAAGCGTTTAAACGTGTCTAAGTCAATACCATCTGGAAATAAAGAAAACGATTCAAAAGTACGCCTTTGACCCTCACTAAGAGTCTGGTAAGAATAAAGAATAGAAATATAGAGTGATTCTTGCCGGTTAATGTTTGCGTCCACTTCGTCATCAAACATTAAAGTTAAATCTTCTTCTTTAACCTTACCAAAAAAATCTTCTTCTAATTCTTGCTTCAATTCTTTTAAGTTTTTACCTTTAGGCATACCATCACAAATTAGTTTAATTGCTAACGGGTTATTATTGAGTAATGGCTCTAAAACTTTCCTACGTGCAAAATCCTGATTTTCATGACTAATGTAGCTATTTTTAGTTAAGTGATTAAATAAAGATAACGCTTCTTCTGATTCCATTTGCCTAAAAGGAAGAATATCTTCCCAATCTGTATTGATACTTTCTCTGGAGGTCACTAAAACCTTTGCATAAATTAACGTTCGTGATAACAACTCTTTGACTTGCTCAATGGCTTGTTTGTCCGTGCTTTGAGTTACGTGTTTTAAATATAATAAGCTTTCCAAGTTATCAAAAATTATCAACCTATTTCGCTGATCGTGATGCTTTGCCAAATAACCAAATAAATCTTCTGCAGTTCGTAAGTTAAAGGCTTCGCCTATATGCATTTCAAGCTGGTTAGGACTGATTATATTTTCACAATCAATAAAATAGACTCCAGCATTAAAATGCCCGCGTATGGCTAACTCAAACGCCACTTTTTTTGCTATTGTCGTTTTCCCTAGACCTCCGCTACCTTTTATGGTTAATAACCTTTGACCACTAGCTGCTTTAGCGAGCTTTTGGCTAATATCCGCTAAATCGGATAATCGCCCGGTAAAACCCTGTAACTCACTCGAATTGATTTCCCTCGGCAATACAGGTTGAAAACGTGACCAGTACTGTTTATTTTCTGGGTTTAGAGACTCTAATAAGGTTTTGCTAACCTTTACCAACTGAATATCTTGTTTATCAATAAAGTGTTTAGTATCAGGGTTCTTAAATAACTGATGAGTTAATTTATCTAAAACTTTTAGCTCCCTTCCTTGCTTGTTCAACAGTGATAAAACAAGAAGAGGAAAGTCAACTCGTTCTAACTCTTGCTCGCTAAGTAGCTTATCAGTGATTAATACTGTCAACTTGGCTTTTAAAGGTAGGTTCTCTTGCAACTCATCAATAGCTATATACTCACTACAAGCATTATCATCTTCAATTAACAATCCATTGCTTGTTTTCTTCGCAAGTAAAAACAAAATTGAGTAATTGTCAGCCTCTCTTAGATTACATTCCGTAAGAGCTTGATGATAAATAGGATATTTAAATTTTTTAAGCTTTGCGATGATATCTGAATCATCTATCGGTTTATCTAGAGGGGAGGCTGTGAATAAACTAATTTTATCGTATGGTAGCGGACTAGCTTCATCGTTTTCGGATGACTTTTCGACTATTTGCTCAACTAACTGCTGGTCTTTTATAATTTTACATTCAGCTAATTGATGTACAGCATCAATTAATGGCTGACCAAACTCGCTAAATGTAAGTAATTCAACTTGGTTACCTTGTAACTTTTGTTCAATTGTTTTTCTGTCTGCTTCTAATACTAATGCATAGTGAGGTCCTGTATTGCCTTCAAAAAGTTTGTTCTCGCTTATAAGTTTATCTAGTAGTTCTGCATCATCAAGAGAGCAACCAATAAAGAGCAGCGTGTTGTTAGATATTAACTCTTTGAACTTTTGTAGTGCTGCAACATAGTGCTTTTCAGCATCCTCCTCATATAACCTGTGATATGAGTTAGGTGTGAGAACTATGTGTTTAGGATCTTCAATTCTGCCATGCAAGTGCCACAACATATCTTGGCTTCTATCATTTCTTGTGAACTCAGCAAGCTTGCTACCATTTGCATTATCAAACGCGCACACATTTACCGGCTGAGTATGGCCCCATGATAAAACTTTGTCATAGTTCAATGTTATGACTCGATTACTCAATTGCCATATAGTATGGGGCAATGATTTACTGGTTTCGTTGAGTTCATCGAAATTTATATTAAACTTTGAGTCTAAGAATTTATGCCACTCTCTCCCTTGAAGCCCTTCAATTGCTCCCTTTGCAGCATCATGAAATTTTTTAGTTTTAACTTGCAGTTTAACGATAGTGGATTCATCATCCTTGAGTTCATCTGCAAGTTTTTCAGCCGCTGCATTTAACAGCTCTTCCCAAGAGGGAAAAGCTCTTATACCCATATTAGTAATTACTGACATTGAAACACCAGCACCAATTAATGGGATGACCTCTCCATTTGCAATACGTTTTTGTAAAGATGTTGGAATTTGAATACTCATAATTTAGTCTTCCTTGGCGTACAAACTTAACGACAATATGCATTTTAAATATATATAAATCAATTTTTTATGTTTATTTCACCGATTCATAAAGGCGCTTTATTAAATATTAAAATCTATCGCCCACACGCTCATTTTGGACGACTGTAAGTTATCAATTCAACTATTGGGTACACAACATGAGCTAGTATCTAAAGATGAATTAGTAACCCGTGCTTTAGGCTTATTCAACCTAGGGTATCAGATTTCACTTTTTTATTGTTCAATATCTTGTAGATCAATCTCGATAAATCTTTATATATTAGGCCGTGAAAGTGAACCAGAACAATTATTAGAACATTATCAAAGTATTAATTTCACAACGCTCACTCCTTTGGTTATGCTAGTGGGCATTATAAAATTATATTGCGAAACCCTCTATGCTACCTCTACTTCGTATCTTGATAATTGAGCAAGACCCAGCCACTTTACAAGGGCTTTCAACTAATCTGTCAAAGACCATTCCTAACTTTGAGCGAGATGATATTCATATCGATATTATTGAATGCCTCGAGCTTAAACACGCGCTGGAATGTGTAGAGGAAGATGGTGATATTCAAGCCGTGGTTCTAAGCTGGGATATGCACAACAAAGTGGGTGAGCGGATGTATAGCCGCTTTATCGAGGATTTAAAGGCAATTCGTCTTGAGTTACCGGTTTATGTTATTGGCGACGACACTAAAGGGCTGGAAATCGTTAACGAATCAGAAGAAATCGAATCATTCTTTTTTAAAGATGAAGTGATTTCTGACCCAGAAGCTATTTTAGGTTATATGATTAACGATTTTGACGACCGCTCTGAAACCCCATTTTGGACGGCGTATCGTCGTTACGTTGGTGAAGCAAACGACTCTTGGCATACACCGGGTCATAGTGGGGGTTCTAGCTTTAGAAACTCACCTTACATCAAAGATTTTTATCAGTTTTACGGCCGCAATGTATTTGTTGGCGATCTGTCGGTTTCGGTAGACTCGCTAGGTTCATTATCAGACAGCACTAATACTATTGGTCGCGCCCAAGAATCAGCAGCGGCGACGTTTGAAGTTAAACACACCTACTTTGTTACAAATGGTTCATCCACCTCAAATAAAATCATCTTGCAGACACTCCTGCGCAAGGGAGATAAAGTAATTGTCGACCGTAATTGCCATAAGTCGGTACACTATGGCATCTTGCAATCAGCCAGTTACCCCATTTATTTGGCGAGTATCTTAAATCCAAAATATGGCATTTTCGCGCCACCGTCGTTGGCCGACATCAAATTAGCAATTGAAAACAATACTGATGCTAAATTACTAGTGCTTACCGGGTGTACTTACGATGGCCTACTTAGCGACCTGAAACAAGTCGTAGATTATGCTCATCAATATGGTATTAAGGTGTTTATAGATGAAGCCTGGTTTGCATACTCTTTGTTTCATCCTAGCTTTCGTCATTATTCTGCAATACATGCTGGGGCTGACTACATTACGCATTCGGCGCATAAAGTAGTATCGGCGTTTTCTCAAGCGTCTTATATTCATATTAACGATCCCGATTTTGATGCTGATTTCTTTCGAGAGATTTATAGTATCTACGCCAGCACATCGCCTAAATATCAGCTTATTGCATCGCTTGACGTGTGCCAAAAGCAATTAGAGATGGAAGGCTATAAGCTGCTCAATGCGCTGCTAAATCATGTTGAAGAGTTTAAACAACAGATGGCCTCGCTTAAGCAAATTAAAGTACTAGCTAAGCAAGACTTTATGGAAATATTCCCGCATTTTAGTGGTGATAACATGGGTCACGACCCATTAAAAATCCTTATTGATATTAGTGAGCTACCTTACTCATTAAAAGATATTCATAAATATCTACTGGATGAAATTGGGCTAGAGATAGAAAAATACACACACAGCACCATTTTGGTTTTACTGACGCTTGGCGGCACGCGCTCAAAAATAATTCGTTTGTACAATGCATTGAAAAAGCTAGACAGCGGTAAAGTAAAATTATCGAAATCGACGCGTAGAGCTCGCTTACCTGAAAATTTACCAGCCATAGACTTGGCGTGTATTCCAAGCGATGCTTTTTATGGCGACCGCGAATCTGTGCCTATTAGCAAAAGTAACAACCGCATTTGTGCAGGTTTAGTTACTCCATACCCACCGGGCATTCCGCTTTTAGTCCCAGGCCAGCATATTACTGATGATCATGTTGAATATTTGCAAGAGTTGGCAAGCCAAGGACTGACTATTCAAGGCAGTTTCGATGGTGAAATTTATGTTCTTAAGGGTAAGGTTAAAAAATAAAGGTATTGGTTTAATACTATCTCGAGCATTATTACTGGCGGTAGTATCGTAAGATATTGCCGCTGTAACATTGAAGGTTTGTGTGAGTTTGAAGATCAAACGGGCTAGATTTTTTGTTTCCTTTGGGCTGTGAGTTCAGCCACTCGACAACATAAAATGTTGATGATAATTGGCAAGGTATTTTACTGTGTCGGATGCCGCTTCGCTTATCCGTCCTACACTGGCACATACCAGTCTACATAACTAATCTAACTTGAATTATAAACATGAAAAAAGGCGGTAAAACCGCCTTTTTAATGTTTATAATATTTTAACTATTATTACAGCTTGTAGCTTAAACCTAAGAATAAGCGTGGGCCGTAGTCATTCACTTCACCTAAGTTTCCTTCAACAAAGAAATCTTGTGATTTAGGTGCGCTGAACAAGTTAATTGCTTCTGCTTTAACTCTAAAGTGCTCATCAATTTTGTATGATGCGCGCATTTCCCATACGCCTACAGAATCAACATAACGAAGTCGAGTACCATTTGTAGTATATGGTTGGAAATACTCACTACGATATTTGTAAATAACGGCAGTATCAAACCCACCAATTTGGTAGTACAGCTGGCTGCTAAATACATGCTTTGAGAAGCCAGGTACTGAAGCCGACTCAACAATACCGTCAGTTAATTGTGTAGTATTACCTTCTACATCAGTAACAAACGTATCGCCGTATAAGCTATCTTGGAACTCAAAGTCAGTGTCTGCATAGTTGTAACCAAATTTCATACCGATGCCATTATCCCAGCGGTAAGAAAATGAAGCTTCTAGGCCTAGTATTTCACTGTCCTCGTCTGACGTAACAGAGTTGGTGATTGGTAGTGAAACTGTTTCACCACCAACAGTAAATTCTTCAATTACGGTTTGTTGTTGAAAACCGCCATTGAACTGTTTGTAGTATAGGCTTAACGCTAAGATTGAATCTTCGTTAGGGTACCATTCAAACGCAGCGTCGTAGTTCCAAGACATAAGTGGTTGAGTGTCTGGATTACCAGAACCATTTACACCCACTAATAAATCGCTGATTGATGTTGCTGTACCTTCTGTATCTTCTTGGAATGTACGGCTATAGCCTAAATCAGATGGATCTGCGCGTGACATACCACGGTATATACCTGCACGGAATAAAATATCTTCACTGTAATCAATAACTAGGTTAAAGCTTGGTAAATACTTAGTGTAATCGCCACCACTTTTTATTTTATCCAGTGAACCGTTATCAGACTCAACTAGAGACAGTATACCTGTGTCACTTGTTACTACGTCAAAGCTATTTCTAAAGCCAATCGAAGTTACTTCTGTGTCTACAATACGAAGACCAAAGTTACCGCGAATGAATTTGCCAAACATTTCAGTATCGTAGTTAGCCATTAAGTACACTGATGTTGTTTTCTCTGTTACATCAATTGTACCTGCATTTTCATATTCAACTTCTGGGTAAGCAAACACACCATCAGCGTTAGAACCAGCTACAGCTTGTGAGAAACATACGTTATCGTATGTAGCCCATGATGAACCTGTACCGCTAGCTACAACGTTACCGTCGCTATCAATATTTGTTACGATATCGCCATCAGATACACTCGATAAAAAGCCTGATTCAGGAAAATCGATTTGACAACCTTGTAATACGTCAAGCGCTTCAGTACCAGAGTCTAGTGTAAATTCGTTTCTTGAACCGTTACCTTGGCTACCACCATACTGTAGGAAGGTCATTTCAGATGTTCTAATACCACCTTGAATACTTGTAATAACGTTGCCATCTAGCGCATAGTCAAAATCTAGTCGCGCTGAGATAACTTCGTTTTCACGAACATTTTCACGGTCAAGTCGTGTTCTTAGGCTATCTGTAAAGTTTGAAATATCTGTTACGTCAAAATCTGTCAATGTGAAATGAGGAATTTCATCGCCCATATCCCAAGAAAAGAAATTGCGACCTGATGTTCTACCACGATTAGATATTTGAAGTTCTTCACGTTCAGTTTTTGAATACGCTAAATCTAAGTCAACAGTTAATCTATCGGTAACTGTATGTTCTATATTTATGCCGTAACCTTGGTAGTTTTCTTCACGAGAAAATTGCTCACCCGCTGATTCAATACGCTCTTCACCTTCCCAATGTAAAATACCGCCTACATCGTTAGTTACAAGAGTTGGACCGGTTACACCTGGTGTTGCACGTTTTTGTAAAAAGATTAAATCGTGGCGTGCTTCTTGTTGTGTTCTATCTGAAATTTGTGCATCAAAGTTAATATCCCAATCAGCTGACGGTTGGTATTGCAGTGCAAAAAATACTGCATCACGTTCATCAGATGTCTCGTTTTGACGAAAGCTTCGGCTACTGCCAGTCCAAGCATAAGGAGTCCCATCACTTACTGCTTTACCTGTTTCTGGATCGATTTCTGTATCGTAACCTTGGTTGCTACTGCCATTAACTTGGTCTTCACAGTCGCCTGCGCTGCTTCGGTAAAAACCTTCATTGGTATTAGTCGGATCGTTTAAACACGCCCATAATGAAGAACCTGATGGGCTAGAGCTTCTGTATTCAGCCTCTGGTTGACTAATTTCTTGGCGCTGCACACCAAAAGACACACCAACGGCTTGGCCGTTATCAAATTCAAACTGATCAACATAACTAAACGTGCCACGGTAACCCGCGTCACTTTGCAGCGAGTTATCTACATTACCTTCATCAGGGTTGTAATTTAATTTAACCTCAGCTGATACGCGCTGTTTGCCAAAATCAAGTGGAGTTATAGTTTCAAGTGCAATAACACCTGCAACACCACCTTCAATCATTGACGCATCTTGCGTTTTATATATCGCTACTTTTTTTACAAGTTCAGAAGGAAACTGCGAAAAGTTAACTGAGCGGTCACCACTACCATTTGTCGCTTCACGACCATTAATGTGTGTTGCACTTAAAAATGGACCAAGACCACGGATAGTGATTTCTGTAGCACCACCGTTTTCACGGTGAGATGCAGCACCTGTAATTGATTCTAGTGCTTCACCGATAGACAGTGCTGGTAAATCACCAATATCTTCAGATGACAGGCCATCAACTACTGTTGTTGCTTCACGTTTAATTGCTATTTGATCTTGTATCGTTCTACGTGTACCTGTAACACTAATTATTTCAACGTCTTCTTCAACTTCTGTCGCTTTTCCCTGATCTTCCTGTGCGCTTGCTGTAAATACGCAAGAACTTGCCATACCTGCGATGACCGCTGTTCTTACCCATTTTGCAACTGGGCGCATTGCAAACTGCCCTGTTGTAGAATTATTGTTATCTCGTGACTTCAACGACATTTGAATTCTCCGCTGGTTGTTGTTGTGTGATTTTAGTGTGTTAGCTTGTTATGCTGATGTATATTTTATGTGACCTTTGACATTAATATACTTAAACCCAGCACGATGATCAACCAATTTGACGCTTTAATATTACCATAAGGTATACCAATTTTAACTTAACGGCATTACCAGTAGGTCAGGCAGGTTTTTTTACTAGAATATAAATAGATCTTAACTAGTCCATAAATGAGTTATGGAGGCTAAAAAAGCGTTGTGAAAAGTATAAATAATAAAAAAGCCCCAAATTTGGGGCTTTTAAAAGTTAACTGATTAATTGGTTACTTAATCGTTTTGTATTTTCCATGTAGATCCAACACCTACTTCAGATGATTGAATATAATGAAGACCTTTAGCACCCGCCTCTGCCTGAAGGCCTGCAGGGTCAGTTTCTAATAACGTACTTGCTGCTGTAACGTACTCAAGCACTTCTTTACCATTAGTTGCTGGGTCTTGATCAATTGCACCATCAGTATCGAATGCACCGTTACCATTTATTTTTCTAATTTCAACCCAGTCACCGCTTGCATCGCCTGATACTCGACTATCCATATAACCAAAGTTATTACTTAGCACCGAACTATCATGATTAATTAAGTCACAGTCATATTCAAAAGCATGGTCACTTTCAAGTGTATTTGGGTAAAATAGGCCTTGAGTTGTGGCACTGCTGTTTATTGTATCTGCGTCTGTTTGATCGCCTAAACCGTTTGCAATTAAATTTCCATTAAAGTTTATAACAAACGCATTTTTGGTCAGCCCGTATAGTACCGGTGCATTCGCTGCGGTTAACTCATCACAATCACTTGTCGGTGCTTTAGGGCCTATTTCCGTACTAAATACAATAGGTTGCTGTGAGTTCAAAACCGTATTGTTTGTTACATTTAGTGTAAAGTCGCCAGCGCTATCAAGTACAGCTTGGTTACCTGAGTTTGGCACACCGCCATCAGCTTGTGAAAATGGGTTAGCTGTAAATACAATACCGCCCGCTTCTTTATTACCAGAACGAATACCTGCAATGTAGTTGTTACTCACGGTGTGACCAAGTGGTGTGATCAATACCCCAGCAGGTCTGTCGCTTGAGCTTGCAATATCTGTAGTACGAATAATAATGTTGTCTGTAACACTATTAAATCCACCATCTTCTAATGAAATACCACCATTAGGATTTACGATTGTATTGCCTTTGATGGTTGCGCCAGAAGTTTGTACACGCATTAAACGACGACCCGTTACAAAGTTTTCTACGCGGTTATACTGAATAGTAAAGTTTGCGTTATCAGCTGCACCACTACCCGTTGTACTACCTGCATTGATTAAGTATAAACTTGATTGATCAAAGTTTGGATTATCACTGTCACTAAATAAATTATATTGAATAATGTGATCAGAGCTTGATGATGATATTTTTATCACAGACCCTTTTTCTGCTACATTTCGATTAGAGAATGTATTTCGCTCAACCAACGCACCTTGACCTTTTATCATCAGCCAATGGTATTCAGAGTTATTGAGTGTAGCTTCTTCTCCATCCATCGTGTTTTGCGAAAAAGTAAAGTTATCCCCTTCTGAGTAAATAACAGCACCTTCTTCGGTTTCACAAAATCCACCCGCTTTAGTATCTATATTCTTAAAGGTAAGCCCTGTTAACCCAGCGCCATCTACTCCAGCAGCTACATGCACACATACTTCACCACTAAGTACAGGAGTTTGACCTTCTACAGCGCGAAGCGTTACTGCACTGGTTAATAAAATTGCGTCCATATCAGCATAAACACCCGTGTTTAAGCCGATAACATCACCGTCAGCTAAACCGCTACTTATAGCACCAAGAAGTGCTTCAGGGTTACTAACTAATTGTGTGTAAACCAATGTATCAACTGAGTTTGTAACCTCACTCGCAAAGCCATCATTATCTGTATACGTGGCTTTTACTGACATTATTGAGCCAGCGTAATCAGAAGGCGTAAATGTTTTACTATTGCTCCCAGCTATTTCAACGCCATCAGCAGACCAAGTATAAGTAACGTTAGCCTCTTCAACGCCGTTGTTATCAGTTATCTCAGCGGTTAACTCGTCATTTGTTAAATAAGGCACTACACCCATAATGGCTACGCTACCGGCTTCGTCAACCGCAACAGCAGAAACAGCAATTGTTTCCTCTGATGTATTATCCTCGATAAACCCATTATCATCTGTATAAGCAACCTGAACACTTACCTTTTGACCTAAAAGTGATGCATCAACTGTAAAGGTGCTCTCTATTGCGCCATCTATCTCTTGTGCGTCAGCAAGCCATTGATAAGTGATATCTCCTGTCGCCCCATCGGTATCATTAATTTCTGCTGTTAAAGTATTTCCAACAGTTGGCGTGCCGCTAATTGTAACTTCGCCTTCTGAGTTTGTTCGTGCGACAACCTCTGTACCGGCTGAAGTTACAGACTCGTTAAACCCACGGCTATCTTCAAAAGATGCACTAACTGTAATAACTGTACCAAACTGTGCGTCTGTTAACGTGAGCGTAGAAAGTGCTTCATCAGCAATTTCTACGTCATCTGCAAACCATTTATAAGTTACTGTATCGCCATCAAAGCCATTGTCGTCAGCTACATTAGCAGTTAGTTGCGAACCAACTAGTGCGTCACCTGTAATAGTTAAACTTGCAGGAAATGCGATTGCGGCAACATCTGCGGTTGGTTCTGTAATATGCGATTCATTAATACCGCCATCATCGGTATAAAGCCCTTGAACTGTAATTGGTAACCCTATCTGATCGTCAGTCAATGTAAATGAAGCGCTATTTGCACCAGCAATTGCCTCACCATCTGCATACCAGTAGTAAGTCACGTCACCTGAGATACCATCAGGGTCACTAACTTCAGCTGTTAATGTTTGTCCGCTTGTAACAGTTCCACTAAGAGCAATAGAGCCCAAGTTGTTGTCATTGTTGTTTGAGTTTGTGTCACAACCAACGATTGCTGCTGCAATAGCGCATAGCGCAAAATGTTTGAATTTCATGGTGGCTCTATTCTCCAAATTTATAGTTTTAATATTTGGTCATCTATTGTGTGTGTTACCAAATAAATCACGTGCTTATTACCAAATTTATTTGAATTTCAAATAAATTGTTAACCAACCTGGTAATATAACCACAATAAAATAAGTTTTTCCACTATCCCCATCTAATTAAATAACAATAAATAAACACCAAGTTAACCTCGGGCTTTTATTGTTGGTTAAGAGTTGAATTCAATTGTGAAAAATAACGTTGAAGATACATAGCGTTATAGTAAAAACTTAGTTTTATATAGGGTTTAGTAAGTAATATTATTTAATATATGTGAAGTATTCTTATTTGAAGACAATAAGAAAAGAAGTGAGTTTGTATAAAGAGGATATTTACAAAGAAAATTAAAATTAAGGGTAAAAAGGGGCAATTTTCTTACCCCTTTTTTTGAGTGCTGTTTTATAACATGGCGTTATTATAAAACTCTACAGGCTCATTTGAACCCAAAGCAACAGGCACACGCTGGTGCAAGCTAGTTGGCGCAATATCTAAAATTCGCGTTCCTCTAGAGGTTGCTTTACCACCTGCGTTTTCAACTAAAAGTGCTAACGGGTTTGCTTCATAAAGCAGTCTTATTTTTCCGTTATCGTTACCACTGCGTTTATCTTGTGGATACAAAAATAACCCGCCTCGGCATAAAATACGATGAACGTCGCCTACCATCGCTGCATTCCAACGCATTGAGCTTTTTTCAAAGCTTTCACAGGTGTATAGCAATTTATCAAAATACACTTGTGTTGGTTCGTCCCAGTAACGGTAGTTAGCCATATTAACGGCAAATTCACGACTTTGTTCTGGCACACTTAACTGCTTATTTGTCAGTAAGTAACCGCCATGTGTTGAGTCTAACGTATAACAACGCGTAGGACCGCCAGTACTCATTACAAGTAATGATGAAGGGCCGTATAACACATAGCCTGCACATACTTGATTTACACCGGGCTGACTAAATTGCTCGTCGCTATCAAAAGGAACATCATCACGGGCTAAGTAAATAGTAAATATAGTGCCTATTTGCCCATTAACATCAATATTAGAAGAGCCATCTAACGGGTCAAAAGCAACAATAAACTTACCTTCAGGGTGGCCACCTACCGCATGATCTTCTTCCTCTGATGCAACAGATCGTACACTGCTGTCGTCAAGTAGGATGTCTTTAAGTAGTTGGTTTGCGATTACATCAAGCTTTTTTTGAACTTCACCTTGAACGTTTTCATTCAAAGTTGAGCCTAAAACACCGGCTAATTCACCTTGGCTTACTCGAAAAGCAATTTCTTTACTGGTCGCTAAAATTGTGCGAATAAGTAAAATAAGATCGGTATCTACACCGTCTTCTTTCAATACTGTATTTAATCTTTTCATGCGCTATACCTGTTTACACAATTTAGATCGTCAAAGCATTGCTCTAGCCTTGCAACCATACTTTGCTCTGAATGACGCAACCATACACGAGGGTCATAGTATTTCTTGTTTGGCTTATCATCCCCTTCAGGGTTACTAATTTGCCCCTGTAGGTATGCTTGCTTGTCTTTGTAGTAATCTAAAATACCTGTCCAACACGCCCACTGCGTATCGGTATCAATATTCATCTTCACTACGCCATACGTTAAAGACTCTGCAATTTTACTGTACTCAGAACCACTACCACCATGAAAAACAAAGTTAATTGAGTTGCTTGGTAGATTAAATTTTTCTGATACGTAAGCTTGTGAATCTTTTAAAATAGTTGGCGTAAGAACAACGTTACCCGGTTTATATACACCATGAACATTGCCAAAAGAGGCTGCAATTATAAAGTTAGGGCTAATACGACTTAAGCGTTCGTAAGCAAATGCAACATCTTCAGGTTGAGTGTATAAAGCAGAACTATCTAAGTGTGAGTTATCAACACCGTCTTCTTCACCACCCGTGCAACCAAGCTCAATTTCAAGCGTCATACCTATTTTTGCCATACGCGTTAAGTAACGTTCACAAATTTCGATATTTTCTTCTAAAGGCTCTTCTGACAGATCAATCATATGTGAGCTAAACAATGGTTTGCCAGTCAGTTCAAAGTGTCTTTCACCTTCATCAAGCAAACCATCAATCCAAGGTAGTAGCTTTTTAGCTGCGTGATCAGTGTGAAGCATCACTGCTACTTCATAATGTGCTGCCACTGAATGTACATATCTTGCAGCACTTACCGCCCCAAGCACAGCTGATTGTTGCTCTGGTAAAGATAAGCTTTTACCACAAAAAAATTGTGCTCCACCATTAGAAAGCTGAATAATAACGGGCGAGTTTTTCTTTTTAGCAGCTTCTAGCGTCGCATTTATAGATGTTGTACTAACAACATTTACCGCTGGCAACGCATATTGATGTGTACGTGCATGCTCGTACACAGCACTTACCTCGTCGCCAACGATTACGCCTGGTAGTATTGTTGGGGCTAAATAATTCATTTATGAAATCCTTTCTATTTTAAAGCCTGGATACAAGAATCAGTAATTGCTTGCCAATTTTCTTGTTCAACCCATTCTTTTTTCGCTATCCAAGTACCGCCAACGGCGAATACATTATTTAAAGAAAGATAGTCCATTTTGTTACTTTCGCTAACGCCACCTGTAGGACAAAAGCTGACTGCTCTAAATACTGACGACACAGCTGACACAAAAGGAGCGCCACCAGCAAGCGATGCTGGGAATAATTTTTGCTCTTCAAAGCCATATTCAAGCGCCATTAAAATATCACCGGTGTTTGATACACCAGGAAGTACCGGCACATTACATTTAGCAAGTGCTTCAAGTAACGTAGGAGACACCGCTGGGGTTACAATAAAATCAGAACCCGCTTCAAGTGCTTGCTCCAAAATATCAGTATTGATGACTGTCCCTGCACCTACTTTTAGTTCTGGCACCTGTGCTTTAATAGCTTTTAATGCCTCTATTGATGCCTCTGTTCTTAGCACTACTTCAACTAAAGTAAGCCCAGCATTGGCCATAGCTTTCGCTATTTGAACACCTTGCTCTGGTGTATCTGCTTGAATTATAGGTAGCAGTGTTTGTCCTGACATAAGTTCAGAAAAGCGAGTCATAACGTTGTTCCTTTATAAAAAGTAATGCGGCCGAGGTATGGCGGCCTTTAATGTTTGTTTAACCTGAACTCTAGATAATAAATCTATCTCAAGCAGCTATTTTCAGCGCTAACTGTGTTGAATTTACTTGCAATAGGCCCGCTATTGACGCGTAAATCCGCCTTGTTTTCACTGAAAATCTCTAGCTAGAGAAAATAATTTTAAATATCACCATGATTCAATATGTTAGTAAATCTCTTAACCAGAGTTCAGGTTAATTATTTTGTTATACCAATTGCATTAAATTAATGAGCTATTATAGCGACAAGAAAATAGCTCAATAACAAGGCTAAAATTATGATACATAGTTGCTCTATATAAATAATTTTTAACGTAGTTAGTGAGTTATTTAATACGCTAAGGTGATCATGTTTTTAATAAAATTGGTATCACATGCCAGCTTCAGCCATTGCTAGCTGAAATATATCTTTTTGAGCAATAGCACCTGGTTGCTGTATAACAGTCCCTGCCGCTTTTGCAGCAAGTTGCACGGCACTTGAAATTGATTTATCAGATAAACGTGCACCTAAGTAAACACCGTTAAAGGCATCGCCTGCTGATGTTGTATCTACAACGTTTTTGACCGGTACAATAGTGTGGCTTTGAAGCGTATCGCCCTCTTTTGTCACTACCGATTCAGGGCCATTTTTAACAATAATTTCTCCAATTTGGTAAGGCTTTAAATATTCAACAACTGCTTCTACGCTATGAACGCCATAAAGTGTTGTTAAATCTTCAACGCCTGGTAGGGTAATATCTGCAAACGTAAAGGCTAAATGATATTGCTCTTTTGTTTCCTCTACACTATTCCACAAACGTGCTCTATAGTTAGGATCAAAAACGATTTTAACCCCAGCATCTTTAAGCTGCTTTACAACTTTCCAAAAGTCTTCACGTGCACTTTCTTCAATTATTGCTAATGAAATTCCTGAAAAGAAAAACATATCACCTTGGCTAAGCTGCTCGAGTGCATCAGCATCTAAAAAATCAACAACCTTTTTAGCTGCAGAATCATTGCGCCAATAAATAAAGCTACGCTCACCATGCTCATCAGTTTCTATGTAGTACATACCAGGTACTTTGGTGTCGTGAGCAAATACAAGTTGCGTATTTATTTGTTCACTCTCAAAGCGTTCTAGCATTTTTTTACTTAAATTATCTTGACCTAAAGCCGTAACAACCGAAGTAGTAACCTGCGGGAAGCAACGTTTTAAATACACTGCAGAATTATAAACATCGCCTGCAAATGATTGGTGCAGTGTTGCCGCGCTCATAGCTCTAAGCTCGACCATGCATTCACCGATAAAGTAAATATTTTTCATCTTGGAAGTTACCCTATGTAGTTAACTGCTATGCACATATACAAAATATGTTGGCATAGCAGTTATTATCTAGATTATTGAGGCTTTTTAAGAGGTTCTATTTTTGGAATTAAAATCCAAACAGCTGCCATTGCAATGATGGCTAAAGAAGCACCAATTACAAATGCTGGTGTGTAGTTACCATCAGCAGTAAGAAAAGGTACTAGCGATGTAAGACCTACAGCACCAAGCTTTGCCGCCATACCAGAAAAACCTGATAATGTACCCACTGCTTTTTTACCTAACAAATCACTTGGTAGTGTTTGCACGTTACCAATTGCAGTTTGAAAACCAAATAAGATAACAGCCATAATTAGTACCGCTGTTGTTGGTCCGCCTGGATTTGCCATTGCAAGTAGCGCTGGTAACATAATTAAACAACCCAGCGTAATAGTAAGCTTACGTGTTTTATCTGTATTCCAACCTGCTTTGAGTCGGTTTTGAGCCAATAAGCCACCAAACCAAGCACCAAACATAGCGCCTACATAAGGTACCCAACCGTATATACCAATAGATTTAACATCCATACCGTATACTTCATTTAGGTAAATAGGGATCCAAAAAACAAATAACCACCAAATTGGGTCAATTGCGGCAGAGGCAATGATTACACCCCAGCTTTGCTTACGAGAAAGTAACTCAGCAGTTGTAGGGTTATATTCCTCTTCGTCTTCACCAGTTACATCACCGTTGTCATCAACACGTCTTTGACCCGTTAAGATATATTCACGTTCTTCGGCAGTCAGCCAAGGATGTGAGCTAGGCGGTGCTTTAACTAAAATTAACCATGGAACTAACCAAAGGAAACCTAATGCACCAACAAAAACAAACACCATTTGCCAGCTAAAATAGATAGTTAAATAAGCAATTAAAGGAATAGCAATAATGCCGCCAATTGCGGCGCCAGAGTTAAAAATACCCTGTGCTAAAGCACGTTCTTTAGTAGGGAACCATTCTGCGTTACCTTTAGCTGCACCAGGCCAGTTACCGGCTTCTGCTACACCTAAGATTGCGCGAAAAATGCTAAGACTAAGTACACCTTGTGCAAATGCATGCGCAACGGTCGCAATAGACCAAACACCTATTGATAGTACAAAACCAAAGCGTGTGCCCACCCAGTCAAATATTTTACCAAAGATTGCCTGACCAAATGCATAAGCAAATACAAACACAATAGAAATATTAGCGTATATTTGTTTGCGTTCTAGCGCTGATTCATCAGGAAATAAATCTTCAACAATGTCCGGCCAAAGCACACTAAGTGCTTGGCGGTCGATATAGTTAATAATGGTAGCTAGCGCTATTAGCGCTATAACCCACCAACGTAAGCCTTTAAGTTGCATAATTAATCCTCAAGAAAGTCTTCACGCGCTGGGCTAAAAGTATCAATCAGGATTCCGCCTGTTGGGCAGGTAGCTCCATGATCAGCAAATGGTGGGATTAAGCAGCTATCACCCGGTTTTAAGATTTTAGTTACGCCATCAATGTTAAAGTGAAACTCACCTTCAACAACATACGTTACTTGAGAATGTCTGTGAGCATGGTTATAACCAATAGCCCCTTTCTCAAACCAAATTTTAACAGCCATTAGCTCTTCGTTATAACCTAGCATTTGACGTTTTAGACCATTTCCTAAGTCTTCTATTTCGGTCTCGTTACCAAATGAAAAGTTTGCGCTTTGCTTTTGCATCCTATTTACTCCTGATTATTGTTCATCATATAAACGCCTAATCGGCCATTTAAAGTGAACTCTTTATTTTGATAATTGAATGTGTTTTTAGCTGATGTTTGTGCTTTATTAATTGCCACTAAATATGAGTTGCCTTTAATATCAAGTTCAACAAGTGTTAAATCGCCCTGCTGACTATATTCAAGCTTTGTAACTCGACTAACAGCTTCTAGGGTATATTCTTTACTTGGGTTGTACTCACCATGTGGCTCTAATACAGATATAAACTTATGTTGCTTTTGACCCTCAACACGACGAATAAAACCATTTTCGTTGCGTAAATTAAAGTGAGGGTCATTTGCGCCTATTTGAGTAAACAAGAAAGACTCATCACCTTTAACCAAGCTCGTTTGCGTATAAAAACGACCATTTTCGTTTAGCCACGTTACTTTAGCTAAACCACTTTGAGGTTGCGCTTGAGCTTTAAGCCATAGATGCTGGTAGCCATTTTTAGTACCTAGCGCAGACAGCTGCGTTGCATTCGCTTTTAGCTCAAAGCTGGTATCTATAAGCTGACCTTTATAATGCAAAGGCAAATCAAGCTGATGTGCTTTATTTGCTGCAACATCAAATATATCAAGTGCAACTGTGCTTTGTAGTTCAGGTAAGTTAATAAGTGCAAGCGTACGCTCAAGATCAACGCCTTTATAAGCTGTGCTTATTTCGCCGCTTGAAACCGTGCCGTATTCATTCGTTTCGAAAAAGTTAAGTGCAGGGTAATTACTATTTCCTACTTCAACATTTGCATTAAAATGCGTTGTTTCGTCAACCACTACCGTATTGTGCGCAACAGTGTGTTTAGCGTAAGTTTCGTTTTCAGGTAAATAACGACCGCCGTATTTAGCTTCTACATTTAAAAAACGTGCTGCGCCATAATCAGATACAATTTCATTTCCGTGGTCGTAAAACTGCCATGTTAATTTATCAAAATGACCATGGCCCAAACCTTGTGCAGCAGGTTTAAACAGTAGCGCTTGATCGCCACCTACCTGCGTTCTCATTACAACTAAAGCACCTTGTTTACCGCCATTACCATCACCGAAGGCAACAGATTTAAACGAATAAGGTTTTGCCATGTTGTTATCAAGTGCTTGAGCTACTTTTAGCCCATCACCAGAGAGAATTATTTGGTCTTGTTGCTTAGCAATATCTAAATAACCTGCATCGTTGGTTAAGCCATACGCTGCCGTTACACCATTTACTAACTCAATGGTATCGATGCCTTTACTTTTTATTGCATCGTTAATTGGGAAGAACAAACCGTTGTAGCTAAGTTGAATTGTCGTATCAATCGCTTTTAATAATATGCCATCGCGATATTCAAATATTTTTCGTTGTGGTTCGTTGTTTTCAATCGCTTTAGCAAACGTAACAAAGGGTAATAGTGCAAAGCGTTGATAGTAAGGACCTTCGTTATAGTAACCTTGTGGTGAAAACAGCATCTCTAGCTGCTTAATAAAGCCACCCTTACCCGACTTTTCTAAATCGTATAATGATTTTTCTACCCACTCAGGTTCGCCTAATACATACCCTGCCATGCCAACACCCGCTGTTGCCCATGTTCCATGGTTATGTACTTTATTAAATGTAGACGGTTGGCCTACAGATGTGAACAACGAAACAGGACGGAGTAAGTCATTCTCGATTGTTTTAATATTATCGGCATTTAACGAGTCATGAATTAGATCATAAGCTTGTATTGTGTACACAAGCCACATTGCTTCATTTAGGCTTTGCCAAAAAAACTTACCTGGATTTTGCGAGTCCATTTTACGTTTTGGATGCAGACCAAGCGTTGGGTATAATTTTGCATACTCAAGCAACATATCACGTACATAGTTTGCGTATTTATCATCTTGGCTTAATTGATAAATAATGCCCGCGTTGTACATAAGTTGATAATTTTTCTTATGGCGCTCATGTGTATAACCACCACCGCCATCTTTTGGAACTGGTACAGTGATAGGCTGTGCAATTTGTTCATCTACTTGCGCTTTTAGCGATTCAAACGCAGTAGCAAACTTTGTGCTACCGTTGCTACTAATTGCTTGGCGCATTTGCTTAACATCATCAGTAGTAATCACTAAGTTTGGGTGCGCTGCATGCGCCCCCAATGATGTAAGTAATGTAATTGCAGCTACAGCAGCTATTTTAAAACGTGTTTGGCATTTTAATAAGTACATAGTATTTACCCTGCCTTATTTAAAATGTTGTTATTTTTTAATACTGCCGTGTGTGGGCCTTTAACTCTTAACTCTTTAACGCTTGGTGCTTTAGTTGCATCAAATGTATTGCCTGAGATTTCAGTTTTAGGCTCGCCTACTGTGTGCTCTACAATAATAGGAGCAGATTTAACAAATTTATTATCTTTGATATTAGTAACTTGAACACCGTGAACATAAATGCTCGCTTGCTCTTTGTTACGCTTACCAAGGCCAACGTTATTAAGCGTGTTATTTGTCATTTCAAAATGAGGACCAAATGTACTTTCATCAGTACCACCACGGTAAAGCTTAAGTACACCGCCTTCCACATTATTAAATGTATTATCATTTACAATAACGTATTCCGCGTTATAAACACCTAAGTCTTCAATTTCAGTATTTAGACGTAAAATGTCACCTGTTACTGTATTAAAGGTATTACCTGTAACTATAATTTCGTCAGCCATTGCACCTTTACCAGTGATAAAGAAATGGAATGAATGATTAATATCTAAAGCATTTAACTCTGAGTTGGTCATTACAAAGCGGTAATTATCAACCATACCCCATTTTTGCGTACGAACAATGCTGTTACCTATTGCATCTGGCGCGTTTTCACCTGAAATTGATAAACCATCTAGTTTTAAGCTGCCGCCATCATGTATTTCAAACAAGGTAGAGCGTTGAAAAGTAAGTTTAGACTTTGTGTTCTGCTTTGCTTTAATTGTCAACGTTTTATCAATTTTAACCAGTTTAGACACATCATAATGGCCAGGCGCTAGTTCTAGAACATCGCCCGACTCTGCATTATCAATAGCATCTAGTAATGCACTTACATCAGCTTTAACAGAATGTGTCTTACCAGAATCAAAATCAACTAAAGCAGGTACTTTTGCATACCAACTAACACCGGTATCTTCTTTTTTAAGTACTTTTAAATCGCGCTTTGCACCTACATTTAAACTTTTAGATGTTGGGTAAAGTAGACCATTACTTGCTTTTTCCAGCGTGATTTTATCTTTTTTTACACCGTACGTTAGCTCAGAAAGCACTTTTGTATCTGCAATGTTGTTACTTAATACTAACCCACTTACATCGTCGAATGTTGTAAATGGCTGCTCACCATCTTGGTTTATGATTAAGTTGTTTTTCATTACGCTATTTTTTGGGGCTGCGCTACGCTCAGCATCGCTACCTGCAGCAAGTTGAATATGACGCACATTTATAAATGTGTTGTTTTCAATCGTCGCATTTTCTACTTGGTGATAACGATTAATAGATGAATTTGGTACGCCGTTCATCACAGTAAAACCACTGCCAAAACGATAGCCTGTTAGGCCTTGTAGGTAGTTATTTCTTACAATTTGATCTTTATTGATAACGCGGATACCACCTGTGTGATCAACACCATTACCAATAAAAATATTTTCTTCTATAAGATTACCGTTACCATGGCGCAGCGTTAATGTACCGCGCGCTTCATAAAATACGTTATTACGAAGGATGTTTTTACCTGATTTAACCGAAACAATTTCTACTTCACCATTGGTACGTTCAAAGTAATTATTTTCAACCAATGTATGCGAATCAGTTAGTGAGTAATGGCTTGTGCCAATACGCAGGGTTTCACCACCGTTAGAACCAAAAGTAGGACGGTAGCCAAAATAGTTGTTATCTATACGATGATAGTTTTCCTGGCTTGCTTTAGTGTTTAAACGAACAGCAACTGTCACACCTTTATTTCGTTTGCCAACTAAATGACTATGATCAAAGCGGTTATGTTGTCCATATAAGGCAACCCAATAATCAGACTCTCGTTTGTCTGGATTACTGTAATTATCGATTACTGTTTGAGTAACTCGTGAATTGTAGGCTAATTCATTTTTATTTTTACGAAATTCTATTACAGCTGAGCTCGGTGTGTAGCCGTCTTTAAATACTAAACCAGAAGCTTCAAGGTATTTACCTGCAAGTCTTAGGTTAGATTGACCTGATAGAATTACTTTTCCGTTAGTTTCAGCGGTTAATATAATAGGAGAGTTTTTTGTACCTTGGCCTTCAAGTAAAATTTCGAAGTCAGACCAAGTACCATTTTTAAGTACTACTTTGTCGCCAGCAACTAGATTAGCTGCGATATCATTAAAAGCTTGTTTATTTTCTATAAAATAATCTTTGGCCGCTACTTGTGTGGATATGCAACCGATGAGAACTAGACTAAGCTTTATTGTATTAATCAAACGCATAGTTAACTCTTTTTCGTTGTGACTGAAAGTAGTGCTTCATCAGAATTAAAAAAAGCTGACATTGCACAAAGACTTTAGTCAATTGGTGTCATGTGTGTTAAAGCGCCTTAAGTTAAAGCTCAAAGCGCTCAATAAGGTCGAGAAGTATTACTTTTCTAACTTTTTGAAGTAATCAAAAATTTCAGGAACGTTACCTTGACCCATACCAGCGTCAAACGCTGCTTGTAGGTTAGCTGATGAACCTTCAGCGATTTTTGATTCAGTACCTAGGTCTTCTACCATTTGTAGGAAGTAGCCTAAATCTTTCTTTGCATTAGCAATCGAGAAACCAAGGTCGCTAACATTATCAACTGCATAATTTTTACAAAATTGCATAAACGGTGAGTTAGATGGACCAGTCGACATAATGTCGAAAAGTTGTTGACGGTCAACACCAGCAAGCTCTGCCACTGCAAATGCTTGTGACATAGCACATACTGTCGTCATGCCCATGAAGTTGTTGATAAGCTTAGTTGTATGACCTGCACCTAGCTCGCCAAGATGGAAAACGTTTTCACCTTGATCTTCCAGTACTGGTTTAACTTTATTGAATGTATCAATATCGCCTGCAGCCATAATGTTTAAAAGACCGTCTTTAGCATGTGCTGGTGTACGACCTAGTGGCGCGTCGATCATGCCTGCGCCTTTAGCTGCTAAATCAGCACCAATTTTTTTAGTAGATGATGGGATAGAAGTACCAAAATCAACTAATACTGCACCTTCTTTAATACCCGCTAGGATACCGTCTTCTGCGTAAACAATTTTTTCTACAACGGCAGACGTTGTAAGACAAAACATAACAATATCTGAACCTTCAGCTAGCTCTTTTGCAGTGCTTGCTGTTTTTGCGCCTCTAGCAACACATGCTGCAACCGCATCTTTGCTAAGGTCCATAACAATTAGCTCATAGCCTTTGTTTTGTAAATTTTCGGCCATGTTGCCGCCCATTAAGCCTAAGCCGATGAAACCGATGACTGGTTTTGACATGAATAACTCCTAAATATGTGGCGCATACTTTTATAAGAACAAGTAAAATTTACTCTATAAATACGCTGTGTCTTTTGTTTCAATTTGTAGAGTAACTTTAAGCTTGAGTTATTTATAAATTAACCTGTGCAAAACGTAACTCTGATTAATTACCAATACATTGTATTCACTCAAACCAAGTAACTTACCAATTGGTATGCAAAAACTGTATTACCATACGACTTTTTTGTCAACCAATAAGTTAACCAAGCAAACGCCATATTTTTACAAATTACACAATAATAAATTTAATAATCTATAAAAACAGATGGTTACATAGCAATGGCACAATTAAGCAAAGGTTAACTTTTGTTGAACAATCAGTAACTTTTTTATACTAATAGGTTGACCAATAATTGAGTGCTGGTTATTTAAATATCCAAAATTTATTAAAATGATTCATTAATTGGTAATTTATAAAGGTCGAACTCAAACTGTTTTAAGCCCACTCTCATATTAAGGTTGTGATTTATATATAATGCCTACATATATGGCTAATACATATAACCCCCCCTAAAACGCGCTTAATAATAGCGCTTAGTTAAAAATACCCTTAACATTGAATAAATAACTAAAGGAACTAAAAATGCGTTTATTACATACTATGCTTCGTGTAGCCGATTTGGATAAATCAATTGCTTTTTATACTGAAATATTAGGTATGAAAGAATTACGCAGAGCTGATAACAGTGAATACAGATACACTCTTGCCTTTGTTGGATATGGCGACGAAGCAGATAACACAGTATTAGAGCTAACTTATAACTGGGACGAGGATAGCTACGACCTAGGTAATGGATATGGTCATATTGCTATTGAATTTGATGATATTTACAAAGCATGTGCAGATATTAAAGCTGCTGGTGGCAATGTAAGCCGTGAACCAGGGCCTGTAAAAGGCGGTACTACTGAAATTGCTTTTGTAAAAGACCCAGATGGCTATGCAATTGAGTTAATTCAGAAAAAAGAAGACATGAGTAAATTTTAAATTACTTAACAACCAATTCAAGTAATAACAATTTGCTTAATGCCAATCTGCTTATATATGGGGTCTATTTAACGTTAAGAAAATTACGCTAGAACTAGGCAAAAATTTTTGTATCTAGTTGTTCTAAATAAAAAATTTTTAACTACGTTATAGTGCAATTTAATTCGTTAGATTGATCAAAGATTTATGCTGGTTGGTATAACTATGGAGGGGTTTAATTTTATATATTGTTCAAATGGTTATGCAGATTGGTATTAAATAAAAGGTGCTTTGCAGCACCTTTTTTTAACGCAACTGACTATCTTTACTACCACGCCTATTAAACGATTTAGCGCTAGCATCATTACCTTCTATTGCAGCTTGGCATGCAACACAGTAGCGAACTCCTGGTAGCGCGAGCCTTCGTGCTTGTGGGATTTTTTCATCGCACTCGTCACATAGCTCAGCACTTGCACCAGATATTAAATTGCTTCTTGCATACTGTACGGCGTCGTTAACACTTGCATCAATTTGATCTTGAATTGCACCGTCTCGTGCCCACCCACTTGCCATAAATCCTCCTAATAAAGTTGGATGTCTAAATTTATGCTACCAAATTGAATCTTTATAAGTACTGAATAATAAAGCTAGGAATGGGGTGTTATTTGAAGGTTTAAACTACAAAATTATATTTTATATCTAAAAAAAGACGCTGTAGTTGTTCCTTGTAATCTACTTTCGAAAAGATCAACACTCTAAAATCAGGCAAAAAAAAGCAGCTAAAAAAGCTGCTTTGTAATTCTAATTATTTAAATGTTAAAGACTGTAGTCAACAACCTTCATACCTAATTTTTCAAGCTCTGGGCGAAGTGTTTTAGCATCACCCACTACTAAATAAATCATATCTTTAGTGTTTAAGTGTTTTTTAGCTAAGGCGTTAACTTCTTCTTTGCTAATATTGCTAACAATCTCATTTCTTTCTTTTACAAAGCTAGGTTTTAAATCGAACTCTAATATTTGTGCTAAAAAGCCAAGTTTTGCATTAGGCGTTTCGTATTTAAGCGCATCTTTTTGATTGATAGCTTTACGCATAAACATAAGCTCTTCATCAGTGACACCGTTTTGAGCATAGTTATTAAGCTCATTAGTAAACTCTGTAATAGACGCTGCAGTAGAGTCGGCTCTCACCGCTGCAGAAGCTGTAAAGCCACCTGATGTTTTATCCCCCCAAAAACGAGAGCGAGCACCGTAAGTGTAGCCTTTATCTTCTCGTAAATTTAGATTGATACGGCTGTTAAACGTGCCACCAAATGCAAAGTTCATTAAGTTAGCTTTAAAAAACTCACCTGTAATGTCTTCAACCATATCGCGTTTACCAATACGAATTTCTGATTGAGGGGCATCTGGTTTATCAACCAAATAAATTACATTAGTTTCTACTTTAGGTTCACTGAAATCAACCGCTACCGGGCTCGATTTACCTTGCCAGTTTGCAAATGTAGCTTTAACCTTTGGCTCAATTTTTGACTCTTTTAAATCAGAAACAATAATGACTTGCGCGCCCTGTGACTTAAAGTTTGCGTTATAAAAAGCTTTAACGTCATCTAATGTAATAGCCTCAATACTATTAAGCGTTCCGGTACTTGGAAGTGCAGCTATATTGTCGCCATATAGTAATTTGCTGTATGTATTAGATGCTAAATACCCTGCATCCTTCATTGAATGTTGAATATTTTGAATGATTTGCTTTTTATTACGCTCAAAGTCATCGGCATTAAATGCTGGTTTAAATAATTTCTCTTCAACAAGCTTTAGCGTTGCATCTACATTTTTGGTTAAGCTAGAAACATACACATTTGTATGTGTTTTATCTGAGTAGATACTTACCTGGCTACCCAGTTTTTCAAGCGCGTTACTCATTTGCTCTGTAGTGTAGTTTTGCGTTGACTCGCTCATTAACGATGCAGTCATTGACGATAAACCCACTTTACTAGCTTGCTCATTATACAAGCCACCCGGAACTTTAATGAAAATAGCGGTGGTTGGCGTTTCTGTACTTTGCGTACCTAATATTTTAATACCGTTTTCGGTCTTAGTTTGCCAAAGAGAAGGAACATCAACAGCAGGATTTGCGCCGGCTACAGGGTGAACACTTCGATCAAATGTATCAACAGCTCTTCGTGCCACTAAATCATCAGCTGAAGTTGTAGATGGACCTCCAAAATCATGCGCTTTAGGCGTAAAGTTGTCTGGGGCAGCTATAAGTTGAGTTTGACCTTCTGGCACAACACTCATAATAACGGCAGATTTACCTTTGATATATTGATTAAAAACACGCATAACATCAGCTTTTGTAACTTTGTTATAACGTGAAATCTCATCTTTAGCTGAGTTTGGGTTACCTGTAAACGTTTCAGATGCGGCTAGTTGAGAGACTTTTCCTGATACGCTTTGCAGACCAAAAATTGCACCCGACTCTATTTTAGCTTTTACTTTATCTAAATCATCTTGTGTAACGCCACGCTCTTCAAATTCAACAAATGAATCACGAATGATTTTTTCCATATCAGCTAACGTTTTCCCTGCTGTAGGATTTGGTAAAGCATAAAGACTAATTGAACACGCTAACTCTTGGCATGGATGATTTGCACTTGCTTGAACAGCAAGTTGAGTTTTAACTAGGTTTTTGTATAGTAGTGAATTATTACCTCCACCTAATATTTCAGCAAGTATATCAAGAGGCGCTTCATCTTCAGAGCGAGCGTAAGTCGTTGGGAAACTCATACTTAATAAAGGTAAGTGAACCTTATCTTCCATTGAAATATATCTATCGGCATTTAGTGTTACCGCTGTTTTTTCAACTTTAGGTATTTCAGGACCTTTTGGGATTGGTGCAAAGTATTTAGTAACTAATGGCAGTATTTCATTAGCGCTGATGTCACCACCAATGGTAAGCGTTGCATTATTTGGTCCGTACCATTTTAAAAAGAATGCTTTTAAATCATTTACATTTACGCGATTTAAATCGTCCATAAAACCAATTACAGGCCATGAATATGGGTGGCCGTCTGGATACATCGCTTGAGCAACACGTTCACCTAAACGACCATAAGGGCGATTATCAACACGTTGGCCGCGCTCGTTTTTTACTGTTTCGCGTTGTACTTCAAATTTTTCTTGGGTTACAGCATCGAGTAAAAAGCCCATTCGATCAGCTTCTAGCCACAACATTTTTTCTAATTGATTTACAGGTACTGTTTCAAAATAGTTTGTTCTATCTGAGTTAGTTGTACCATTTAAAGTACCGCCTGCTTCAGATATTATTTTAAAATGTTCCTCATCAGCAACATTTTCTGAACCTTGAAACATCATATGCTCAAAAAAGTGAGCAAAGCCTGACTTACCCAACTCTTCGCGAGCAGAACCAACGTGGTATGTTACATCAACGTGTACTAAGGGATCTGAATGATCCTCATGCACAATTACAGTTAAACCGTTATCTAGTTTATATTTTTTATACGGTATGTTGATTTCACCTGCATTAGATTTCACTGATTCAATAAGTGTAACGCCAGGAATTGATGTTTCTGTAACAATATTTTTATCAACAGCTTGAGTTGAGCTATTACATGCAGCCAACCCTGATGCAAGTAAAACAGCAAGTGCAATTTTTGTGAGTTTCATTTTTTAGTCCATATTTAAATTAACTCAATGAGTTTAAAGACTAATTAAAAGTACAACAAGGAATATGGAGCGATTATGGGTTTGGTTTTGTAACAAAGTGTAAATAGATTGATATAAAAATGAAGTATAAAATGAGGGTATTAATTTGTGGTTTTATTCTAATAACACTGCACTTTCCTATCTAAGTAGTAAATGACATATCTAAGAGATTGGTACTCTTGATAACGTCGTGCATAGAGAGTGCGGTGTCACACTGCTTTACACAATACTTAAAATAAGTAAGTGGCGTCCCCAAGGGGATTCGAACCCCTGTTACCGCCGTGAAAGGGCGGTGTCCTAGGCCTCTAGACGATGGGGACACATAAATGTGTCACTAGGACAACTGAATTTTTAGACTCGTTTCAGGCGAGCTTTCTTAATAACACTACACTTCCCTATTAAAATAAGTAAGTGGCGTCCCCAAGAGATTAGTACTCTTGATAACGTCGTGCATAGAGAGTGCGGTGTCACACTGCTTTATACAATACTTAAAATAGTAAGTGGCGTCCCCAAGGGGATTCGAACCCCTGTTACCGCCGTGAAAGGGCGGTGTCCTAGGCCTCTAGACGATGGGGACACATAAATGTGTCACTAGGACAACTGAATTTTTAGACTCGTTTCAGGCGAGCTTTCTTAATAACACTACACTTCCCTATTAAAATAAGTAAGTGGCGTCCCCAAGAGATTAGTACTCTTGATAACGTCGTGCATAGAGAGTGCGGTGTCACACTGCTTTATACAATACTTAAAATAGTAAGTGGCGTCCCCAAGGGGATTCGAACCCCTGTTACCGCCGTGAAAGGGCGGTGTCCTAGGCCTCTAGACGATGGG